>NZ_JBQTGJ010000007.1:0-185422 GCF_052400685.1 Geofilum sp. OHC36d9
TTATTAAAATGCCGCCGCTGCAAGTAATTTCCTAAAAATCAATTTCATTGTCTAAAATCCGGGAACTCGCTTCGCTCCGACAGCCCGGATTTCTTTACGCCAATAAAATTGATTTTTTTAACGGAAATTCCTTGAGGCGGAGAGCAACCCCGAAATCTTCTGAATATATTGGGTTTTATATTGGAACTGGATTTTAATTAATTTTTTGTTTATGTGGTCAAGCCGTCTGGGCTTTTACTTTTTTTACTCGTTGAGGTTTGTTTTTCAAAGGTATTCGTGAGCCGCTTTGCTCCACTACAGCAAAATTCAATTTATTAAAGTGACGCCACTGCAAGGAATTTCCTTAACGGGGATTTCTTGAGGCGGAGAGGAATTCCACTATCTCCTGAAATTACTGGTTCTTCTATTAGAGTCGGGGTTTAAGCTGTTTATTGTTTTTTGGGGCAGACTTGGTGCCACAGCATCATACCACGCTGATAATCATCATTACAGCTGCAACGAGTTGCGTGATTGCAAAGAGATATTTTAGATTACGGGGTTTCGATTTCAGGGCCATTTTAGCACCGGCAAAGCCGCCTATTATTCCGCCTGCGGCCAATGGAATGGCCAGCGAATAATTGAAGAATCCGGCGCTTGCATGTCCAAAGAATCCGGCGGCGGCCGATATGGTTACCAATGTGGTTGAAGCGCCCACGGCTATGTGCATGGGAACGCCCATGGTCAGAAGCATTAGCGGCACCAAAAAGGAGCCTCCTGACACACCCACCATTCCGGAAATGAAGCCGGTGAGTAATACCACAGGTATTGTTATTAACAGATTAACATGGAATTGGATGTCTTCTGATTTTAGCGTGATTATCCACTTGTGTTGGTGTTTAAATTGCTTATTGGGCTTTCGTAACATCAGCAATGCGGCTAATATCATGACGACTGCAAAGGTTATTTTTAACAGTCTTTCATTAAAGGTGGGGCCGTAATAGCCGCCGGCGATGGCTGAGGTAAAAATGAGAACTCCCAACATAATGGTTAGTTTCCAGTGATTCATTTTTTGACGGCTGAACAGAATTGCTGCCATGAGCGATGAACACATCAGGATAAACTGGCCGGTTGAGGCCGACAGGTTGATGTCGTAGCCTGAAAAGATTAAGGTCAGCACGTAAAAGTTGCCGCCGCCGCGGCCGGTCATGGTCATTAAAAAAGCAATAAGCATTATTATGCCTGCAAGAAGCCAGATATTCATAGTCTTTTTGTTGGGTGTTCTATATCGTTTTTTGGCATTAGGTAGGTGTTCTGTACGTAATGTCTGTTGTTTGTTATTAAAATTCAGGCTGTCAGGGCGATGTGCAGGCCGGCTACGTGCCGCCTACTCACGGTTTGTGATCTGTGATGTGTCGCAATGGTTCGATAAGGCGATTTGTGCAGGCTGCCTGATAATGAAACAGTCAATTAATGAAACAATGGGTTGCAGATTTGCATCGCTGAGATTGAATTTTAATTGAGACGTAAATTTAGGGTTATTTACGGAATCACGATTGTCCGGCAAAAAATATATTTTTTATTTATGTGCTCAAGCCGCACGGGCTTTTACTTTTTTTACTCATTGAGGTTTGTTTTTTAAAGGTATTCGTGATCCGCTTCGCTCCACTACAGCAAAAAAAAAGTAAACAAAAAAATGCCGCCGCTGCAAGTAATTTCCTAAAAATCAATTTCATTGTCTAAAATCCGGGAACTCGCTTCGCTCAGACAGCCCGGATTTCTTTACGCCAATAAAATTGATTTTCTTAACGGAAATTTCTTGAGGCGGAGAGCAACCCCGACATCTCCTGGAATTACTGGTTTTTATATTGGAGCTGGATTTTAGACAATTCTTTATTTATGTGCTCTAGCCGCACGGGCTTTTACTTTTTTTTACTCATTGAAGTTTTTATTTCAACGGTATTCGTGATCCGCTTCGCTCCACTACAGCAAAAAAAAAGTAAACAAAAAAATGCCGCCGCTGCAAGTAATTTCCTAAAAATCAATTTCATTGTCTAAAATCCGGGAACTCGCTTCGCTCAAACAGCCCGGATTTCTTTACGCCAATAAAATTGATTTTTTTAACGGAAATTCCTTGAGGCGGAGAGCAACCCCGACATCTCCTGGATTTACTGGGTTTTATATTAAGGCTGGATTTTAGACAATTCTTTATTTATGTGCTCTAGCCGCACGGGCTTTTACTTTTTTTTACTCATTGAGGTTTGTTTTTTAAAGGTATTCGTGATCCGCTTCGCTCCACTACAGCAAAAAAAAAGTAAACAAAAAAATGCCGCCGCTGCAAGTAATTTCCTAAAAATCAATTTCATTGTCTAAAATCCGGGAACTCGCTTCGCTCAAACAGCCCGGATTTCTTTACGCCAATAAAATTGATTTTCTTAACGGAAATTCCTTGAGGCGGAGAGTAACCCCGAGATCTTCTGGAATTACTGGGTTTTATATTAAAGCTGGATTTTAGACAATGCTTCATTTTTTTAACGGACCGCAATAATGCCTATAGACTTGTTTTGGATCGTTGTCTACCTTTTTATTTTGCTTTAGATATCCACTCTGAAAGAAATTGTATAACTGTTTGGCTTACGACCTTACAGGGCTATTGGTGGTTGTCTAGGAAGTTCGATCACTTGTTACGTTTGTTTATTTTGTGCGGCGGAAATTTTAATGTGCCATTTGGGGAAAGTGCGGGGGGTACGATTGTAAGCTTATTGGCAAGCATGTGGCTTTGCTCATTTTTTGTATCGCCCGGTAAAATTTTAACCTGTTAATTTTATTCTCACTTAATACAAAAATTGGTGTCGTGATGGTCGGCCGGGACTTGCCAATGTGCTTACAATGTGTGTGGAATTTTATCTCGTTTTACAACTGTTGTTTAGTTTCGTACAAATATTTCTAAAACTTCGAGAAGTTGGGGTTTGTCGTATAATGCGATGTGTGCAATGGCATCAAAATCTTCCATCCATTCATCCATTTGTGTCATTGCTGAGTTTTTAACATCGGTGGCGTCTTTTGATTCTCCCGACTCTTTGTCGTAGTTGGCTCTTGCGATTAATAATTGGTCGAATTTGGCGAGGCAGTCGTCAATGACTTCGGGGGTGAGTTTTATTTTTGTAAATTCTGTTTGTATTGCTTCGTCGTTTTTAATGGTGGTGTAAAAGAGTTTTATTTTGTTGAAAATTTCATCGTATCGAATGGGGTATGGACCTTCTAAGCCTAATTTGATTAAGATGGCGGGGAAACGATGGAAGTAACGTTGTGCAAAGATTTTGTGTTTTTTATAAAGCGTTTGGATTCTGAAAGTGACATAGTATGAATTTTTAGTTAATAATAGTGAGTTATATGTATAATTATGAATAGGTTTTGCTGTTAAAATATGACATAATTGAACTCATATTGATCTAAGAAGCATTCATATTGTGCTAAGAAGCGTTAAGTATGGACATAGTGACAGTTATATTGGTCTGAGAAGGGTTCATTATGGACATAGTGGCAGTCATATTGTGCTGAGAGGCCTTCGTATTGTATTCAGAAGCTTTAATATTGTTGTAAGTGCTGTTAATATAGGATTGAGAATTGTTGCTTATGTTTGATGTGGAAGCGTCCATAATTTAATTTTTAGATTAATTGAACCAGGGCTTTTTTTTAGTATTGTTTTAATGTTATGCTATCTTTTTAATGGCAGTAGTTTGATTAGTAGTTGTTTAATGAAACGAAAATTATAAAATGATTTTCTGAAGTGTAAAAAAATGGGAATTAATCGACCCCCTTTTTGATGAAATGGGTTGTGCGTGGGGATTTTAAATGGAATTTATTTGGGATTAATGTTGGTTGATGTGCTCAAGCCGCACGGGCTTTTACTTTTTTTCAACAGCAAAAAAAAAAGTAAACAAAAAATGCCGCCGCTGCAAGTAATTTCCTAAAAATCAATTTCATTGTCTAAAATCCGGGAACTCGCTTCGCTCAAACAGCCCGGATTTCTTTACGCCAATAAAATTGATTTTCTTAACGGAAATTTCTTGAGGCGGAGAGTAACCCCGAGATCTTCTGAAATTACTGGGTTTTATATTAAAGCTGGATTTTAGACAATGTTTCATTTTTTTAACGGACGGCAATAATGCCTATAGACCTGATTTTGCGCCGTCCGGGGTAGCGTCTCGCTACGTCGTAGCACGTAAAAAACATGTTTTTTATTTAAGTGCTCAAGCCGCACGGGCTTTTACTTTTTTTACTACAGCAAAAAAAAAGTAAACAAAAAAATGCCGCCGCTGCAAGTAATTTCCTAAAAATCAATTTCATTGTCTAAAATCCGGGAACTCGCTTCGCTCAGACAGCCCGGATTTCTTTACGCCAATAAAATTGATTTTCTTAACGGAAATTTCTTGAGGCGGAGAGTAACCCCGATATCTTCTGGAATTACTGGGTTTTATATTAAGGTTGGATTTTAGACAATTATTTATGTGCTCAAGCCGCACGGGCTTTTACTTTTTTTCAACAGCAAAAAAAAGTAAACACAAATTTTGCGTTTAGTGAGTGCAGTGTGCAAACTTGTTTGCGACAATGCCGAACGTAGCAAAATTCAATAACATTAAATTTTGCGTTTAGTGAGCGCAGTGTGCAAACTTGTTTGCGACAATGCCGAACGTAGCAAAATTCAATTTATTAAAATGCCGCCGCTGCAAGTAATTTCCTAAAAATCAATTTCATTGTCTAAAATCCGGGAACTCGCTTCGCTCAGACAGCCCGGATTTCTTTACGCCAATAAAATTGATTTTCTTAACGGAAATTCCTTGAGGCGGAGAGTAACCCCGACATCTCCTGAAATTACTGGGTTTTTTATTAGAGCTGGATTTTGATTTTTTGTTTATGTGCTCAAACCGCATGGGTTTTGCTTTTTTTTCTCATTGCGGTTTGTTTTTTAAGGTATTCGTGATCCGCTTCGCTCCACTACAGCAAAATTCAATTTATTAAAATGCCGCCACTGCAAGTAATTTCCTTAACGGAAATTTTTTGAGGCGGAGAGAGATTCCACTATTTCCTGAAATTTCTGGTTCTCACATTGGAGCTGGGCTCTAATCATTTTTCTATATTTTACCGGGCACCAATGATTTCTTTATTAAACAATATCTGTATTCATCACAAATCTTATCATTTTTATAAACTGATTTTTCAAAAATACATTCCAATTTAAATCCAGCCTTTTCAAGAACTCTTTGCGATGCTTTATTAAAATCAAATACCCCAGTATAAATTCTCACTAATTCAAGTTGATTAAGTCCATAATCAGTAATTAACCGAACAGCATTTGTTGCTATTCCCAAACTCCAATATGGTTCACCAATCCAATATCCGATTTCAGCTGTCAATTTGTAAACATCTGTCTGTTTTACAAGACCAATAGACCCAACAAATTCTCCTTTATACTCAATCGCAAATGTTTCTTGTGGATTTTCACCTTGACAATGTTTTATAAACTCTTGAGCGTTTTTAACAGTATATGGAAATGGTAAATAATCACGTACATTGTCCCATATTTTTTTGTTATTGCAAAGTTCCGCTAATTTTTCTGAGTCCGAATTCTTGAAAGGTCTTAGTTTTAATTTATTGTCTATTAATTCCATATTGTTAATGTTTTATAAACCAAACTGAATAATCGTCCAAAATTTGGTAATTATTTGATTTTTCATCAATCCCCTGTAAGTCAGCAAGAGAAATCTGAAAACGTTTTTTATTGGAACCTCTTGTCACTTTCATAAATAAACCATAATCATCGTCGTAATAATTTTCAACATATATCATGTTGAGAGTGTCATTGGGTATTTTAATAATTCATTGCATCATATTTTATATCGAATCTCCCGTTGCCCAAAGAAATGGGTACTTCATTTTCATATGTTTATAATTTGTCTCTCAGTTGCCATATGGAACTCGCCGGAATAATCATACTTCTGTGTGTGAATAAATTCCCATGGCTCGTTTCATATGTTTAAATTTATCTTTCAATGGTCATATGGAACTCTCGATGAATTTTAATCATTCTCCTGTGTGTATTTTAGAATGCTAAAATTCATGTTCGTTTCATATGTTTAAAATTTGTCTCTCAGGTGCCATATGGAACTCGCCGGAATTAATCATCCTCGTGTGTGTGAATCCATTCCCATGGCTCGTTTCATATGATTATAATTTGTTTTTCAGTCGCCATATGGAACTCGCCAGGATAATCATACTTCTGTGTGAGAATCAATTCCCAAGGCTCGTTTTATATGATTATATTTTGTTTTTTAAGGTCATATGGAACTTGCCGGAATAATCATTCACCTGTGTGAGAGATTATTTCCATGCTCGTTTCATCTAAAATAATATTTGAAACAGACTTGATACTATTCTTTTAGCTGTATCCAAATGTGTTATTTGTACCCAGCTTAAACCGGGTATATTTTTTAAAACTACATCAGTTCTTCTTTTAATGAAAGTCGCATAATTTAAAGAGTCATTTAATAGATTCTTTTCGTTCTCAATGGGAAGTAGGTTTATTCGAAGGTAATCTGATTTGCCATCATTTATGGTATCGATTACAGGTCTGCCCTTTGCTGCTATTTCAATGCTATTATCTCTAAAATATCTTGCCGATATACTATTTTTACAAGGATAGCATGTTTTTTCAAATTCCATAATACAGCGTTATAATAGCATCCAAAAATATTTTTTCCTTCCTGCGTGACCTCTGGTAATTTGGGGCTTGTGTCTATCAGATTGTCGTCAATCTTTTTACATGAACCAAAAAAGACACATGATAATAAAAAGTTTAAAATAATGGGTTTCATGAGTTTTATGTTTTCTTGTTTGTTGTCCTGTTGTTCTTTAGCTTTTTTTATCACATGCGCATAACGCCTTTATGGGTTTATAACCTAAAGGAGTTATTGCATTTATATTGTCTTTTAAAAAAGGTGCCATTTTAAGTACAGTCCTGCATAAGTCTATATCTTACAGACGTTGACCCAAAAGTACGTCTCTAATTTACACAAAATCAACATTCAAAAAATTAAGAGGACACTTGTTCTGTTCCATGCAGTTTGGAAAGGGCCAACAGGTATCGGATTTTTTCGGGCAATTCCAGCTAATTTTGGGTCGCTTTACAGGATCATGTTTTTTCGTCGGTTCTGAAAGTTTTTCGTACGTAAAACCGGAGGCAAAAATTGAATTTTTTGACCTTTGGGTTAGCATTATTAGCGCTCCCATAAGACAGTCTGGATTTTTGATTAACTAAATATCCACAACCGATTCAGGCTTCCAAACTGATCGGATTTATACGAACCAGTATCGTTTGGGGTTATAATTAGTCTATTCGCATCATTTTTTGTATTTTTTGATCGTTTTCAAAACATTGTATCATTATAAATAGCGCCTGTCCATAAACAAAGTGTTTGAATTATAAAGTTCAAATACAAGGCATGTGAAGGCATGCAAATTAAGGCGTTTACTTTTCGAAAGTAATTGTTTTTATGGTACGTATAGCGAAGCTGTTGATTTTATTGCCAAACACTTAACTGCTCTTCATATTGGTTTGTCTCCTGTTGTTTCTTTTTTTTGAACACGTTTTTATCAACTGTTTACAGATTGGCTGTTGGCTAAAATTCGTAGTTTTACGCATCTATTGTTTTTTTTAGTGCTTTAAAAGTTGGCATATCGGGTGTTCAGCCGACCGATCGACCCGGTTAACTATTTCTAGAGATATGAGTCTATTTTAAATAAAAAGGAGGTTTGAATATGAAAAAGTTGTTGGTCATAGTGTTTTTAACGGGGATTAGTTTTTTAGGATTTGGGCAAAAGAACATCCTGCTCGACAATTATTATAACAATGAAATTAGTGGAAAGACGGGTAATCCCTATCACTATTTATGGGAAGACACGGATTTGAGCGGCTTTTCGCAATTTGGGAAGTTATTTACGGATAAAGGGTGTCGTTTATCGTTGCTTGGTTCAAAACCGAGCCGTCGTACGTTAAAGGATGCCAGTGTTTATATTATAGTTGATCCTGATACCCGGAATGAGACCGAAGATCCAAAATTTATGGATGATAAGGCTGCGAAACAGATTGTGGCATGGGTTAGACGCGGGGGTGTATTATTGGTACTGGCCAATGATTCAAAAAATTGTGAGCTGGATAAGTTAAATCTGCTGATGTCGAAATTTGGGATGCATTTTAATGACGATATTCTGCATCAGGAAAAGTCGCAACACGGGAAACCACGAAATTTTAACAGCTGTGCTTCCACCGATCTGCCCGATCATGTTTTATTTAAAGATGTGACGAAGATATTTATCAAGGGACTTTCATCCATTACATGTTCACAACCTGCTGTTCCGATACTGGAGGAAAATGGAGCTGTTATTATTGCCGAAGCCCGCCTTGGTAAGGGCAAAGTCATTGCCGTTGGTGATCCCTGGCTTTATAATGAATATATTGATCATTTGTTCCTTCCGTCAGATTTTGACAACTATCAGGCTGCAAAGAATCTCGTTGATTTATTGTTGGATGGTTCTGATGTGAAATGATTTTTTCACTGGTGCTGGCAAGAACCGTTAAACTTCGGCTTTACTTTTAATTTCAAAATGGTTATTTACTGTAGTAAATGACCATTTTTTGGTCTTTGAAGTCTTGAATTTGGGCATTTTTCATCAAGCACTTGTTTTTTGCTGATTATATTTTGTTGTTTTTCTTCTGATATTGTGAAGGGGTTAGGCCATAATTTTTTTTGAAAGAGGTTCCAAAGTAACTGACATCTTTGAAGCCACATTTAAAGGCCACTTCAGAAATTGAAAGATTGTTTTCTTCTAACATATCGGCCGCCTTCATCATTTTTATTTTTCGGATAAAGGTGTTTGGGTTGATATTGAGCAGTTCTGAAGTTTTTCGGTATAGCATAGAGTTACTTATGGACAATTCCTCGGCTAATGTTTTAACACTAAAGTCGGGGTTTGACAGGTTTTTTTCAATAATTTGCCGGGCACTGGCCATAAAATCATTTTGTTTTTTGTTTTCATTGTGGTCAAAATCTTTTATCCGTGTCTTATCTTTTTTTTGTTGTTCCAGTAATGCTTCTATCCTGGCCAGTAAAATGTTCATACTGAAAGGTTTTGTAATATAGCTGTCGGCGCCTGCGCGGTATCCTTCAGCTCGTTCTTCGTCTGATATTTTGGCGGTGAGCAGGATCACGTTTATCCTCGATGTTGTTTCATTTTTTTTGATTTTTCGGCACAATTCAATGCCATTCATCGAAGGCATGATAACATCCGAAATAATGAGGTTTGGTCTTTTATTTCGAGCTGTTTCGTATCCAATTATTCCGTTGGGGGCTTCAATAACAGAAAATAAGGGTTCCAGACTACTTTTAAGCAATTTTCTGAAGTCGGCATTGTCTTCAACAATAAGGATCACTGGTTTGTCTTCGAACGATTGTTGAAGATTTTTAATTCTGAGGATAACCTCTTCTTCATCACCATCGTCGGGTTTCAGAAGCGCGATTGGCATCTGATTTTGTCGGTTTTCAGCTATTTCAGATTTGTCGTAAGCATTTTTATTTATAGGAATGGAGAAAGAAATATCAGTTCCTTCACCTGACTTGCTTTTGAGGTCAATGGATCCTTTGTGTGTTTCGATCATTGATTTTGTGAGGGCCAGACCAATTCCGAAACCGCCTGTTTTTTGGTAGTTACGGTTAACGGAATGATAACGATCAAAGATTTTAGCTAGCTGATCGGGTTCAATTCCTTTGCCGGTATCTTTTATGGTGAAGTGAGCCAACGTTTGGTTTTCTGATTTAGAAAGGTTCAGGTCGATGGAAATAGTTTCTCCTTTTGGGGTGAATTTAAAGGCGTTTGATAACAGGTTGTAAAGAATAATATCGAGTTTTTCCTGATCGAACCAAAGATTAGATTCGGGGCAATTTATCTCACAATTAAATGTTATCTGATTTTTTCTGGCGAGGGGAATAAAATTGTCACAGATATTTTGAGTGAATTTATTTAAGTTTTCAGCCCCAACAGACAACGTCAGTTGTTTTGCTTCTGATTGGCTGTAATACAGGAATTGACGGTTGAGGCGGTTGAGGCGGTTAATGTTTCTTTCGGCCAGGGCTAAATCTTTGCTGTTGGGAGCCTTTCGTTCATCTCTCCAGACGTCAATCAGGCAGGCAAGAATATTTAGGGGTGTAAGAAATTCGTGTGAGATGTTTGCAAAGAGACCTTGCTTGAAAAGGTTGAGTTTATCGGATTTTTGTCTTTCTATATGTTCTATTTCCAGGTCTTGTTTTACCTTTTGACTCTTTTTTTCAATACGGAATATCAATAAAATGAAGGCCCCGAAAATGAATAAATAGATTGAAAAGGCCCACCATGTTTTATAGGGAGCCGGTTTAACTTTAATAAATAGTTGTTCCGGCGTTTGGTTCCATTGCCCCTGACTGTTTGAGCCTTTGATTTTAAGGGTATATTTTCCCGGTTTCAAATTGGCGTAATTGAGAAAACGCATATCGGCATCTATAATTCTCCAATCCTCTTCCAGACCTTCGAGGCGTACTGCATATTTGTTGTTTTCGGGTTGGGAATAGGAAAGAGCTGCAAAAGTGACTGAAAAATTATTATTCAGATGATTTAAAACCAGAGGTTGTTCAGAGGTCGTAGTAGTTATCACAGGTTTGTTCATTACTTTAACATCAGTGATTACTACAGGTGGAATAAAATTGTTTGGTTTGAGATCAATGGGGTTAAAGTAATTGAAGCCATTATTTCCGCCGAAATAGAGGCCGCCTTGATTGTCTTTAAAGGAGGCTCCTTTATTAAAAATATTACCTTGAAGACCGTTTTCCCGTAAGAAATAATTTGAGCGGATTTCGTGTGTTGAGAGATTCATTTTTGTAAGCCCCCGGTTGGTGCCTATCCAAAGATTGTTCTGATTGTCCTGATTGATTGTATATATGATATCACCGGCAACCGACGAAGAGCATGAACTGAACTTTCTTTGTTTAGGCGCCCATTTGAACAGTCCACCACCTCCCGATCCCACCCATAGGTTATGCGAGGTATCCTCAAAAAGTGTAAGGATATGATCTGTTATTAAGTTGTTGCTGTCTTTTTGGGCCGATTGAAATCTTTCGAAAAGAAGCGGGTAATGGTTTCTTATATCAGAGGTTGACAGGTTTACGCCTCCGTCAAAAGTAGCAATCCACAAATGATGGTTGTGATCGATAAGAATTTTGGAAATCCGGTTGCTGCTGAGTGATTCGTAATTACCGTCTTCAGAAGCATATCTCAGAATAATGAAATTGTTAAAATTTGCAGGTTCAGAAGCAATTATCTTATAAAGGCCATTTTCTGTGCCGACCCAGATATTTCCAAAAGAGTCTTCCTGTATGTCGGATATTTCGCGCGAAGGGAAGTTATATTGAGTTGCAGTTTTGTTGATGATAAGATATTTACCCGTTTTAGGATTTACTTTTATGATACCCATATATCTGGTACCGAGCCATAGAAACCCTTTGGAGTCCCAGAGGAAACAGTTTACAGTATTGAGATCGGCAGGCAAATGATCGAAACCTGGCAGCTGCGTGAATTTGGTAAAAGTTTGATTTTTGAGGTTGTATTTGCCAAATCCATGGCTTTTAACACCAATGAGTAAATCGTCCTCCGGTGTTTTGATAAAAGCAGTTACCGATTGTGATAGCAGTTGTTCGGAATCGTTGTTTATATATGACGTTTTAAACATTTTTATTTTGTTGTCAATTTTATTAATTCCACCGCCTGATGTGCCTAACCAAATCAGACCGGAAGCGTCGCATAAAACTGTATAGGCTTCGTTGTTTGAGATTCTGTGGTTTCTGCTTTCGGTGTTGAATTGCAGGAAGGCGGAGTCAGAATGTTTTGGATTTTCTATCCGGAATAGCCCAGTGGCCGATCCAACCCATAGGTTACTATCCTGGTCAAAAGTCAGATCAAAAATAATATTACTTGCCTCCATGGATTCTTGCTGTCTGAGATCCAGGTGTTTTTTAACAATTAATGAGTCTCCTTCAAGGGAGAGATAAATAATTCCTTCGCCCCATAGTCCCAGCCAATATTCATTGTCTCCGTTTTGCGTCATCGAAAAAGGTGAGAAATAATTTAATTTAAGAGGAATGTCAGATTTGGTCCATGATTTAATAAAATTGTGTGTTTGATCCACTAGGGTAAGTGCGCCCTGCCATGAGCATATCCAAATATTATTCAGGTTATCTTTTGCGATATGCGTGATCCAGTCGGAGTTCATACCTGTGGAACTTTGGGAGGTATTGTAGCGGGCAATAATTCCTTTTTTGGGGTCGAGGACTTCCACCCCGGCACCTGAGCTTCCGATCCAGATGTGGTTTTGTTTGTCTACCGCAAGGGTGTTGATTACATCGTATGATAAGGCATAAGGCGCCTGCGTGTGGGTGTTGAAAAAGGCGAAAGTTTCCATTTCGCGGTTTAGCCGGGCGACCCCCCGGTCTGTGGCGCACCATAAAAAACCTTCCGAGTCTTCATCAATTGCATTGAATGAGTTGGTGATCAGTCCCTTGTTGTGGTGTGAAGAAATGGAGAAGGTTTTAAGGACATAGCCATCATAGCGGATTAGCCCTTCGGTGGTGCAGAACCATAAGAATCCTTCGGAATCCTGAAAAACATTTTTCACATCGTCTGAGGGAAGGCCCTGGTTGCTGCTGATCACATTAATAACATAATTGTCCTGCACGCTCGCAGCCTGCAGTGTTTTACTGCAAAAGGTTATTAAAGTCAATATAATAAACCCTGAAGCTATAAAATTTTCAACAGTAGATTTCATGTGGTGTCTAATTATTCCCAGTGGTGCGATTTGCTTTGATGATTTTGTTTCCTTATTTGTCAGTTGAACAAAATCAGGTCGTTATTTTACCGTCACTCAACGTTTGAATAAGTTTTAGTTTTTCGTTAAAAATTCTTTTCTGTCCTCGTTAATTGGCTAAAAATACAAAAAATATGAATGATTTTTAATATTTGTTATTAATTATAAGATAGTCAGTGGGTTAAAATTGGTTTTTAAAATTCAAATTGATTAAAAAACAAAGTGATTTGAATGAAAAGTAGTGTTAAGCCGTCAGTATATTGACTTATTTAGATGTTGCTATTTAAATTTTAACAATTTATTACATGCAAAGAGTTTTTGTCTTTTTATGCGTATTTGTTTGGTTAGGCTTGTCGCTTTTTGGTCAAAAAGAGAATCGCGTATTACTACATATAGAACAAGACCACGAGTTTCAAGTGATGCATTCCTTTGGGGCATCAGATGCCTGGCGTTGTCAGTTTGTGGGGCTTAACTGGCCCGAGTCAAAAAAGCAACAAATGGCTGAGTGGTTGTTTAGTAAGGAAATGGATAAAGAAGGTAATCCTTTGGGAATCGGGTTGTCAATGTGGCGGTTTTATATTGGTGCCGGAAGTATGGAGCAGGGTGACAGCAGCGGAATTATGAATCCGTGGCGTCGGGCAGAATGTTTTTTGACCAGTGACCAAACGTATGATTGGTCCAAACAATTGGGGCAGCAGTGGTTTTTGCGGCAGGCTCACAAATATGGTGTGGAAAATACAATCGCTTTCTCAAACTCGGCTCCTGTTTACTATACGATAAATGGAAAAGCTTTTTCGCCCGGACAGGGACGCACAGGCTTGAATATTAGGGATGATAAACTTGATGATTACGCCCGGTTTTTGGCAGATGTGTGTGCGCATTTTGAGAAACAGGGATTGAAATTTGATTACTTAAGTCCCTTTAATGAGCCGCAATGGGATTGGAGTAATCCCACACAGGAAGGAACGCCGGCGACCAATGACGATCTGTTTCGGTTTACGGTTTTTCTTAACAGGCAGCTGGAACAGCGGGGTCTGAACACCAGATTGGCACTTGGAGAGGCCGCTGAATACAAGTTTTTGTATGAAGAGCAGAAGGACTACGCGGGTCGCTCAAATCAGTTCAAAGTGTTTTTGTCCCCGGAAAGTCCTTTTTATATAGGAAAATTCAGCTGTGTTGAGTCACTGTTTTCGGCCCACAGTTATTTTAGCACCTGGCCGGTTACAAAATTAATTGATGAGAGATTAAAGCTGCGACACAATCTGGATCAAATTAATCCTGATATGGATTTTTGGCAAAGTGAATTCTGCATCCTTGAGAAAAATGATGATATAAAGGGAGGCAACGGACGTGATTTGGGCATGGGCACGGCTTTATATGTGGCGCGTGTTATCCATCACGATTTAACGCTGACCAATGCTTCTTCCTGGCAGTGGTGGACAGCTATCACGCAGTGTGACTATAAAGACGGTCTAATCTATCTGGACAATAACAACAACGGCATTCCTTCTCAGCATCATCCCGATAATCAGAAATTGAAATTTGATGGTCGTTTTCACGATTCCAAGTTGATGTGGGCAATGGGAAATTATTCGCGGTTTGTCAGACCCGGTATGGTAAGAGTTAATGTAACCGTTGGCGATGTTCATGATTTGTATGAACAAGCGGGTTCGCTGATGATTTCGGCCTTTAAGAACAATTCGACCCGAGAGTTGGTGCTTGTGGCAGTTAATTACTCGAATGAGAATTATTCTTTTGAATTGGATGATAAAGAAGCGTTTGATGGGGAGGTGAAGACGTATGTTACTTCTGATATACATAACCTGACCTTCTTTGGAGCCGGCCTCAATGATATTACAATTGGAGCCAAAAGTGTGAAAACGATAATTCTCAGATATAAAGATTGATGAATCGTAGCTCCTGGAGGTGAACCGAAACTGATAATATGATAATTGAATTTTCTATTAATCAATAAAACCAAGTTTTATGAAGAGAAATGTAATGAGGGGTGCTTGGCCGAGAACTCTATCGACAGATGAGAAAGCTTCATTTTTGGGGCTTATGAAGCCTGAGGAATGTGAGTATACTGTCGTAAATTACTATTTTGAAAGTCAGAGTAACGAAATAATGGTGTTTCCTAGCTGACACGAAGTAGGATGTTGTTGTCATTCTTAATTTTCGGATTAATAATCGGGGAATGTGATGATGACAATGAAAAGAGTTGGAGCGTGGATAACGATCCAGTCTTTGTTTTGAAGGCGACGGAAATTCATGCCGGACAAGTTGGTCCCATTCAACAAAAGTTAAATTTATTATTTGGAATTTATAGAATCGATGGAATTCAGTAGAAGTCTCAGTGATTCTATTGAGTTTTATTCTAATTAAACAAACAAGATTATGAAACATTCATTATGTATCCACGGATTAAGCCCGTGCATGCGAAAAGGCCTTAGGAGAATCTCCCTGGGGTTGCTTTTAATGATTAATCCCTATTTGGGTCAACTAGCATCGGCAGAGCAATCAGCTTCAAATAATGGCCTTACCAATTCAAGGCATGATGATTTGAATGTAGTTCAGCAACAAAAAGCAATAACAATAACAGGTAAAGTCAGTGACGCAAGCGGTGAACCTATTCCTGGAGTTACCGTATTGATAAAAGGTACAACCAAAGGAACGATTACCGATATGAATGGTAATTATAGTCTTTCGGGAGCTACTGAGGAAGATGTGTTGGTGTTTACATTTATAGGTATGATTACACAAGAGCATCTGATTGGAAGTCAGTCCAGTATCGACGTTGTTCTTAAGAATGAATTTGTAGGGTTAGATGAGGTTGTAGTTGTTGGTTATGGATCCCAATCGAAGCGAAAAGTAACAACAGCCATTAGTAGTGTTGACTCGGAAGAAATCACACGTTCGTCATCAACCACTACCGCCGGAGCTCTTACCGGAAAGATGGCGGGTGTTGTTACCCGAGCAAAAGATTCAAGACCGGGACGTGGTATTGGTATTGAAATCCGTAACATGGGGTCGCCATTATATGTTATTGATGGAATTCCATATGGCGGCGACAATAGTCGGGACTGGGTAGGTAGATCAAATGTTTCCGGTGCAGATGCTTTTAACAGTTTGAACATGGAGGATATTGAAAGTATCACTGTTCTTAAAGATGCATCGGCTGCTATTTATGGTTTGCGTGCTGCCAATGGGGTTGTATTGGTAACCACTAAAAAAGGTAAAAGTGGCGACAAAGTTAAAGTCAATGTCAACAGCTACTATGGTTGGCAAAACTTGACCCGTTTTCCTACAATGGCCAACTCCAAACAATATACCAGAGGCCAGTTGGAGGCTATTCAGAACGAAGGAGGCGATCCATCAAGCTTGTATTCGAAAGAGGAATTTCAAAAATGGCAAGGAGGAACAGAGCAGGGTTACCGAGGCTACGATTATTACGACATTATAATGAGGAAAAATGTGCCTCAACATAACCTCAATGCCAATGTTAGCGGTGGAACTAAGAAATCGACTTACTATTTTTCAGTAGGAAGCACCGGCCAGGAAGCCATGATGAAAGATTTTGATTATACAAGGGACAATTTGCAAGTTAATCTGGAAACAAAAATTACCGATAGGTTAACAATCGGTACACAGACCAATGCAAGGCAGGAAACTTCTGAAGATGTAGGATTGCCTGGCGGTGATGGTTATTGGACAACCATGTTATCGTTGTTTAGTAATGTTCCGTTATACGGTCCATATGCCAACGATAACCCGGAGTATATTAATAATTTGCCCAATCGCCCTGATCTTAACCCAGCTCTCTTCACCAGAGATATTGCGGGGTATAAAGACAATTATACCAAAAACTTCAACACCAACTTGTATGCGGAGTATAAGTTTGATTTTGGGCTATCGGCAAAGGGAACCTATTCCTACAATTATTCACACCTTGATTTCCATGGTTTCCAGTATTCGTATGACGAATACACCTATGATGATGTAAATGACGTGTATAATAAAACGGGAGGACAATCGGCTCGCTGGAGACATGAGTCGTCTGTTAACGCGGTTTCTCGCTATTACCAGTTCATGTTGAACTACGATAAGCAATGGGATAATCACAGTTTGGCTGCTACACTCGCCATTGAAAAGTCGGATTACGATAAAACAGAATATCGTTCCGGTTCGGCGCCTACCAATAATTATATTCCCAACCAAACCTTATCTGATTTGACCGAATATAGTGAAGGGTGGTCGTATCAGGCACGAGGCGGATATATTGGTAGAATCAATTACAACTACAAGGATAAATACATGGTTGAGTTGTTGGGGCGTTACGATGGTTCTTATCTGTATAATGCTGATAACCGTTGGGGATTTTTTCCGGGTATTTCTGCCGGATGGCGTATTTCGGATGAGTCCTTCTTTGAAGGCTGGAAAGGTGCGGTTAGTGATTTAAAACTAAGAGCATCAGTTGGTCAAACAGGAAGTGAATCAGGAGTGAGCGCTTTTGGTTATCTGGGTGGTTATAATTTTAACAATGGCAGTGCCGTTTTGGATGGCGAGTATGTGATTGGAATTGCACCCAGAGGATTGCCCGTAACGAATTTGTCATGGGAAAAGAATACCACTTATAATGTGGGTATTGATATGGCTTTTATGGATAGCAAGTTAAGAGGCTCATTCGATGCTTTTACCAAAGTAATATCAGGTATGCCAGCTTCACGATATGATGTATTACTACCAAGCGAAGTAGGGTATTCATTGCCAAATGAGAATTTGAACAAAGCGGCATATAGAGGTTTGGAAGGTATGCTTACTTATTCAAACCATAAAGACGATTTTTATTACACTGTTAGTGGTAATTTTACCTACTCACGTTATAGAACCGT
Source organism: Geofilum sp. OHC36d9 (assembly GCF_052400685.1). Classification (NCBI taxonomy): domain Bacteria; kingdom Pseudomonadati; phylum Bacteroidota; class Bacteroidia; order Marinilabiliales; family Marinilabiliaceae; genus Geofilum; species Geofilum sp. OHC36d9. The sequence continues at coordinate 17,815 of NZ_JBQTGJ010000007.1, forward strand.
AGAAACATACAAACCGAGGTTTGGTAACTCATGGGATGAATATCGTTGGTCAAGTGAAGACAGGGTAGGCGGCATTTATTGGGGCTATCAGGTTGTTGGCCAGTTTCAGTCGGAAGAAGAAATTCAGAATTATACGATTGATAACGATGGACAAGGAAATACCACACAATTGCCGGGTGACTTGATTTATAAAGATGTTAACGGTGATCGTGTTATTAATGGTTATGATGAACGACCAATTGGCTATCCTACAGGATGGTCGCCAATGTTAGGATTTGGTGGTAACATCAACTTGCAATGGAAAGGTTTTGATATGAACATGGATTTTGCCGGAGCCAGTATGTTCTCTTGGATGCAAAATTATGAAGCCAGAAATCCATTCCACGCAGGCGGTAACTCACCAGCTTATATTTTGGAAGACAGATGGCATAGAGCCGATCCATATGATGCAAATAGCGAGTGGATTGCAGGTAAATATCCTGCCATAAGAAAAGGAACCAGCGGCAATAATGGTAAGAATAGCGATTTTTGGTTGCATGATGTGACTTACATTCGCTTGAAGAACTTTGAGTTCGGCTATACAATCCCAGAAACTCTATCCGAAAAGGTTAATATAAGCAGACTGAGATTGTATGTGAGTGCAACCAACTTGTTTACAATTGATAACCTAAAAGAATATCAAATTGATCCTGAAATCGAAGCTGCCGCAGGGGTTGCTTATCCACAGCAGAAAACTGTTTTGTTAGGTGTTAATTTAACATTTTAAAAGGTAAAGAAATGAAGAAGTTATTTAATATACTAATGCTTGTTTGCTCATTAAGCATGCTAAATAGTTGTATTGGCGAGGATTGGTTTGAGCGTGATCCCAAGGATATGATTACTGATGATCAGCTTTGGGATGATCCGGATTTGGTGCTTGGTTTGTTGGCGAATTACTATAATAGATTGCCCCAATTAGCTGGTGATTTTAACACCGGCGGAATGTCAGAATTTGACGATGCGATGTGGTCAGGTCATACCGATGGAGACTACCATAACAATATCAGGGGATACGCCTATGACTATGGTAATTATTGGGATTACACTTTTATTCGTGACATTAATTTATCACTTGAGAATTTAGATAACTATGGCAGTGGGTTGGGCGAAGATAATAAGAAGCAATTCAAAGCAGAATTGAGGTTTATTAGAGCTTACACTTATTTCGAACTGGTTAAGCGCATGGGAGGAGTTCCAATTATTACTACTCAACTACTTTATGATGGAAGTGGGGATGTGGAAAATCTTCAGAAGGCCCGTGCAACAGAAGCGGCTACTTATGACTTTATCTACGATGAGTTAGAGGCGATTAAAGATGATTTTGTTGCCACTAAAGGAAGTCGTACGAGAGCCAATAAAATAACCGCCCTTGCTTTGGAAAGCCGTGCAATGTTATATGCCGGATCAATTGCTAAATACAATGCCTTGATGAGTGCCCCGATTACCACTGAAGGCAATGAGGTGGGTATTCCTGCCGAAAGAGCAGATGACTATTATAGTAAATCACTTGCGGCATCTCAAGAAATCATGAAGGATGGCGGTTATGAGCTTTATGGACCAGCAGGATCCGATGCCGGAGTCAACTTTTACAATTTATTTATGGATGAATCTGTTAATGAGGTGATTTTTGCAAAGGATTATACAACCGGTAAGGTGCATGGTTTTACCTTCGATAATGTGGTTCGTAGTTATCGTTCAGATACAGAGGGGTCTTCATTTTTATCGCCATCGCTTGGACTGGTAGAGAGTTTCGATTACCTGGATGGAACAGATGGAGAGCTTAAAGATGTTGATTCCAATGGCAACTATATTGTGTATGATAATATCAATGATATTTTTTCAAATAAAGATGCCCGTTTGTATGGTACTGTAGTATATCCAGGTTCATCTTTCCGTTCACAAGCTGTAAGTATGCAAGCTGGAGTAGCGATATGGAACGACGCCACCGGAAGATATGACCTTTCAGTAGGAAGTTTAGGCTCTACGTATAATGATGGAGGTGTTTTGACCGGTATTGATGGTCCTCAGAATAACGAACAGTATGTAAGTAATACAGGCTTCTACCTGCGTAAGTTTGTAAGTGAAGATTCACAATATGGTGTTCGTCCAACACTGGCCCGTAACTGGTGGCCTTGGTTTCGATTAGGAGAAGTGTATTTAAATGCAGCAGAGGCTGCCTTTGAATTAGGATTTGAAGGAGATGCTCTAAGCTACATCAATAAAGTAAGAGAAGTGCATGGTGGTTTTCCGGCTAATAGCATTAAAACGCTTACAAATGATATCATTAGAAAAGAAAGAAGAGTAGAATTGGCTTTTGAAGATCACCGTTATTTTGATCTTAAACGTTGGAGAATTGCCGATCAGGTTTGGACTGGTGATAAATCGGAAGGTTCGTCAAGTGTGGTAGAAGGTCTTTTTGCCTACAGAATTGTAAGAGAAGGTCATGAAGATAATGGAAAATATATCTTCGATAGGTTTATTCCTACCCGTTTTTATGCGGCTAGACAATTCACAATGGCCAACTATTATTCAGCAATTAAGCAAAGTGTATTAGACAACAATCCTAAGATTGTTAGAAATCCATTCCATTAAAAAATGAGAGCTATGAAGAAGTATTTGATATATATACCAATGCTGGTGAGTATTATATTTGCTAGTTGTTCACATGATAATTACGATGGTCCGGATAGCCTTTTAACCGGAACGATTACTTACGATGGGGCTTCATTAGGAGTAAAAGGCGGAGAGAATGAACTTGAGATTTGGCAAGACGGTTATGCGCTCAATACAAAGGTGCAGGTTTATATTGCGCAGGACGGAACATTTTCGGCTAGTCTTTTTGCCGGAGAATATAAGTTGGTTCGCCTGGGAGGTGCCCCCTGGGCTGACCAATCAACCGACACAATTGTTGTCAATGTAAGTGGAACTTCAAATATTCAGGTTCCGGTAACTCCATATTTAACGGTTGATGATGTCAGTTATTCGTACAGCGGAGGCCAGTTAACAGCAACGTTTACAGTAAACAAAGTTGTGGAAGATGCTGAAATTGGATCGGTTCACTTATTTTTAGGAGCCAATTATTTGGTAAACAATGTTAACAAGGATATGGATGTTGTAGTGGATGCTGCTAGCATTGCTTATGGTGAGCCTACAACAGTAACCGTAGATGTTTCGGATGATTTAACGAGCTTAAATTTCTTCCATGCAAGAGTTGGGGCGAATTCAAATAAATCAGCCCGGTTTATCTTTTCGGCTTCAGAAAAGATTAATATGTAGAAAGTTTGTTAGACCTATTCTAACTTAAAAGCTTCGCTATTTATAGTTGGATATCAAGAGTGGGAGGATAAAATAGATTTCCTCCCATTTTTGGTATAACGGTTATGGTCATAAGCTGGCAGGATGAGAATCTCTGTATGTGTCGGGTTGATAGGAAGCATTCGCGATTGGCAAGGGTGTTCAAAGTGATTTGGAATCTGAAAGAAGACATCCGCAAACTAGACGTATTGATGCACAGAAACCTAATATAAGGCTGAATTGAGAGGGTTTCTGAGCCATGGATTGGAAACGCTCAAATATCAACTAAGGTGGGGGATAAGCCCCTATTGAAACTGATAAGAAAATATTTTTTCAGTTCGAAAGGTACGGTAGATACAAAGAACAACGATACTGGTAGCAGTTTAAAAAGTCTTTTGATTTTTTCACATTCAATTCAGAGTTAATCTTATTACAGGGCAGCTGACGTTATGCTATCGCCTTTGATCCAAGCTATATGAGCAAATTCGGACAGGGAATTCCCGGCGTTGGTTGGTATTGTTCTGGCTATGCCAACAGTGCCAAATGGGGATTGGTGGCTTGGCACCTATTGATATTGACAACCACACTACTTTTCGTCTTAAGGTTCTACTTTATTAGCGTACCCGATTTCAAATAGAGTTTCTTTATTGTGATGGAAAAACACACAGGCATGAATGATTTTCGGGCAAGAAGTGGAAATATGCTACATTTTCATTTCAATGCATACATAATTTTATCAATATTGCGGAAGCAATTCATTGGTTAAATATACCTAAGAAAGAATGAGGTTTGTTTTCAATGTCCGACATTAAAACAGTGAATTATAATATATTAATAACTGAGCTATTTTCTGTTGTGTTCGGTATTTACCCATACTCTACCAGAAATCAGAATTATGTCAACGAGCTTATATTGTATGGCATTAAGTCCGCTTAAAGGGTAATGAACTATTAGTCTAAAAATGATACAGGTCAGAACTGCAATAAAGTTTATATTATAAATTGTGACGTTTTCTTCGTCATAGCAGATATCTGATTTATCAGGTAAAGACTTTAGAGCATTTTTAGTTTTAATAAATTATATTGCCCCGGGTTATTTGTGTTCTTCGCAGGTATCCGGGGTATATGATTTGAATAGCGCACAATTACAAGAAGTAAGCGTGAGAATATTTTTTTAATGTTAGTTTTATTTCTTACGATATAGTTATTCATGCGATTTACATTAGGTTAATTATTTAGAGTCTTTCCATAAACTAAGTGTTTGAAATATAAAGTTCAAATTCAAGGCTTTCGAAGTCATAAAAATTAAGGCGTTTACTTTTCGTAAATGACTGTTTTTATGACAAGCGTAACGCAGAAGTTGACTTTATAGACAAACACTATTTAGATTTATTTTTATGAAGTTATTTTTAGTGTTTCTGATTTTTTCATTAAAGATCTCATTGCTTTTCGGTCAGGTTTCATTTGGAGAAACGCAAAAGATTAATGACCAGTGGAAATATAGCAAAGGAGATAGTGAGCAGGCAGCACAGAAGGCATTCGATGATTCCAGATGGCGGCTGCTTGATTTGCCTCACGATTGGAGTATTGAAGGTCCTTACAGTCCGGATTTAGCAAGTGCGACCGGTTATTTACCTGGCGGCGTTGCATGGTACCGAAAGAGCCTTAAGATTCCTCAAAACAGACAGAATCAGAAAGTTTATATTTATTTTGAAGGTATATATCGTAACGGGTCGGTTTTTGTTAACGGTCATTTTGTAGGAATGCGACCTAATGGATATATCTCTTACATGTATGACATTACACCTTGGTTGCAATTTGGAGATGAAAATACCATTGCTGTTAGAGTTGATCATAGTCAGTCTGTAGATTCCAGATGGTACACCGGTTCAGGCATTTACAGAGATGTGTTTTTGGTGTATGCCAACCCGGTGCATATTGCGCAATGGGGGGTATTTTATCAAACCTCACTCAATAACAAAAATCTGGCATCGGTAAACGTTGAGACCCGGATATCCAATACAACATCTATTAGTCAGAATGTGCGGGTTAAACAGGAGATTTATGACAAAGAAGGCGTACTTGTGGCTTCCTCCTTAGGGAATGTAATGGTTAACCCCGGTGATTCGAATTTGATTCGTCAAAAATTAAAAGTTGAAAAACCTTTATTGTGGTCACTGGATCATCCCAATCTGTATAAGTTGAAAACTTTTGTATTGAATAATGAGACTTTAATTGACGAGACAGAAACCCGGGTGGGGATCAGAATTCTTACGTTCGATGCCAATAAAGGATTTGCTCTTAATGGGCAGAATATGAAAGTAAAAGGTGTTTGTCTTCATCATGATGCTGGAACCCTTGGCAGTGCTGTCCCCGGGGAGGTGTGGAAACGCCGGTTGATAAATTTGAAATTTCTTGGTGTTAATGCTATTCGTACCAGTCATAATCCACAGGCTCCTGTTTTTTACGACCTTTGTGATGAACTGGGATTGTTGGTTTTAAACGAGGCCTTTGACGAGTGGGAATTTCCCAAGAAAAAGTGGGTAGAAGGTTGGAATGTGGGTAAACCAGGGTTTCAGGGAGCGTATGAATTTTTTGAAGAATGGGGTGAAACCGATTTAAAGGATATGGTTTTGCGTGACCGCAATCATCCGTCGGTATTTATGTGGAGTATCGGTAATGAAGTAGATTATCCCAACGATCCCTATTCACATCCCATTCTGGATCAGGAAGGTATACAGCAGCAACATGTCAAAGGCTACCAACCTGATCAACCTCATGCCGATAGACTGGGAGGCATCGCTAAACGATTGGCGGCTGTGGTCAGAACCTATGATCCGTCGCGACCAGTTTCGGCTGGTTTGGCAGGCCCTGTAATGTCAAATGAAACCGAATATCCGGGTGCTCTTGATGTGGTAGGGTACAATTATACGGAGCGGCGCTATGTGCAGGATCACAAAGCTTATCCTGACCGTGTATTATATGGCAGCGAAAACGGGCATTCTTATGGTGCCTGGCAAGCAGTCAGAGATAATGATTATATTTTCGGACAATTTTTATGGACAGGAATCAACTATCTGGGCGAATCTTTTCGATGGCCTTCCAGAGGTTTTACTTCGGGATTATTGGATTTGGGTGGTTTTATTAAACCCCGTGGATATTTTAGGAGAAGTTTATGGAGCGAAGAACCAATGATTTACGCAGGGGTTTATCCTTTGAAAGATCGCCGTCGCGGTGCACCTATTGATGCATTGCCTCTGTGGAATTTTGAAAACGGGGACACGCTTCGGGTGGTTGCTTATACCAATTGTCAGACCGGCAGGGTGTTTTTGAACGGAAAGCCGGCAGGCCCGGAAATGTCGCGTAATGAAGAAACAGGAATGATTACATGGGATGTGGTATACAGTCCCGGTACGCTTGAAATACAGGGTTTAAATGATGGTCATATGGTAGTTACTGATCGTTTGGAGACAACCGGGCGTCCTGTTGCCATTAAAGCCAGTCTTTGGGATAAGAAGACTTTGTTTAAAAAAGGCGATGTTTTGCAGATTGAGGTCAGTATTGTGGATGAAAATGGTCGTTACGTCTATCTCTCAGATGATGAACTGGCGTGTAAAATTGATGGTCCTGCACAACTTTTAGGGCTGGAAAGCAGCGACCCGGCTGATATGGGCAATTATAATGATAACAGGCAGCGTGTTTATCGGGGAAGGATGATAGCATATATCAAAGCACAAGGAATGGGTAAGGTGGAGGTGTCTTTCTCTTCGCAATGGCTTAAAATGGATAAGGTCGTATTTGAGGTAAAATAGAAGATAGCAACGATCTGATTCAGAGTTATTTTTGCGTTTTATGCGTAATTGTGATGAATTTACTGCTAAAAATTTAACGAATTATTGAATACGATGCGGCTTCGAGGAGTTATTGGATCGCTGTACGTCTCTTAATAAAAAAAGCCTGACAATCAATTTGTCAGGCTTTTTTAGTACCCAGAGCCGGGGTCGAACCGGCACGATATTGCTATCACTGGTGTTTGAGACCAGCGCGTCTACCAATTCCGCCATCTGGGCAAATTTTAATGCTTTTGCGGGTGCAAATATATAACAACAGCCTATTACCTGCAAATAAAAGATGACTATTTTTGCAAGGAATAAATAAGATGGTTCATGTTACAGTCAACACGGGGAGTTGTTCTTGATCATACGCGCTATGGCGAGTCGAGCGCCATTGTGCGCATTTACACGCGTCATTTGGGTATGCAAAGCTATATGGTAAACGGCGCTTTTGGACGAAAAAAGAAAAGTAATTTCCAGTTGTTACAGCCTCTTAACCTTTTGGAGTTGGAGGTGTATCATAAGGCCGATAAGGATATAAACAGAATCAAAGAGTTTGGGGTAATACATCCCATGACCAGATTTCCTTTTATACAAAGCCGGCGCGCCCAGACATTTTTAATAACAGAGATATTGTCCAGAGCGCTCCGCAGCGAGGGCGTCAATAAGCCATTATTTGATTTTTTGGAAGAAAGCATACTCTGGTTCGATTCTGAATTGCCCGGAATGGAAAACTTTCATATTTGGTTGCTTTTTAATATGACCCGATTTCTGGGCTTTTGGCCTCAAAATAATTATAGTGATGCATTTCCCTGGTTTGATATTCAGGAAGCTTGTTTTGTAAGCGATGAGCCTCCTCATCCTTATTACCTCAAAAAAGATGTGAGCTTGTTATTTACATTGCTTTTTTCAGCTGGCATCAAACAGCTATCTTCTTTGGCATGTAACATATCGCAGCGTCGTAGTTTGCTTGAAGCCATGATTCTTTTTTATGAAATACACCATCAGGGCGTCGGAAAAATTAAATCGTTGCACATTCTTGAAGAATTATTTAAGCCTTCAGAAGGCGCAAACAATCAGTAACTGTTGCTTTTATTTGATCAATGGCGTATTTTTTGATATTGATAGCCGGTATTGAATGCCAAATGATTGCTTAAATCCTCGTTTGATTGTTTTAATGTTCGTAATTTTGATGTTCTAAAACCATCTTTATTTTATATGGGTTACTCTAGTTTGTCAACTTTTGATTCAGACTTTGTTTCTACCATTACCGAAATGGCGCTAAAAAAGGGAGCTATTGATCTCGCCGGTAGTTATGCCATTCATGATTCTTCGCTTCGCTGGTCAGAAGGGTTGTGTAATGATGAAACACAGCAACAGAATTGTTACATTCCGTATTACGGATTGCAACAACTGCGTCATCAGATTTCCGTGCAGGGCGCTGCAACACGAGTGCATCGTTACGATCCGGAGACGGAGATAACGGTTACATCAGGTATTCATCAGTGTTTGTTTGCCACCATGACGGCGGTGCTGCGTGAAGGAGATGAGGTGATATTATTTGAACCGGCTAATGAAGCTTATTTGTCCAATATTTTGTTGAGCGGTGCTCGTCCGGTTTATATCTCATTGCAAGAGCCGGGGTTTACTGTGGATTGGGAGCAGGTGACCCGAATGATCACGCCCGACACACGGATGATTATTATCAGTACGCCGCATAATCCTACCGGAGCTGTTTTTAATGAGTTGGATATGCTACGTCTGCAAAAAATTATTAATGGCACTAACATTATTGTGCTTAGTGATGAGAGTAATGAATTTTTGCTGGCCAATGAATTAGATCATCAAAGTGTTACTATGTACCCAAAAATTGCGGAACATAGCATTATTGTTAATAGCTTTGAAGGACTCTGCGATGCCAATTGGTCTGTAGCTTACTGTGCTGCACCAGTGGCTATTTCAAATAAAATAAGGCAAGTTTTACGTATTACGGGAGAGCCTATTTATTCACCGCTTCAGCAGGCATTGGCTAATTGTTTGGCCGATCAAAAGAAGTGCCGCACTGTACGTGAACAGTTTATGAATAAGAAGGCTGAATTTATTCAGTTAATGGAGGCCCGTACTAAATTTACCGCAGTAGAAGGGTTTGGAACAGCTTTTCAGCTGTTTGATTATGGAAACTTATCTGACGAAACCAGTAAAGATTTTGCACTGCGCATGCTTGAAGAGGCAGGTGTTGCTGTAGCTCCATACAGTGCATTCTATCACGAAAAACAAAAGAAAACTTTGCTTCGGTTTAATCTGGCCAGACCCCAACAGATGCTGATGGAGGCCGTTGAAAAGTTAAGCCGTTTTTAATGTCAGACCTTTTTTGGTTTGTTAACTTGCAATTTTAGTTTAATTTTGCACCCCGTTACATTGTTATGTAATGATATCCTGTTTATGGCCTCATAGTTCAAGGGATAGAACGGAAGTTTCCTAAACTTCAGATACAGGTTCGAGTCCTGTTGAGGCTACAAAAAAAGGGAAGCGATTTTTCGCTTCCCTTTTTTTGTATTTATTTTATCTTATTTTTTGAACCATGCATCAATCATTTCTTTATTTGTTTGATACCATTTTCGGGCAGATTCATCTTCTTTGCCGGGGTTAGATTCAATAGCCAGCATGAGAGTTCCCAACTGCTCATCGTTCAGACGGAAATTTTTGAAGAAAGGAACCAGCTCAGGATGTGTTTCCGACCAGCCTTTAGTGGCAATAATTGAAATGGATTCGGCCTGACCCATTGTTCCTTTGGGATCCTCCAGTATTTTAAGGTCGTAGCGTGTGAATTTGGTGTGAGGTTTCCAGCCGGTCACTACAATCCACTCATTTTTATCATAAGCTCTTTTGAGTGACGCCAACATACCGGCTTCGCTGGAAGTAACGAGTTCATAATCCAGCGCATAATTTTCAATGACGTTCTGAGTGATGCTCATAATGCCTGCACCGGGATTAATTCCTGTAATTTTTCCTTCAAATTTATCTTTTACGTCATTTAGCTCATCAATGGAATTGATGGTAACATATTTTGGAACGACAAGACCTAGTCTGCCATCATCATATACGGTCCCTACTTTTTCAATTTTAGCGCCAAATTTGTCCATATAGGCTTTGTGTGTAATAGGTTCCCACACTTCCATGAAAATGTCGGCATCACCTTTTGCTACTGCAGCAAATACCGGAGCCACATCGGCATTGACCAGTTCAACTGAATAGCCTTTGTCCTCAAGAACCACTTTTGCAAGATGGGTATTGGCGATACATTCAATCCAGTTAACCATAGCAATGGTTAGCTTTTTGTTGTCGCCATCTTTTTTACCTGCGCCGGCACAGCTGTTTAAAAATAGTGCGAATGCCAATGTGAGGCTTGTTAATAGAGCTTTTCTTATTTTCATAATTTAATTTGTTTTACGGTTTTTTCCTAAGTTTTGTGTAATACGATCCAGAATGATGGCAAGCAGAACTACTGCGAGTCCACTTTCGAAGCCGAGTCCGATACGTAACTGACTGATTCCTTGTAATACTATTTCGCCCAGACCTTTGGCCCCGATCATGCTGGCAATAACAACCATCGAAAGAGACATCATGATGGTTTGGTTAACGCCGGCCAAAATTGTGGGCATGGCTAACGGTAATTGTACTTTTATCAGAAGTTGTGATGGGGTTGCACCAAAGGCCCGGGTGGCTTCCACAATGTCTTCAGGCACCTGTTTTATGCCCAGCATTGTGAGCCTGACAACGGGAGGCATCGCAAAAATAATGGTGGCAAAAGCTCCGGGAACGGTTCCCAATCCGAATAGCAGAACGGCGGGGATGAGATAGACAAATGCCGGCATGGTCTGCATAAAATCCAGAATGGGACGTATGGCATTGTTGGCCGCCTGACTTCTGGCACTCCAGATGCCAAGTGGTATTCCTGCCAGTAGCGCAACAAAGGCTGAGGCCAGTACCAACGCTAAGGTGAGCATGGTTTCTTCCCAAAATCCGGTGAAATAGATGAATACTAATCCCAGGACGGTGAAAACAGCGTTTTTCCATCCGGTTTTCCAATAAGCAACCGCCGCAAAAAAGACGATAACAAGGTAGAATGGAATCCATAACCAAAATGTTTCAATGCCCCCGATGAGCGCGCTCATCACGGTGTTGATTCCGTCAAACAGTCCTGAGAAGTTTTCTGTCAGCCAATTAACGGCACTCTCAATATATTGTCCTACTATCATAATTCAATGGCCTTTTGAATAATATCATTAATTTCTCCTTTATCTTTTCCTGTGGTCTCAGCAATGAGAGAGGTGGGCGTTACAATGCCCAGCAGGTGGTTTTCTTCGTTTACAACCGGTATGGGGAAGTTGGTGCGCGTGATGAGCGGCAGCATGTCTTCTACCGTGGCATCGGGGCTCACTGTCATTACCGTTGTGTTTATGATGGATTCCAGACTTTTAACGCCTTCTTTTTTTAGCCTGGCGACCTCTTCTATTTTCAGATAACCTAAAAAAGTGCGGTTCGTTCGTACCACCGGTAGTTCTTTCAGATCGGTTTCACGCATCAGACGCAGAATTGTGGCTGGTCCATCCTTTGACAGACGTGCCACACGAGGTTTTTTGAACATGATGGAGGTCGCTGTTATGATACGGCTTCGGTCTACATTTTCGACAAACGATTCGACATAATCGTTGGCAGGTGCTGTGATGATTTCTTCCGAAGTACCCGTCTGTACAATTTCTCCATCTTTCATGATGGCAATACGGTCGCCGAGTTTAATGGCTTCGTCCAGATCATGCGTGATGAAAAGAATCGTTTTTTTCATTTTTTCCTGAAGCAGTAATAGTTCATCCTGCATCTGCGACCGAATGAGCGGGTCAAGTGCCGAAAACGCCTCGTCCATGAGCAGTACTTCAGGCGCATTGGCAATCCCACGGGCCAGTCCCACTCGTTGCTGCATGCCTCCTGATAACTCATCGACTCTTTGGTGTTCATAGCCTTTCAGCCCAACCAGATCGATGGTTTCCATGGCTTTTTGATCACGTTCACTTTTCTTCATCCCTTTTATTTCCAGTCCGAAGGCGACATTGTTTAACACCGTGCGGTGCGGCAACAGGCCAAAATGCTGGAAAACCATGGCCAACCCTGAGCGTCGTATGTTTAGCAGCTCTTTTTCGGTCATGTTGGTTATTTCCTGATTGTTGACAAAGACTTGTCCTGCGGTGGGATTTATCAGGCGGTTGATGCATCTGAGCAGTGTTGATTTGCCACTGCCCGACAGACCCATGATCACAAATATTTCCCCTTCGTTGACGGTTATATTGGCATCTCTTACTGCAACATTACAACCGGTAGCCTTTAATATTTCAGCTTTACTTTTTCCTTCGCGAAGGAGTTTTAAAGCTTTGTGTTTTGATTTCCCAAAGATTAGAGAGAGGTTGTTTATCCTAATTTTTTCCATAAACTCTATTAAAAGTAATAGCCAATATTTATATTAAAACGTTTCATCCATTCTGCATCTGCATCACCGGCACCCATTCCGGCCCCAAAGGTGCTGTTAATCCATGGATGGTTTTTGCCCATGGCATAATCGATGTAAGTATAAATAGGGCCTGCTGAGACGAGCATTCCTGGCACAAATTGCTGCATGTCGTAAAAATCGTCGTCTATTTTATCCACCAAAGTATAGTCGGTATAAATCTGAATGGCGTTGATGGGTCCCCATTCCACATTAAAGTTTTTGGCGATACCAGCGGAATAGACATTGGCTTTGGCTGCTACGTCGTAGGCCGAGCCATAGGCGCCCATTTGAATGATATCCAGTTTTTCGTTGTTATCTGAACGGGCTGCGTAATTATAATTAATCATAGAGCCTTTGAAGTCCCATCCCTGTCCCCAAGTTGCCTGCACATGGGCTGCAAAGGCTGTGCTTAGCTCTGATTTGTTGAGAACGCTGTTGTAGATGCCGCCGGCTTGTGCAGAAAGACCTACTTCTAAGGCGTCTGAAAGATGATAGGCCGCCCTGATATTTACCTGATTAAGTTCTCGTATGTGAGCCTCAACTTCAGTGGTTCCGATTTTTCCTGTACCTGGAGTTATATCATAAGAATAACGGCCTGGGCCGCTGGCGCCATAGGTTACATCTCCGCCTGCAATGGGACCTTCCGGTTCGGCTTGACGAAAGTAGGCAAAACTCAGATCCAGTTTATCGATCCCGTTATAGTCAAATTTTATTCCCATGTCGTAATCGTCTTCCAGACCAAAGTAATACTGTCCCTGGAACCACCATGAGTGCGATGCAAATTTTGTGATGCCGAAGGGAACCTGACTTACGCCGAGTTTCATATATAAATCGTCGGTAAATGCATATCCGAAGTAGCCATGGTGCATAAAATGAGTCCCAAAAGAGGGGTAGAAACGGTATTCAAAATTAAGGTCGATACCGCCGGCCGTGCCGCTGACATTCAGCCGCCAGGTGTCCCAGGTAAATTCTGGTTGTGTTTTGTTGTCAATCCAGCTTTTGCTGAAAATATTGTAGCGTACTGCGCCACCTATTTTAAATGAGGATTTTTCCTGGGCTGTGCCCAATAATCCGAATAATCCAAATAAAAGTGTTAAGACTGATACTTTCAGTTGTTTTGTAATTTTCTTCTGCATAAAATATTTGAATAGATTGTGGAGCAGTCGGGTCGGTATTTGCACGTTTTACACGACAAATTTATTGGACTACAATTAATAACCGGAACTGCTGTATTAAATGAAAGTTATTTGTACATCTTCGTTCGTCACCTTGTGTTTCTCATTGTAGTGCTAGGTTATTTACGTTGAAGATATTGCGTTGTAAGCAAAATTGTAAATAAGCCTGAAACCCTGAGTCTCTTTACTGCTAAGTAATGATCATACTCCAATTTTGAATAGGGAAAGAGTTGTTTGTAAAATAGTTTCAATACAACAAATATAAGCATATTTTACCGGTTTTCAAAATGGATAGTTAAATCGAGGCCGTATTTAGTGTTGTTAAATTATTGATAATTAGCAAATTTGTGTTAATTGCAAACCTGGTTATACTCCGGACCCTAACCGCATGTTATCTTTTGACAAAATAATTGTTCTATAGAATCTATTTATTCCAGCAGGTAATTTCAGGCGTTTAAGATAAAAACGTTGGATTGAAGGTTTCGATAGCATGAATAATATGAATAAATTATTGTAAAAGAATGTCTTGAAAGAAAATATAAAGCAGGTGCCTTAATTTATAGATAAACTTTATTTATATGACTTTAGGAAATTAGCGGATGTTTGTAACCGAGTTCACAATTTACTTTTTGATTTCAGAATAGGTTTTTTGGATTAAGGGAAGTTTATGGTTGCTGCTATGTCTTGAAACAAAGCAGTTGGCATTTTGTTCTTTAGGTGTTTTTAAATGTGTCGTTATGGAATTAGGGATTGATAGCTTTGCGGCTGTAAATGTTAAAAACGAAGTCGAACGTCCAGCCGCAAGTATGGTTGAAATGGATCGCCTGCTGACGCGTATCGAATGGGCCGACAAGGTGGGGCTGGATGCTTTTGCCATTGGCGAACACCACCGTGAAGAATATCTGGATTCGGCTAATGCTGTTATTTTAGCAGCTGCTGCGGCACGAACCAAAAAAATAAGGTTGGTAAGTGCTGTAACAGTTCTTAGTGCTGCGGATCCGGTGCGTGTATTTCAACAATTTGCCACGCTTGATCTTATATCTCAGGGGCGGGTCGAGATTGTTGCCGGAAGGGGATCTTTTATTGATGCTTATTCTTTATTCGGGTTAAATTTAGATGATTATGATGCGTTGTTTGCTGAGAAACTTGATTTATTGCTGAAGATTCGTGATAACAGGACTATAACCTGGTCGGGGAGATTCAGAGCCGCTTTAAAGGAGCAGTCTGTTTTTCCACGCCCGGTTCAACAAAAAATGCCAATTTGGTTAGGAGTGGGTGGTACGCCAGCTTCGTTTGAACGCGCCGGAAGGCTTGGACTTCCTTTAATGGTGGCTGTTATAGGTGGTGAAACGCACCGGTTCAGGCCGCTCATTGATTTGTATCGTGAGGCTGGCGTTAAGGCTGGTTATTCGACCGACGATTTAAAGGTGGGGCTTCATTCATTGGGCTATGTTGCAACTAATAGTCAGGAGGCCATAGAGACGTTTTACCCGGGATACAAAAAGTCATTTACTAAAATTGGCCTGGAAAGAGGCTGGGGACCTGTAACACGAAATCATTTTGATTGGCAATGTGGTCCTAAAGGGGCTTTTCTAATAGGTAATCCGGAGTTGGTCGCTGAGAAGATATTACGTCATAGCGAAGCTTTGGGTGGAATTTCAAGAGTGACTTTTCAAATGGATAGTGCCGGTTTAACCCACGAACAAATTCTTCAGTCTATTACCTTGCTGGCCAGGGAAGTTAAACCTTTGGTGCAATAACTAAATTTTTTGATGTTGGATGGTTGCGCGTTTTCTATAAAAATGTGCGTCTATTGATGTGAATGATCGTTTTGGAAACGGTCTAATGAAATAAATGACGATTTCTTGCTGACGTTTTAGACGAAAGGAGGCGAAATTTATTTTATACTGTTGCAGTACTAAAGCGCAGAAGCTTTTTAAACTGCATAAAAATAACGGGCCTCAGTTGCAACGCAGCTATGACCCGTTATCTCCTCTTTCTAACCTCACTCCCTAACCTATAGCTTTTTTATAAAAAGACATTTTTCTGTTCGCAATAATCGTTCCTATTGATTGTGAATTGTTGCAAAAAAATAAATTTTAGATTTTATTATTAATCACATTAAGTTTCTTGCTGACACTCGTCGGCGAAATAAAAGCAATTTTTACTAAATGTCAAGTTTTTTTTGATTTACTAAAAAAATGATTTTAATAATTACTTGTTTTGTAAAAGGCAACCGATTGACAAAAAGCGATATCTGTTGATCAAAATTCTATTTTAAAAAATAGCAAGGGGGTAAACCCAACGGCTTCCGCATCTATATAGGCTGTGTTTAGCTGGTCAAGTGGAATGCGCTCAAAGCTGGAATATTTTATATTGTTATGATCAAGTGTATTTAACAGCGATAAGCCCACTTCGCCTCTGACGTTGCGAAAAGGGAGTCGATATACCAGTCCCATATCGAGTCTTGAATAATCGGACTCAGTGTACTTATCGCTAATGTAATTGGAATACAGGGGGAAGCCGGTTCCAAAGATGTAGGTCGTCGAAAAATGGAAATTATTGAAAAGATGAATGAGTGTGGCTAATTTTATTTCATGACGTTGGTCATGCGGCGCACGTCGGTATTTTTGTTGCGGGAAGTATGGGAAGAGCTCTTCAGCCCGCGAAAGGGAGTAGGATGTCCAGAAGGTATGTCCGTTGAAATTTTTTTTGATAAACAGGTCCAAACCATAACTAAATCCCTGCCCCAGGTATACGGCTTCTTCTTTGTTGGAAAACCGGACGTATCGGGGAAAATCAGTCATCGATTTGTAATAGCCGTTAATGTTTAACAATAAGCTATTTTTGGAATAGGAAGCGCCTGCGACCCAGTGTTGTGACGATAGCACCCGAACGTCGTCACCGTTGGCCAAAGCCCAGGTGTAGTTATAATTACCGGATGCATCTAATATGCTGCTTTTTATCAGAAACTGATGGTAGCTACCCCAGGCCGCATTCATTTTTAGGCCAGGTTTGATTTTCCACTCCAATTTTAATCTCGGATCAATATAGGTCGAATTGGTCAGTAAATAATGATTGACCCGAAAGCCCGGTGTTAATTCAAGCCCCTGTTGTATAAAAATTTTGTCTTGTATAAAACCCGTCAGGCGACTACCTGTGATTGATGAGGAAAAGTATTTTACGTCAGAAGAGTCATCGGAAATGTTCAGATGATTGTAAATTCCGGATAATCCAAGACTAGGTTGGTGAGTTTTGTTTCCCGAAAAGATATATTGGTAGTTGGCGGACAATTCACCTACCATAGTCGTTGCTTCCTCGTCGATTCCGTTATAGGTGAAATTGAATCTGATATTATTGATATAACGGTTGATGTTATAATCAGAACGAAGCGCCGACCATGCAATTTTTAGATTGGAGCGGTTGCCGGTGGCCGTATTTTTACCCCAAAATAACGAAGCACCACCTTGCTTGTTGCTTTCACTTTTTTTTTGATAGATGATATTCCGAAGACGTTCCTGCCGGGCGGTGTAGGCAAAATCATCGGATGCGCCCAACAGGCTGATGTAAAATAGACTGCCGTCATCGCCGTGCCATGAATATTTTGCATTAACATCGCTGAATCGATAATCGGGTTTTACATCTATTTTGTAACGTAAATTTTCAGATTCATTTAATGCCGATAAGGGAACATCTTCTGCGTCAAAAAGATTATAGTAGGTGTGCCGGGAGGCTAGGAGCAGTGAAGATTTTGAAGAAAGGGGTATTTCCGCCATTCCGTTTACAGTTTGGTTGTTGATAAAGAAGTGAACTTCGGTATCAGATCGGTTTCCGGTATTTCCTGTTATAGAAACAAGACCTCCAACTACGTCTTCTTTTGAGGCTTCATAACCGCCTTTAAAAATTTCAACATCTTTGGTAAGAAAGGGGTTTATGACGCTGATGTTATCGTTAAAATTTTTGAGACCCCAAATCGTGAAGCCATCAAAAGTAACTCGGCTTGTTCCTTCATAACTGCCCCAAAGAATAAGGTCGTTGGGTTGTTCGCCGGCAGCCACAATGCCGGGTTGCAAGCGTAAAAGGTTGAACACGGCATTGTCGCCATTGCCTGGCAGGTAGCCCGCTATGTAAGAGTTTAGTTTTATTAGCCCGGGCGTTTCGCCCATCTGAACTGCACGTTCCAGTCGATTATCCTTTATCTTAATTTCGGCTAATTTGTAGGGCGAAGGGGTTAAATATATTTTATGAAACCAACCGGGGGTTAATGTTGTATCTAAAATGAAGCAGCCCAGATGCGATACCTTTGTTTCAAATACCGAGTCTTCGGTCGAAGTATAGCTGAAAAATCCGTTCAGGTCTGTGACGAAAGGATGGCTGTTAACGAGTACATGCGAAAAGGGGAGCGGTTCGCCACTTCCTTTTTCAAGGGTTTGCCCTTTAATTATATATTGCTGTTGTGTAGTTGTTTCTTCGGTTGGAAAAATAACGAAGACGCCGGCCACCATCTCCCAGTCAAGGGGATATCCCTTCAGGATGTCATTAATAAGATCTTTGGGTGATGAAAATTTTTCAGAAATTGTGACCGAATAGGCTGAAAGCAACTGGTCGTCAAAAGAAAAATGCAGATCATATCGCGCCCGAAGATCTATCAACAACTTATTGAGCGGTTGATTCTTATAGTTTGTCTCGTAGGCTTGACCGCTAAGTGTAAGTGAAATAGAGAAAATATAAATTAATAGAAATCCTGTTTTTTGAATCACAACTATTTTTTAACAATCAAATAAACATCTCCCGTCTTGCGAAATTTTAATCCGTAAGGTCTGCATATCATTTTAAGAACTTGTTCTACAGGTTGATTACGGGTAAAATTACCGGTATAAAGATATTTATATTTAGTATTGGTTGTTATTTTAACAGCATATTGACGTTCAATTTCTTCAAATACGGCATTAATCGGCGTGCCGGTAAATATAAACATATTGTTCATCCAGGCAACGGGGCCTTTAATGTCTTTTAATTTCGACAGTTGAAGAGAGCCATCCTTGTTTAGGCTTGCCTTTTCGTTGGGAGTGATGTAGAGTTTGTTACCACTGGTAAAGGAGGTTACTTTTACTTTTCCGGAATAACAGGTTACCTGGTAGTATTCATGTCGGGCATAGATATTAAAGCTGGTTCCCAATACGGAAGTTTTAGCATTTGATGATAGTACGTCAAATTGTTTGCCTTTTTTCACGGTGAAGAATGCTTCTCCACTTAATTCTACTTCACGGTTAAAAGACCACCACAATGGATGATATTTTATTTTTGTGCCGGCATTGAGGGTTACTTCTGAGCCATCAGGTAAGTTTGCCGTTAGGTGCTGCCCGTTGTCTGTTATAATTTCTTTGGAATATAATTTCATAAATGTGGTTATTCCAGCGAGAAGAACGACTGAAGCTGCCAGTAAAATCCATTTTTTTGTGACGAGCAGGGTTTTATTTGAAGGGTTTGTATTGAGAAAGTCAATGGTTTGAGAAAGATCGGCCCAAATGTCTTCTTTTGATTTTTGATAGGTTAAATCAAGATCGGGCAGATGAGCGATTTTCAGATCCGCAACAGTTTGACCATTGGCTTCTTTTTCTTTCATTTTTTGTTAGTTTCGATTCTTTTATTTATTCTCTATTAATGCACTTTTCAGAAGGCGAAGTGCTTTGCTCATTCTTTTTTCTACGGCTTTAACACTAAGTCCTAACAGGTTGGCTATTTCAGCGTTTTTGAGCTCTTCTGTACGGCTCATAAGAAATACCACACGGTAGTTTTCGGGCATTTCTTTCAATATTTTTTTGTATTTTTTTTCGAGTTCGGAATAGTTAAGAATGTCTTCCGGAGAGAGGGACGTTGCGTTTGAATTATTTTGATTGATGATGAAATTTTTTTCAACATTGCGATGTCGGTAGTAGGAGATGAAAAGGTCATGTCCAATTTTGTAAAGGAGTTTTTTTATGGTGGCGGCATCGCCAGAAGGCTGTTTTTCCCATAGCTTAAGAAAACATTCCTGTGCAATATCTGTTGCCAGATCTTTATCTCCTGTACGAAAATAGAGGTAATTTCGAAGAGCCTCGAAATTGTTGTCGAACAAGAATTTGAAAAACGCTTTATTCACCTGAAGCAAGTCTTAAATCTTCGCGCAAAGATAAGAGTAAATCCGGAGCAGTACAACCCCGGATCTATATCATTACTGTTCTGATTTATTTCGGTTTGAGATGCGTTCTCTAACTCGTTTGCCAATGATAAATTCTGTCTCGCCATTGATCGACGTAAACGTTCCGATGTTGTCACAGGTTCCGTCGCCATAGTCAACTGTTCCGAAGGTTAGTCCATTAGCCGCGTAAGAAACTGTTCCGCTGACCAGATATCTGCAACCACCTTGTTTTTGTAATGTTTTAGTAATATCGCGTCGGTATTGATTCCCGTCCGAATCGGTGCATGTGCCATAGCCGTTAATTGTCATCACATCATCAACATAATAAAATGGAGTCCCGATTCCTTGCTCCCAGGTGCGGGTTATTTCATCGTAGCAATTTAGAGTGGTGCTGTCGGGTAAGGTAAATTCCAGATCTCTGACAATATAAACTTCCCGTTCTTCGGTTACGCTTAATATGTTTTTTTCAATGGTTCCGTTAACTGTTAATGAATCGACGGTCAGATCGGTAAATGTAGCTGTTCTGGTGGCGCCTTCTGTAGTTAATGACCCTGATAATGTGATCGCCATCGTCCCGCTGATGATGCGTCCATTGGCCAACGTAGTTTCTTCGCCGTAATCTAAAGTAATGGTGCAGGGATAACCACCGTCCGTCCAGTCAATCGTAATATCAGGTGCTTCGCCATTGGCATAGCGGTCCTGCCATTTATCTGCGACAGAGCTTTTAAGTTGATCAGAATCCATGGATTTGGCACTCAATTCGCCTATCATGTCTGCCGTCCCGGTAAAGAGGTCGACTTCATAGTCTATAGATTCAACGGCGTCTTCAACGGCCACATCGGCAGTAACGACTGATTCTACTGTTACATTAAAATCGGTGGGCGTTGCGTAATTGCTGAGTGGATTAACTTCATCTTCATTACAGGAAGAGAATACGATGGCGATGCCGAACGCCAAACTCATTATTCGATTTTTCATTATTTAAAAATTTATGGTTGTTATTCGTTTTATAGATATACCGCACAGAGTTTTTTTTACCCTACCTTTTGATTGTTATTTTTTTTTATGATTCGTAGGACTGTTGAACAATGATTTTGTAAACCACTGTTTTATGGTAGTTGAGAAATTAAAAAAGAAGTGTGAATAGTGTTTGCGGGCACTTAATAATATGTCTTCAGAGGTTGGGTGGAATTCATATTATGAAATGGATACACGCAACGTATCTTTTTTATCTTAAAACCTGTTAAAAGTCATTACTTTGGAGGCTTAATCACTACTTTTGACTCCATGAGAAAGATGAACGTTAATGTGTTAAATCCGGCTGCATTTCCTTTTTTTTATGGATATGTAGTTATGATTTTAGGAACAGTGGGAGTGTGGGCCAGTATTCCGGGCCAAACGATTGGTGTATCAACGTTTACCGATCCGGTCAAAAATGTGTTGGGTTTGAGCCGTGATCAGTTTAGTATGGCCTATATGTTAGGCACTTTGGGGAGTTCATTTTTGATTAGTTCAGCTGGTCGTTGGTTCGATCGTTTCGGAGCAAGAGCTGTTGCAACGGCTGCTGCTTTAATGTTAGCTATTTCTTTGTTTGTGGCTTCATATACCAATATCGTGTCCGATGTTATTCAGTCTGCCATAGGTATTCAAAATTGGTTGGTTCCTTTTATCCTTATCACCATTGTTTTTTTCCTTTTCCGGTTCAGTGGGCAGGGGGTTTTAACGATGTCGTCCCGAAATATGGTGATGAAATGGTTTGAACGTTATCGTGGACGGGTTAATGCAGTAAATGCTTTAAGTGTGACGATAGGTTTTTCAATGGCACCTGTACTCATCGATAGTCTTATTACTCGTTTTGGATGGGATGGTGCCTGGCGGGTAATGAGTCTGGCCATGCTGATAATGGCTGGTATTGCTTTTTTGTTTTATCGTGATAGTCCGGAAAAGTATGGCCTTATTCCGGATGGCACACCTGCAAAGCCAACGTCAAAAGCCATTGAGAAAAAGGAATTTAAAAGTATTGAGCCTCAGGAGGCTTTTAAATCACGCGTCTTTTGGGTGTATAGTCTGATGTTGGCATATAATTCATTTTTTATTACCGGGTTCACTTTTCATGTTGTTTCTGTTTTTGAAAGTGTAGGGTTTGATAAGACGGTGGCGCTCTCGGTGTTTATTCCTATCTCGATTATATCTGTTACTTTTTCGTTGGTTTTTAATTTTTTATCAGATTATATCCGATTGAAGTATATTCTTTATTTTATGATTACCGGCGGTTTTTTGGCGGCAATAGGAATGTCGGCTTTGGGATACCGATGGGGTCTTTATTTGGTTATTGGCGGACTGGGAACGACCGGTGGTTTATTTGGCGTATTGAATGCGATCGCATGGCCTCGTTTATTTGGTCGCAAATATCTGGGTACCATTTCCGGAAAGGCCATGTCGATGGTGGTGTTTGCCAGTGCATTGGCCCCAATTGCATTCAGTTTGTCACTCACATTGTTTAAATCGTACTCGGGAGTGGCCTGGCTCGCACTGGTTTTTATGGTATTCATGGCTATTAGTGCCTATGGCATCAGAAATCCCCGTCTGCCCTCTCAGGCTTGAAGCTAAAATTTTGGTGAATAGGGTGTCTTTGATTTTTTAGATTAGACAGCCCAGAGGTAGTTGCATGGTGATGCAGTGGAGCGATCCATGTTGTTTAATTAAGGGCAGGCAATTAACGCCCTGAACTGTATGCTTTGGGAATGCTGTTTTGAGACTTTTTATTGCTAATTGATCTTTGTTGCTTCCATAAGTTGGGACAAGTACGGCGTTGTTTACGATAAGAAAATTGGCATACGTTGCCGGCAGGCGTTCGTCATCGACTATAATTTCGTCGGCCATGGGTAGTGGAATTAGATTATAAGGCTCTCCTGTGGCTGTTTTAAAAGTTTTCAGTTCGCATTCCATCTTTTGAAGTGCCTCATAATGTTCGTCCTGAGAGTTGTTGCACTGAACGTAAGCAATGGTATTGGGTGTACAGAATCGGGCAAGTGTGTCGATGTGGCTGTCTGTATCGTCTCCGGCCAGATAGCCATGGTTTAGCCATAATACGCGTGATAATCCCAGTTGTTTTTTGAGATAATTATCTATTTTCTCTTTGGTCCATTCTCCGTTGCGGTTAGGCGATAACAGACAATGGGTGGTGGTAAGGAGTGTGCCTTCTCCATCGGTTTCGAGCGCTCCGCCTTCCAACACAAAATTCAGCCGGTTGCCGAAGTTTACTTTGGTGTTGAACAGGCCTGTTTTAAATAGTTGTTGATTGATGAGGTTGTCTTTGTCGGCAGCATATTTTAATCCCCAGCCGTTAAATTTGAAATCCAGAGCGACGAAGTTTTTGTCATTTTTGATGAATATTGGTCCGAAATCACGGGCCCAGGTGTCGTTGGTTTTAATTGTTATTAGTCGAACGCGGGTTGACATCTCTCTGGCTAGTTTTTCTTTTTCCCGTTGATTGGGTACCAGCAGTATCACATCCTCAAACCGGGTTATAGTTGCAATGATGTCTCTGTAACACGCCTGTACTTCATTGAGCATATATGCCCAATCGGTTTGTTCATGAGGCCAGGCCATCAGAATGGCACTTTGCAATGCCCATTCGGAAGGTAAAAGGAGATTGTTCATACTTAAATGTTATTATCAATGCTTATGTTAAAAGTAGAAACGTCATTAGAAGAGACGAACCAGCAATAAATAATTTTATTTTATGCGTATCATGAATTATTGATGGTGGATTGCATATAGTCTTTCACTTCTAAAAAAGCTTTTTCGAGGCGTATCATATTGTCAATCAAAAAATAGGTCATATTTGGCCATTCCGATTGGTTTAAAATATCGCCTGGTTGTTGGGTATAAACACGACAAACCATTTCGCCGGTTGGTTTTTCGTAAGCGAAATCCCATGTCAGAGGACCGCCAAATTCTGTTTCGAAGAGTTTTTTTGTGGCCAAAAGTTTTTCATATAGCATTAGCCTTCGCTCTTCAACGGAGTGATTAATTTCCAGGGCCACGCAGGCTTTGCTTCTATCTACGTCAAAACGCAGGTCGAGGCCTTTGACGCCTGTATTGTCGTATATCCAGAAACGTTTTCGTCCTTTTTGTCCGGGCAATCGTCTGGTTTTATTATTAAGTTTTTGCCAGAATTCCAGTCTGATATTTTTTTCCTCTTCTTTGGTGAACATTTTTGTTCATTTTTTTGGTTGCGAACGATATGATTCAGCAAAGATAAATAAACCCTTTTAGTTCTGGTTTTCTTCGTTATTTTTTGGTCGCGAAACCACCAATAGGTAGATAAGATAGGCAATGCCTATACCCATCATAATAATACTGGCTCTTTCTATAACAATGGAAGGATTGTGAACCATTCCGAAGCCTATTGTTATCATCAATATGGCAATAATTGACAGTTTTTTTCGCATGATATATTGTTGTTAGAATGTATATCTAACAGCTAAAAGGGTGCGATGGTTGACGTAGTTTTTTACGTTTTGCGGAATTCCGTTTGCATCATAGGTGCCGTGCCCCCAGCCTGCTTGTGAATAGAGGTACTCCAGGTTTAAACTTGCTTGCGGCGTAAGGTGATATCGTATCCGGGGTGATATTGATAAAACGTCTTTCACTTCCGGGTTACGTGAAAAATATGGTTCCACTGTTATCTCTTTTGATGCGCCCCGATTGTTCAGGTAGCCGGCAAAAAAGCCCGGAATCCATTTTTTTGAATTACTGTTAATATCGATCCAGCAAGTGGCAATGCGCATGGGATCGTATTCGGGGTTTGTGGCATCGGACCCTGCGACTAACCCAATGCCTCCCGGCATAACATGTTCGGTTAAATTATCGCCGTAGAGAGCACCGGCGCTAATGTTGTATTTGTTTTGTTTAAACAGCACATTTGCTTCATAGTGAAACCCTTCTACAGTGGGTTGGTTGCTCCATGTTGCTTCATCGGTTTGTGGAATAGCCAGACGTTTATAGCCGGCAGTAAAAGCGGCTTGTACGTTTCCGCTTCCTCCAAGCTGAAGCTGAAGGTCTATTTCGGGCATGCCTGCGTCGTCGTTTCCGTTCGTAAAACCTGTTGATCGGAAGTTGTTTTGTTCAACGAGGGCCAGCATAATATCAAATCCTCTGTTTATTTTGTAGTTAATTCTGATTTGCGGATTTCGGTTGAGTGGGTGCATTGGCGACCCGACATTGGCATTGACTGTTTTTGGACAATAGGCAGGTATAAACAGGGGATGCCAGGTTTGTCCTATGGTAAAGGTCAAATTGTTGTAATCCAGTTTTATGTAGGCGTGTCGCAGGCGTAAATTATTGTCATAATTAGGGGCTTTGCCCAAAAAGTCGGCTTCCAAATAGCCCATAATGGTTAATTGGTTGATGACGGGTCCTGTGATCGTCAGGTTGACGCGACTGCGTCCGGCATCCAGATCAAAATCCCCACTGTCATTTTGGTCGTTGCCGTTTTTATCCAAATTTTCGGCAAGTGGATACAGAAAAATATGTCCATTTCGGACAGCATTGGACGCGCGGGAGTTCTGCGCAGCGTCAACTTCTATAAATCCATGAATATTGATGTCCAGTTTTGTTTCTTGTGCGGAAAGCTGGGAGGCAACACCCCAGCCCAGCATCAATAATGCGGTAAGTCTCATTTGTTAGTTTTAGTAGATAGATGGTAGGTTGTTGAAAATGAGATTGTTGTAGAATATTGTTCAACAAAATCAGGCACAAAAAAACAAAACATTTGGGACTTACACAAGCACTTAATTTTTGTTTGGGATTTTTTAAAAATAATTAGCGCTTGCAGGACTATTTTTGTGTAAGATAAAAGTGTTTCATTTTGCAATGAAACCTTGACAAAGTACGGTTGGCATTGAATTATTAGACTGTCATTATGTCTTTTTCTTTTGTTGTAAGCATTTCATCTATGGTCGTCATATAGGTATCGGTGAGCTTTTGTGTTTTGTCTTCTGCGTCTTTCGCCAAATCTTCCGGCAAACCGTCTTTTTTTAATTTTTTCAGTTCTTCTATGCTTTCGCGTCGAACGGTACGGATACCAATGCGCGAGTCTTCACTGATTTTTTTTGTCAATTTCACTAACTCTTTGCGTCTTTCTTCTGTTAACGGTGGTATGTTGATGCGAACAATTTCGCCGTTATTTTCGGGATTCATTCCCAAATTGGCGGCCATAATGGCTTTTTCGATAATGGGGATTAATTTATTATCCCATGGCTGAATGGCTATGGTACGCGGGTCGGGCGTATTAATATTGGCAGCCTGCGATAGAGGGGTCATGGTGCCGTAGTAATCAACAACAATGCCGTCG
This sequence comes from Geofilum sp. OHC36d9, assembly GCF_052400685.1. NCBI lineage: Bacteria > Pseudomonadati > Bacteroidota > Bacteroidia > Marinilabiliales > Marinilabiliaceae > Geofilum > Geofilum sp. OHC36d9. The sequence continues at coordinate 44,239 of NZ_JBQTGJ010000007.1, forward strand.
AGCATACGGGGATTGGCTTTCCCGGCCCGCACTTTTGCCATTTCACGTTCCATGTGCTCAATAGTCTTGTCCATTTTTTGAGTCGCATGGTCAAGTACAATTTTTATTTGCTCTTCCATGGTTCTGTAGATATTAATTGAAAACGATGATGGGGATAAATTCAATCGTCAATAAAAAACAGCGAACATCGTGTTTCATCCGGTTTTTTTGTTTGTGGATGAATTGTTTAATGTTTTTTAATAAATATACGGAAATTTAAATAAAATCTTCAAAACTTCCTTGTTCCAGGCGGGTGATGATATTTATGGCTTCTTCGCGTGTGTTGCCACAAATGAGTTTTTCGGCTTTAAAGCCGTGGCATACAGCGGGTCGGTCGTGCGAATGAAAGATAGCACATTTGTAATCTTCGGTCAGATGAATACATGGTATGCCGGCGGGTTTCCCGTTGGGCATGCCCGGAATGGGTGATGTTATTGAAATAGCAATACAACAAGCGCCACATTTCTCCCTGCATTCCATAATTTGTTATTTTTACGCTAAATTAAGCATTGATTTATTTATTTCAAATTCTTTGTTTGAATGCGATAAACATTCATAACGCATTATTTGTCTTTATAAAATTGAAGTTAACTGGTATGAATTACTATTTATGAAAACGACACAAAAACAATATAACGCCTTAAAACTTTGGTTTTCACAACGTAAAGGTGTCCTTACGGCATTGTCGGGAGGAGTGGATAGCTGTCTGGTGGCCTGGGCTGCCCGTCAGTCATTGCCCCGCGAAATGGCGGTGGCTGTCATTGGTGATTCGCCTAGTTTGAAACGTAGTGATTTGCGGAGCGCGATAGATTTTTGCAAGTCGAACGACATCGTTTATGTTATTATTCATCCGGGCGAATTGGACGACCCTAATTATGCCGGAAATCCGGCTGACCGGTGTTTTTGGTGTAAGAGTTCACTTTATTTGGCCATGAATAGATTGCAGATTCGTGATTATCCGGGTTTTGTGATGGTGAATGGGAATAATGTAAGTGATTTGGGCGACTATAGACCTGGGATGAAGGCTGCCAGTCAATTTCAATCGTATAGTCCTTTGGCCGATTGTGGTATGAATAAGGAAGATATTCGTACCATGGCGCGTGAAGCAGGTCTTAAAGTGTGGAACAAGCCGGCCAGTCCATGTCTGAGTAGCCGTTTCCCTTATGGAACGGCTATTTCACGTGAAAAACTGGCTTTGGTGGAGAAGGCCGAGGAGTGGCTTTCGCAGAAAGGATTTTCAGATGTCAGAGTCCGTTATCTGGATGGAAGAGCCCGCATTGAAGTGCCGGCTTCTCAAATTGAAGCTTTGAAGGTATTGGCCGCTGAGGTTTCAATCGTGTTTGAAGAAATCGGATTCTCGCAAACTGAAATTGATGAAGAAGGACTGGTATCCGGAAAGCTCAACAGGGTTCTGCCATTTCAGAAAAAATAATTGTTAATAGTTTTCAAAAAAGCTGATATGCAATTTAAGCACACTTTGGTTCATGGTACTTTAATTAAGCGATACAAACGTTTTTTGGCGGATATAACGCTCGATAGTGGTGAAGTGGTTACCGCACATTGTACCAATAGTGGTTCTATGAAGAGTTGTTTGGAAGAAGGGGCTGAAGTATTTCTTTCGCCGGTGGATGATCCTAAACGTAAAACCCGTTTTACCTGGGAAATGATAAAGATAGACGGCCGTTGGGTTGGTATTAATACCGCCAATCCGAATCAGCTGGTACATGAGGCTATTCTGAATAAATCAATTCCGGGTTTAGACAGGTATGATCGTGCTATCAGGGAGGTGAAATTTGATGAGAGTCGTTTGGATGTTTTTGCGGAAAACAGCGTTGAGCAGTGTGCCATAGAGGTTAAGAATGTGAGTATGCGCGAGAATGACAGAGCTTTGTTTCCTGATGCTAAGACGACCCGCGGATTGAAACACCTTCATACGCTTATCCGGCTGAAGAAGGAAGGGATGAGAGCGGTGATGGTATATGTGATTCAACGAACAGATGTCAGCTCCTTTGCGCCGGCAAAGGAGATCGATCCGGATTATGCGGCGGGGTTAAAAGAAGCGGTTGATAAAGGGGTGGAAGTATTTCCATTGCAGGTCAATGTCACACCTGACGAAATTTCTATTTTGAAACTTTTGCCGTATACGGTTTAGCGAAATTCCATTCCCACGAGGGAGATGTCGTCGAAAACCGAGCGCCGATCGAAATTGCGTGCGATGAAGGTACGTACATCCTGTATGTTCTTCTCAAGGGGATCCTGATTGGTAATAATTCTTTTTACCGATAACAAATCGTTGGTGATAATATTTCCTTTTTCGAGTTCGACGAGTCCGTCGGTAAATGCTATAAATTTGGCGCCGGGTGTTATTTTTACATGACCGACCTCTACTACCGGAATTAAATCTAACATTCCCAGTCCGATGCAGCCTTTGGTCAAATTCATCAATTGCCCCTTTTCCGGGTCGTAAAGCAGAGGTGGCAGGTGTCCGGCGTTTACATAAGTGAGACGTCGACTCATGAAGTTATACTTTCCAATTACCATCGTGATAAATTTCTCGCTGTTGGCGCTTGCGTTTACCCTTTGATTTAAGGTATTGATAAGTTTTTTAAGGCTGATTCGTTTGGTAAATGATGAGCGCATTACAGCCTGAAAGTTCGACATAAGCATGGCTGCCGAGATGCCTTTACCTGAAACATCGGCCACGCAAAAGCCTATGGTATTACGTCCAAGTTGAATAAAATCGTAATAGTCGCCACCAACACTCAAGTGAGGCAGATAAATAGTGTGTATTGAGAGTTTTTTGTGTTTGGGAAATTCGTCGGGGCCGGGTATGAGTTGGTTTTGAATGCGCGATGCCAGTTCCATTTCACGACGGAAGGTCTCCTGTTCGAGGGAAGCTTTTTGCATTCGTTTGTTCTCAATGAATACAATGATCAGATTTGATATGATCTGTATTAATTTCAGGTGTTTGATGGTTGGGCTGATTCCTTCGCGTTCTTCTTCCAGATCGCCGATAAGAACATATCCAATGGCTTTAAACCGGTGGTATAATGGAATGATGGCATCGAAGCCTTTTAAATTGTCGGGGGGTGACAGGGTGATACTTTCTATTTGCTTGTAGCGCAAAAGATCCCTTTCAATATTGATTTCGTCGACTTCGGATTTGGAAACACCCGAATTTAGAAGGTTCATCCAGCCTTTATCAGACAAGGTGAATACGAGAATTTTTCCAACGTTAAGTTCTTCGCGCAATAAAATTTCAAACTCCGATAATAAATCTTCAATAGAGTGATCCTCGTTGATGGTCTGTGCCAGGTCAAGCAAAAGATTTAGCCTGTCTTTATAGAGTCTTACCCGCCGTTTCTTTGTCTTTGTAATCATTTTCCTCTATAGGTTTTCCAGTTTAAACAATAGTAAACCGTTATTTCTTTTAAACTAAAAGATGGGTTAAGCAAATAAACTGCAAATCTATGATTGTATTTCCCTAAATGAATGCAACATCTTCTAAATTTACAAAAAAAAACGACGGCAATAGTTAATGATTCTAAATTAAACTTCGCGGTTATGATTTATTAACAAAAAAAGTTCGATTTCGTTTTGAGAAATCGAACTTTTCGAATGTTTTTTTGTAAAAAAAGACGTTTGTTATTCTTTTGCTCTTTCTACGTATGTGCGTTCTTTGGTGTCAACTTTAATTTTTTCGCCCTGTTCAATAAATAGAGGAACCATAATATTTGCACCTGTATCGATGGTGGCAGGCTTCAGGGAGGAGGTGGAAGAGGTATCACCTCTCATGCCGGGTTCTGTGTAGGTTACTTCGTATACTATAAACTGAGGCAGGTTCACCATAATTGGCGTTTCGCTGTCGACATGATAAAGGAGATCAACTTCCTGACCTTCACGCATTAAATCCGGCGATTCAACCAGGGTTTCTTCAATACTTAGTTGCTCAAATGATTCCATATTCATGAAGTGGTAACCCATATCATCTTTGTACAGAAATTGGTGAGGTTGATGTTCTACACGTGCTTCGTTAACCTTTACGCCTGATGAGAATGTATTTTCCAACACACGTCCGGTAGCAATGTTTTTCAGTTTTGTACGAACAAAAGCCGGGCCTTTACCCGGTTTTACGTGCTGAAATTGAATAATTGTGCATAGTTGACCGTTGAATTCAATGCACATTCCGTTTCTAAAATCTGCTGTAGTTGCCATATCAGGTAGCTATATTGTTTTATTAATTTTTTCGACTGCAAAAATAGTGGAAAACAATTAAATATGCACTTTTTTAAGCAACTTGTTTGATGTTTAAGGAACAAAGCTGGAAAAAGGGTTTCTGAGGCCTCTGAATTGTTCCAGATCGCACACAAAGGCACCAACCGTCAGGTTGAATCTGACGCGGACCGGGAGCTTGTTTTTATCGCGGGTAATCCAGACCTGCATATCTTCTTCGGTTTTAAAAGCTCTGCCGACTTCTGTAACAGGCAAAAATTTATAACATTCCAGTTTCCCGAATTTTGTTTTGATTGTTTCAATGCCCATATACCGGATTCGCAGCGGGAATAATTCGTCGGAAAAGTAGGATAGAAAGGTGATGACGTCGCCTTTTTTCATGCTGTCGTTAAAGTATTTTTCGCGGCCGGCGTAAAAAGCTGAAATGATGTCATAAATGTTGGCCGGCACATATTTTTGTCCCGATTTCTGACTTTCGAGCCATGTTGAGTCGGGCCCGTGCTTATATATAACTTCGTTGTAATAGCGGTAGCGTCCTTCCCGGATATCTCTGATGGATTTTGCGGGGAACAAGGTTTCGGGGTCGCAGAAACTTTCGTAGGTATCTCTGATTTTATATATTGCATCGGCCAATCCTACTGTGTAACCTGTTCCGGTTAGATGCAGTAATTTTTTCCCGAAAAGAACGGTATCCTTGGCTGAAAGAATGGCTTCTCCTCCTGTTACAAATCCATAGTTCATGGTGTATACCAACTCTTCGCCCGCACCGAACGATTGCAGCTGGGTTTTGTTTTCAGGCACCTGACCAGTTAACGAATATACACTTAAAATATATAGCAGGGATGATATGACATATAGCTTTCTCATATTTTCTCTTTTAAGTTTTGGTGCCTGTGTCGCCGTTTCGTTTATATTATAGAAAAATCCGGGCTATGATGCACGTATCTTGTTATCCTTTTACAAATCATGGGCCTTTTCTGTTTCAAAAGAGAAAGGATTGTTTGGCGTTAATTTTTAATTTGTTCTTTTTTAGTGGTTTATGAGCGGTGGAAAAAGTGCAGAAAGTTGAAAATAGATTGCCTAAGCATTACAAAAGTTTCTTTTTAGGTATGGTCGCAATGAAATTTTTGAGATAGAACGGTTCAAAATAGGCCACATCTTCAAATTGCTGTGTATTATATTTTTCGAAGGCTAAAATCGCCATCTCTGCGGCTGGGGCATAAACGTCATCAATGAAAAGGGCATTGTGATGTTGTATAAGTGGTTGGCATTTGGAAGCGCCATTGCCTGCAAACAATATTTTTTGTGTTGCTAGTAAGTTTCTGTAACTGTCTTCTGTAATTATTTCTGCCGTCACATCCTTTACTAACTTTAAATTGCAACGGTAAAGGGCAGAATAAACTTCCATGCGACGTGCATCAATCATAGGGCACAGCAGAATATCTTCTTTTGTATCCATTTTGCTTACCGCATTAGCTGCCATTATTTGAAGTGTTGGCAAAGCTATGAGTGGAATTTTAGAGGCATAACAAATGCCTTTTGCCACCGACACCCCAATGCGTAACCCGGTATATGAGCCGGGACCTGAACTGACTGCTACGGCCGACAGCTGATTGGTGTTGATGCCTTCGTTGTTTAAAAGTTGGTTGATTAATACAGTCAGTACCGTAGCATGTGAGTTAGCCCGATGTTCTTCTAAAGTGGCGATGGTATGCCCGTCTTTCGATAAAGCAACCGAACAGACTGTTGTTGATGTTTCAATGGATAAAATGAATGCCATGAATGATAGTTGTATGGCGCAAATGTACAAATTTTATGATTGCTTTGGTATAGACCAGAGGACTTCGTGAACGGTGAAGTCCTCTGGATGTGTTAATACGACGTTTATTTGTTTATGACAGTAACTGACCTAACAGTCCGGAGTTCATACTGAAGGTTTGTGAAGTCCGGAAAATGTAAGTTTACTGGTGTCAATGATCATGTTGAGGACGAGCATAACGCAGAATTTGGACTTTCTTGCAAATACAATGTAGGTCTATTGAAATGACTCAGTAGCCAGTGGTTTGCCTTGATAAAAATCCAGTATCTTTAGTCGTAGCAAATAGGTATAGCGAGCCTGTATCAGGTCAGACTCTGCTTTTATATAATCGGTTTTAGCCACGTTGTAGTCAACGGTGTTTACCAACCCCAGATTGAATCGTTTTTCGGTGTAACTGAATGATTTTTTATATGACTCTACAGTGGCTTTTCCGGCTTGATATTGTCTGTAAGCAGCCTGTGCATCGGTATAGGCTTTTTGTACGTCTTTACGCAGTACCTGTTTTTGTTTTTCCAGTTCGTGTTGGGCGCTCAGATAACCGATCTTAGCGTTTTTGACATTCTGGCGTGCCGATAGACCGTTGAATATGGGAATGGAAAGACTCAGACCGACGTATTCGTAACTGTTGTCTTTGAAACTTTGTGCAAAGTCAAAATTTGCCTGGTCTTTCATTTTTGACACATTGGAGCCCCAACCCGCATTGAAGGATAGTCTGGGATATAAAGCGCCTTTGGCTATTTCAACGTCTTTGAGGCTGCTTTGAAGTTGTAATTCTGAGGACTCAATCTGCGGCAACGTGGCGACGGCTTGTCCGTAAATGCTGTTAACGTCGGCCATTTCCATGCCTGTTAATTCTCCTATTTCAGGTTTTTGAATATCAAAATTAGTTATGTCTTCGAGATCAAGTGCCTGAGCCAGGTCCAGTAACGAAAGTGAGAGGTTGTTTTCCAGAGTGGTGACGTTATATGTTTCGCTGGCCGCGATTGATTGCACCTCCAGTAGGTTTCCTTCAGGCAGTTGGTTGTTTTTTACCAGGATGGCAGTTCTTTCAACCTGCATATTAGCAACCTCAAGTTGAGCTTTGGCGGCAAGCAACAATTCTTTGTCAAATAGAATCTGCATATACAGTGCTGCAATGTTGAGTGCCAGATCGTTTTCTGCTTTTTGGGCATCTTTTACGGCCGCCATCCAATCAAGTCGTCCCTTTTGGATGGCATTACGGCGCGTAAATCCTTCAAACAACGGAGTGCTCGACGAAATGCCATAGTCCGATATTTGAGTCGTTACATTCGATATTTGAAAGGTCGTATTATCACGAACCCGTCCCATTGAAATGTTATAACTGGAGCTGGCGTTAAGGGTCGGCAGCAAATCATACCGTTTTTGGTTGTATAGGTTCTCGTTGTATTGTGCATTTAAAACCTGTTGCTTAAGCGTCAGGTTATTTTCTTTGGCATAGTTAATGCATTGCTCCAGCGACCAGGGCCCTTCAGGCTTTTGTTCCTGTGCCGTTGCCAACATGGGAAGTGCCAGACAAATGGTGTATAGAAAGGAATGAAAAAGTTTCATGTCTTTATAATTTGAGTTTTAATTGTCACATGAAATTTGCCAAAATGATTCTTTTTTTTGAATAAGAAGTGTCTTCATGGCTCGTTTCATGTGTTTATAATTTGATTGTTAAGGCCACGTGGAACTCCCATGCAGCAAACATCCCCGTGTGTGATAAATCTTTTAGCATGGTCGTTTCATCTGTAAAAAGTTGTTTGATAAAGAAAGATGAAGTTTTCTCGTTTGGTCGCATGAACGATTTATCTTGTCATCGAAATTACTTTAAGATGTTTAAATTTTAGGCACTTTAATTTTGTCAGCTTTTGATAAACCTTCTATTATTTCGATGTTGATGCCATCCGACAAGCCTGTTTTGATTTGACGTTTTTCGAAGGTTTGAGGGTCGGTTTCAACTTCAACAAAAGTGGAATCGTTGCTAAACTGAAGAACTTTTTCGGGAATGCACAGCACGCTGTCACGACGGTCGAGGACTATGTCGGCATTGGCGCTGTAACCGGCGCGAATAAATGTGTTTTCTTTAAGCTTAACGGCAGCTCTGATTTCAAACTGAATAGCTCCATTTTCTTCTATCCCTTTGGGTGAAATGTATTCAAGGATTGCTTCGAATGACATTTCGTTGATAGCCCCAACAGATAGCATGAGATGCATCCCTTCTTCAATTTTACCCACTTCGGTTTCGTCGACCATTCCTTCGAAAATCATTTCCGACATGTCGGCGACTATGGCTACAGTGGTGCCGTCGTTGAAGGTATTACTTTTGATGACTGAGTTACCTTTTTTCACCGGAACGTCCAGAATCATGCCATCAATGGTAGAACGAATAACCGTATTGGTTTGCGACCCCATTTTTTTAGTTACGCCTTCCTGTATGAGTTGCAGATGATTTTCGGCAGCTTCCAGATCTTCTTTTTTAGTATTATAGTTTAGTTCCTGGGTTTCGAAGTCGGAGAGCGCAATTACTTTTTGGTTGTAAAGTTCCTTGGCTCGTTCGTATTCTGTTTTTGCATTCAGAAAAGCCAACTTTGCTTTTTTAGCATTGCTTTCGGCTGAGTTGACTTCTATCATCTCAGGAATGATTTGAATTTGTGCTATGCGGTCGCCTTGCTTAACAATATTACCGGGATCGACGTATATCTCCTTTATGATGCCCGATTCCTGAGGTTTTATTTCTATTTCCTGACGTGGAATAACCGAGCCGGTTGCAACCGTCTTTTTAATGATATTATCTTTGAAAGGAGATTCAATTTCATAGGTCACGGGTTCCTGTTTTGATTGTTTATAGAGATAGTAGAATACCCAAAGAACCAGGCCTGCGAACACAAGCAATCCGAAAATTTTTAAAAATCGTTTCATACGTCAATAGTTTGTTTGGTATGTGAGTTATTTGTTTTATTCGTGTCTTAAAGCTTCAATTGGTTTAATGCGGATGGCCTTTCGTGCCGGAATGAGTCCCGCTATAATACCCGTAATGATCAGAATTCCCAGTGAGGTCAGAGCCAGGAACAGACCAATTTCCGGATGGGCAAAGAAGGTCCCTTCATCTGGTGGTTGAGACGCTTTGGCATATTCCAGCGCGATGTCCACCAGGTGCAAAACCAGAGTTCCAAGAGCGAGCCCTATGAATCCGGCCAGGGTGGTTAAGAACACCGATTCGGAAATAATTTGACCAACAATGATAGAGGGGCGTGCGCCTATGGCGCGTTGCACGCCAATTTCTTTGGTTCGCTCCCTTACAATAACCAGCATAATATTACTAACGCCAACGGCTCCGGCTATCAGGGTACCGATACCAACAATCCAAATTAACAGGTTGATGCCAATAAATACATACGACATGGTTTTTACTTGTTCTTCCACATTTATGTGTCCCATGGCATCGTCGTCGTCGGGGGCAACATAATGGTTTTTCTTTAGCAGCGTCATTACTTTTTCGGATGTGGCTTCTACGCTGTATCCTTTTTTAGCGGTAAAACCAAAGAAATGAACCGTTTCGCCATAGTTGTAGACTTGTTGCATGGTGGTGAATGGGACGTATATACTTTCTTTTTTATTACTGCCAATATTAATGTTGGGGTTTCGGGATTTAAAAACACCTACCACCTGAAACCAAACGCCGCTTACTTTTAGATATTTTCCTACTGGGTCTTCGTCTTTGTCGAACATCACTTCGTAAACGCGCTCGCCAATGATGCAAACTTTTCGGCGTTGTTCCATATCCAGTTTATTCAAGAAACGTCCATAAACCATATCGCACGGGTCGATGAAGTTATATTCAGGAACGTCACCATTTACGGTGAAAGAACCGCTTTTGAGGCCACGGATAACATTTTCGCCTTGCGACACATTCCATCCTTGCAGCTTGGGTGCTAATACTTCTATTTCAGGGATTTCGCGACGGATAATGTCCATGTCTTTATTGGTGAAATTCCATGACCTGCCCTGTTTAAAACCATTGTATGGCTTTGTGGTGAGATTGGTCCATATAAATGCACTGTTGGTGGCAAAGTCTTTTATTCCTTCTGTAATGCCATTGACTAATCCGTTTCCGGCGCCGGTCATCACCACCAGCATAAAGATTCCCCAGCCTACCCCAAAGGCAGTGAGGAAACTCCGCATTTTGTTTTGTTTTATGGCAATTATTATTTCCTGCCATCTGTCTCTGTCGAACACGGTATATTGGTTTTAGATGATTGTTGATATTATTTACGCTAAACGTTGTTTTTTTTGCGGTCTGTTTTTATTCGTCGTGCAAAGCGTCAATGGGTTTAATGGCGGCGGCTTTACGAGCTGGAATATAACCTGCAATCAGGCCAGCAAATATCAGTACGATTGCGGCAGCAATGGCTACACCAAAATCAGCGGAAGGATTGCTGAATATATAGTTAATCTGGTCGTTGCCCTGCGACACCTGAGCCAGTACAATGTTAAGTATGTGCAATACCCCCATGCCAATGAATAGTCCTATAAAGCCTGCCATAGCGGTAATAAACAGTGATTCGGACAAAACCAGCCAGACAACACTGAGTGGCGAAGCGCCAATGGCTTTGCGAATACCAATTTCTTTGGTACGTTCTTTAACCAGAATAATCATGATGTTACTGACGCCTACAATTCCGGCAATGATGGTCATGATGCCGATAACCCAGATAAACATACGAATGCCTGCAAAAACACCTTGTGCTTGTTTGAAGTGTTCTAATGTATTCCACACAAAAATTGCTTTTTCATCGGTTTCGGAGTAGTGATGCCGCCGAGCCAGAATTTTTTTTACCGAGGCTTCAATTTGTTTGTTTTCCTCTACGGTGGTCGATTTGGTGGTTAAAGCCAGATTGTTAATTCGGTTAGCGCCATTGAAAACACGTTGGGCGGTGGAGATTGGCAGGAATGCTTTTTTTGAATCTCGTTGTTGCGGATCTTCAATAATACCAACAACCTTAAAAGAGATCCCGCCAACTTTTAGAAATTTCCCCATCGGGTCTTCATCTTTAAAGAGGATTTCTACAATTGGCCTGGAAAGAACAATGACTTTACGAAATTCATCAATATCGATTTTATTGATGAAACGTCCTTCTACCATATCGAGAGTTTCAATGCCATTGTATTCGGGCATGACACAAGTTATGGAATAAATTCCGTATTCGTTGTTATAGGTGAGTGGCGCATTGTCACGAAGGTACATACGGCCTGAAATATTGCTGACGCCGCGGAGCTCATCTTTTAGTGCGTTATAATCTTCGTTGGTAAATCGGATTCGTCGTCCTTTTTTTAGTCCTTCATACGACTCGCTGGTCTCACCGGGATGCACCCATATCGCATTTTTGGAAGAGCCCCGGAAACTGAATTCCATTCCATTTTGCAAACCTTTGCCGGAACCCAGCAGGATGATCAGCATGAAGATACCCCATGCTACGCTGAATCCTGTCATGATAGCCCTTAGTTTGTTTTTTTTAAGGGTGTTTAATATTTCTTCTATGTAGTCGAACATAGTTTTCTGTGGTTTATAGAGAATGATTATTTAGCCACACCGGCCATTTCATTTTTGTCTGTTGTGAGAAGGTTGCCATCAGCATCTTGTTTCCCCGATGAGGCTATAATGCCATCGTGCAGACGAATGACGCGCTGGGTGCGTGCTGCAATATCATTTTCGTGCGTCACAATAATAAGCGAAATACCGGTTTCGTTTACTTCTTTCAGAATATCCATCACTTCGAGTGATGTTTGCGAATCGAGGGCGCCGGTAGGTTCGTCAGCTAAAATGACTTTTGGTTGCGATATTAACGCCCGCGCAATGGCTACGCGTTGTTTTTGCCCTCCCGACATTTCGGAGGGGAGGTGATTTGCCCATTCCTTTAATCCCAAACGATCAAGGTATTCTAATGCCATAATATTCCTTTTTTTTCGGCTTACCTTTTGATAGTAGAGAGGCAGAGCGACATTCTCCATGGCATTTTTGAACGAAATAAGGTTGAACGACTGAAATATAAAGCCAATATACTGGTTGCGAAATCGAGCTGCTTTGGTTTCATTCATTTTTCCAATATGAATGCCATCCAGCTGGTATGTTCCGGCGTCATAATTATCTAAAATTCCCAGTATATTAAGAAGTGTTGATTTCCCGGATCCGGAGGAGCCCATGATGCTTACCATTTCGCCTTCTTTAATGTCAATGTCAATACCTTTGAGTACATGCAGAGAATTATTGCCTGTGATATACGATTTGTGCAATGATTCGACGTGGATGATGCTTTTGCTCATTGTATGTTGGTTTTATTTATTTTTAAAGTTATGACGATGTAAGCTGGAAATGAAACTTTTCGGTCGCTTTGTTCTTACAACCATTAGACCAATATTTTTAACGAATTCATTCATAGTTGTTTGTGCTATAGTTGTGTGTTTTTTTTGTTAATACAGATGTCTGAATATGAACATTGAGTGTCCGATATCGGGCGGTTTGATGAAATTTAACGTTGCCATTTTGAAAAGCTTACTGGCTGATTTTCTTTTTATGAAGGCGGTAAGAATTCTACAATATATTTAAACGGGCAATGAGAAAAGTGTATTTTTGTGTGGTAAACTAATTTTTTGTGTCGATGAAGACTGGTGTGATGTCGGGGCTACACCCTACCCTGAAGTTTTTTATGGTTTTGATTTTTGTGCTGACCTCAGCTCTTTTTTTAACGGTGTTAGGTTTTTTGGTAGCAGTGCCATTCTTCGGCGTGGATGATTTGATGGCTATGTCGAAGGGGCAGGCTTCTTTATCGCTGTTGAAGTATCTTCAAATGACACAAAGCCTTACGGTTTTTATTCTCCCTTCCCTACTGGCTGCTTTTATGCTGTCGCGCAAGCCTTTGCTTTGGTTGAAATTCAGAACTCCTAAACCCTTGTTTTTGCTGGTTGTTGTTTTGATTTTTGTGTCTGTTCAGCCATTAACGGGTTGGTTGGGTTATGTGAATACTAAGATGGATTTGCCGGATTTTTTGCGCGGTGTTGAACTTTGGATGTCAAATGCGGAGGCTTCTGCCAATTCTCTTATTTTTCAATTTTTAGATACATCCAGTATCGGCCCTGTGGTTGTTAATTTTTTTATGATGGTGCTGCTACCTGCCTTTGGTGAGGAATTGTTGTTTCGTGGCGCTATTCAGACGTCATTAAAAAAAGCCGTGGTGAATCATCACGTTGCAGTATGGGTTACGGCAATTCTTTTTAGTGCCTTACATATGCAGTTTTTTACCTTTGCACCTCGTTTGCTATTGGGTGCGTTGTTGGGTTATCTTCTGGTGTATGGTAAAAGCATCTGGTATCCGATTTTAGGCCATTTTACCAATAACCTGCTTTCTTTTATCATGTTTTATTACTACAGAGCCCATATGCCTGGCGTAAATCCTTTGGACAGTAGTGCTGAACGACCCGATTGGTGGCTTATTTTGGCAGGGACTGTTTTTATGACAGGTCTGTTTGGATGGTTTCGGAGTCGGTCTAAGCTGGTGCTGCCTGTGGTGATCTCCAACCATAATTAGTGTTTGTCTATAAAGTCAACTACTTCGTTATGCTTGTCATAAAAACAGTCATTTACGAAAAGTAAACTCCTTGATTTTTATGACGTAGCGAGCCTCGTATTTGAACTTTATATTTCAAACACTTAGTTTATGGACAGGCACTAATTAGTGTCTGTTCATAAAATTCGGAGTTTGAGCTATGAAAGATCAGTTTTCGGTTTTGTGTAGCTTAATCAATATGTGTTTACTGGTGTAGACGACTATTTTGATAATAAGGGGAACACTGAAATTGGCGTTTACCGGTTAATTCAATTGATGGTGTTTTTATAGGAAATTCTCTGTTAAAGAGGATATATTTATTCTGATTGAGTGCAATTCTCTGTTTCTGTTTTCTTTAGAACTATATCTGAGATATTCTGTTAAAGCAGAATTATTATATTTGATTCATTTAACAAGAATTGATACCGTTACTTTCATGCAAAAGATTTTAAAATATTTCGCGGCGCCCTGGATGATGGGAAGTTTGTTGTTTGTTTTGGCATTTTCAATGGCAATGGCTACTTTTTTAGAAAGTATGTACGGCACAGATGCAGCCAAAGCTTTGGTCTATAATTCAAGGTGGTTTGAAGCAATTTTTTTGTTGCTCGCCTTAAATATGCTGGCTAATATTATAGGTTATAAGATGTGGCGTAGGCATAAGATAGCGGTATTTTTATTTCATTTTTCCTTTTTTGTGATTGTTTTAGGCGCCGGTATAACGCGTTATTTTGGTGCAGAGGGCTTGCTTGCGGTGCGCGAGGGAGCAGTTAATAATGTCATGTTATCTGCTGATCCGGTTATAAACGTGCGTTGGATAGTTGGTAATGAAGAGGATGAAGTCAGTCAAGTTTCGTTTTTATCTGTGGCAACGCCTTTTGAATTTAATGCGGCTTTGAAGGCGAATGACGTGCGAGTAAAAATTAAGAGCACGGGTTTTATTCCCAATGCAGTGAGTCAGCCTGTTGTGGATGAACATGGTGGTCCGGTGATGGCTTTAACATTTTTAGATGGTATGCAGCCTGGTCAACAATTTTTGCAGTTAGGGGATGTCATTCGTTTTGATGGCGTTACAGTGGGTTTTGAACCTAAGGATACTACCGGTGTTGACGTTTTACTTTATCGTTCCGGGGATAACAATGCGCCTGAGTTTTTGGCTCGTTTTCCTTTTGTTCGGACAGATGGTGGCGAGACACAAAAAACTTCTTTTTTGCCTAATCGTCGTTACCGCCTGAAAAGAGGTGTAATTTACGATTTTGGTCGTGTTCGACTTGTGTTAAGTCGTTATTTGCCTAAGGCTCGGATGATGCCTGTGCCGGTTACTCAAGGGGGCGATAATGGGATGCCCCATGCCGTGTTGTTTGATGTTGCTGTTGACGGTATGGTTACGGAGGCCGCAGCTTTTGGTCGTGATGGGCAAGTTGGTCAAGTAACACATGTTGAGTTGCCACAAGGGCTGCTGGAGTTAAGTTATGGTGCCAAACCCATTACGTTGCCTTTTTCTATCCGGTTGAACGATTTTATTCTGGAAAGGTATCCCGGGTCAGAGAGTCCTTCGGCTTATATTAGTGAAGTGACGCTTATTGATCGGGAGAAAAATATAGAGGAGTCTTATTCCATTTTTATGAATAATATTTTGAATTATCGTGGCTATCGTTTATACCAGAGTTCTTACGATCAGGATGAGAAAGGTACGGTTTTGTCGGTGAATCATGATGGTCCTGGCACCGTTTTGACCTATCTGGGGTATTTCCTGATGGCTTTGGGAATGATGCTGGCTCTGATACAGCCGGGAACGCGCTTTCGTCGTTTGATGAGCGAAGTCAGTAAGATTCATCATAAACGACAATTATTATCGGTCATTTTATTTTTCTTGTTTGTTGGGTCTTCTTTTGCTCAGGATAAGATGCCGCCAGTGCCCGACAAAGAAGTGGCCGAATCCTTTGGGGCTTTGTGGGTGCAGGATGACGGTGGCCGCATAAAGCCGCTTAATTCTTTGCATCAGGAAGTGGTGGTAAAACTGGTGAAACACAATAGTTTTATGGGGCTTACGGTTGATCAGGTCGTGCTGGGAATGTTGACATTCCCGTTGGAGTGGCAGTCTATGCCAATGATTACGGTGAAGCATGAAACCTTACGCCAGTTGTTAAATTTAAAAGTGAAGAAAGCTGCTTTTAGTGATTTTTTTAACGCGCAGGGGCAATATCTTATCCATCAGCTGGTGGACGATGCTTATCGAATGAGTCCGGCTCACCGCAGCAAATTGCAACAGGAATTGATAAAAGTTGACGAACAGGTAAATGTATTTTATCTGACGCAGATGGGGCGTTTTCATAAGTTGTTTCCCAATCCGGCGAATAGTCTCGCACCATGGCTTACCTCCAACAATAAAGAGATGAAGGAAGTGGGGGATGACAGCTTGAACATGTCTTCCATCATGACCAATTTTATTAATGATATTAAGGAAAATCATAGGGTTTCGGCTTTGAGTCGGTTACAGCAGATGGATCACTATCAGCAGGAGTATGGCGGTCAAATATTACCTTCGGTGCAACATGGCAGGATGGAGCGTCTTTATAATCGGTTGAACATTTTTCTTTGGCTTTCGACGTTGTTTTTTGGTCTGGGTTTGCTTCTGGTGCTTTATCAAATGGCTGTGCTGTTACAACCTTCTATTCCTGATAAATGGGTGATGCGGATTGGTTCAGTTATTTTGCTGGGAGGGTTCATCTATTATACATTTGGATTGGGATTGCGCTGGTATGTAGCCGGACATGCGCCATGGAGTAACGGTTACGAGTCAATGGTTTTCATTGGGTGGGCAATCATGATGGCCGGTTTATTGATGATGCGAAAGAGTAATCTGGTGATGCCGGTCACGGCTACTTTTACAGGACTGGTTATGATGGTAGCTCATTTAAGCTGGATGAATCCACAAATAACCAATTTGGTGCCGGTGCTGCAAAGTTATTGGCTTACGTTGCATGTTGCAGTGATAACAGCCGGTTATGGCTTTTTGGGTTTGGGTGCCATATTGGGTTTTTTGAGTTTGTTAATAATGATATTTCGTAATAGCAATAATATTAACAGGTTGCAGCTGGCTATTGACGAGTTGACAATCGTAAACGAGTTGGCTCTGACCGCCGGGTTATATTTTATGACCATCGGTTCTTTTCTTGGTGGTATTTGGGCCAATGAGTCGTGGGGCCGTTATTGGGGTTGGGACGCTAAAGAAACCTGGTCGCTTATTACAATAGTATTGTATGCTTTGGTGTTGCATCTCAGGTTTATCCCTGGTTTGAAGGGAAAGTCCATTTTCAATATTGCATCGCTGATCACATTTTCTTCAGTTATAATGACTTATTTAGGTGTAAATTATTATCTCGTCGGGATGCACTCTTATGCTGCTGGGGAAGCGGTTCCCATTCCGGCACCGTTGTACTATGCAGTAACGGCAGTGGTGGTGATGATAGGTTTGGCGTTGCTGAATGAGCATAAGATGAAGTCCATATTGTCGATCAAACGATGATTCCCTATTTTATTTGTCACACGCGTGCTGTTTTTATATGACTTATTTCGATGGACTGGAATGGGTTTCTGATCATTGAGCTGCAGTCTGTAAAAGGGTTGGAGGGGCGTTTGTATTAGTATTATAGGATTTCATAGTACAAAGACAATAGAAAAACAGACGTTTGGCATAGAATTGATGGCGTTTTTGGACAATTATTATTCATGGAATCAAGGTTTAGAGTGCCATTTTGTGGTGAAATAAAAAGAGGCTGTCTTTTAGGACAGCCTCTTTTATATGTGATTTGTGATAGAGCCGATTAGTTATTCAAACTAAAACGTTTGAAATCGGTTACAGTCAAATCTTTATTGGTATTTTTCAGATACTCACGGATACTGATTTTTCCATCTTTCACAAAAATCTGCTCCAACAAGGTGCTTTCTTTAAAGAATTTGTTTAAGCGTCCCTGAGAAATTCTATCAAGCATTTCTTCCGGTTTGCCTTCTAAACGAGCCTGATCTTTGGCTATTTCTAATTCTTTCTGAATAACATCCTGAGGTACAGAGTCTTTATCGATAGAGACAGGACTCATAGCTGCTACTTGCATAGCAACGTCGCGACCTACCTGATTTTCGAAGCCTGATTGATTGAAACCAACTATAGTAGCTAATTTATTTCCAGGGTGAATATAACTAACAACCGTTTCGGCATTAACAACAGCAAAATAAGGCAAGTCAAGTTTTTCGCCGATAACCCCAATCTGTTCTGTGATTACGTCTTTAATAGCTACGCCATTCAATTTAAGTTCTTTAACTTCTTCAATTGTTGTGGCATTGCTGGCTAAAGCCAAATCAAGAATTGATTGTGTGAGTGCGACGAAACTTTCGTTTTTGGCAACAAAATCGGTTTCGCAGTTTAGCACCACTAAAGCACCTTTTTTACCATCTTCAGTTACTTTTGAAAGGACGACACCCTCAGTGGCTTCGCGGTCAGCACGTTTACTGGCTACAGCCTGACCTTTCTTACGAATTATATCGACAGCTTTATCGAAATCTCCATCGGTTTCGGTGAGGGCTTTTTTACAGTCCATCATGCCGGCACCTGTCATTTTTCTAAGTTTGCTTACTTCAGCAGCAGAGATTGCCATTATTTCTGATTTTTGTGGTTAATTATTCTTTGCCTTTTTCTTCAGTCGTTGATTTTTTTTCTTCAGTTGCTGAATTTTTCTCTTCAGTTGCTGGAGTTTTTTCAACCTGTGCTTCTACTTCGGCATTAGCTTCTTTACGTGCTTTAATTCTTGCACGACCTTCGCCTTTTTTATTTTTGGCAGCTCCTTTTTCTTTTGGCGCTTCGTTTTCTTTTTCGACTTTACGTTCAGCCAAACCTTCTTTTACGGCATCGGTCATTGCGCCAACAACAAGTTCAATTGATTTTGAAGCATCGTCATTTGCAGGAATAACGTAATCAATATTGTTGGGATTTGAATTGGTATCAACCATTGCAAATACAGGGATATTCAAACGAATAGCCTCTTTTACTGCGATGTGTTCCTTCATCACGTCCACAACAAACATGGCTGCTGGTAAACGGTTCAAATCGGCGATGCTACCCAGTGTTTTGTCCAGCTTAGCACGCTGACGTGATATTTGTAATTTTTCTCTTTTTGAAAGACTGTTCCATGCTGCTTCACCCATCAAACGATCGATAGAGGTCATTTTTTTAACCGCTTTACGAATGGTTGGGAAGTTGGTTAGCATACCACCTGGCCAGCGTTCAACAACGTAAGGCATGTTCACTGACCCTACTTTGTCGGCGATGATCTCTTTTGCTTGTTTCTTGGTGGCAACAAATAATATTTTCCGTCCTGATTTAGCAATTTGTTTCAACACTGCGGCAGCTTCATCAATTTTAACGGCTGTTTTATGCAGGTCTATGATATGAATACCGTTACGCTCCATAAAAATATAAGGAGCCATTGCGGGATTCCATTTTCTCTTGAGGTGACCGAAGTGAACTCCGGCGTCAAGCATTTCTTGAAATTCTAATTTGGGCATTTTAATTTTTTTAAGTCGTTTACATTCTTAAATTCAGGCAACCAGTGAGTAGTTCCCTGTCGGAAATCTCACAGATTTAGATACTAAACGCACCTGAGATATCTTAACGCTTGCTGAACTGGAATCTCTTCCGTGCTTTCGGACGACCCGGTTTTTTACGTTCAACCACTCTGGAGTCGCGGGTCATAAAACCTTTGGCTCTTAAAGCTGATTTGTCGTCTGCATTAATTTTTACAAGTGCACGGGCAATGGCCAAACGTAATGCTTCAGCCTGACCTTTAGTTCCGCCACCATCCAGGTTGGCATTGATGTCGTAGTTACCGGCAACGCTCAACAATTCAAGAGGCTGCTTTACCACATATTGTAATATGGCTGCGGGGAAATATTGTTCCAGATCTCTTTTGTTGATAGTTATTTTGCCTTTACCTTCGCTTAAATAAACGCGGGCTACGGCCGCTTTTCTTCTTCCTATGGCATTAATTACTTCCATAACGATTATTTAATGGTGTTTAAATCAATCACCCTGGGTTTTTGAGCTTCTTGCTTATGCTCAGGGCCTGCATACACGTAAAGGTTTCTAAAGAGTTGATGTCCCAACTTGCTTTTTGGCAACATCCCTTTCACGGTTCTTTCAACCAGACGTTCGGGACTTTTGGCAAATAACATGGCGGGAGAAACTTCTCTTTGACCACCTGGATAACCGCTATGGTAGAAGAATACTCTGTCTTCCCATTTTTTGCCGGTCAATTTTACTTTGTCGGCATTGATAATTATTACATTGTCGCCACAATCCATGTTGGGCGTGTAATTTGGCTTATGCTTTCCTCTTAGGAGCTTGGCCACTTCAGAACCTAGTCGGCCCAACACTTTGTCGGTAGCGTCAACTACCAGCCATTCTTTTTGAATGGTTGCCGGGGTCGCCGATTCTGTTTTGTAACTTAATGTGTTCACAGTCTTTCTTTTTGAAATTAGACCTACAATAAAAATTAAAACAATTTGCCGGTGTTTTTAAACTGTTTCAGGTAAACACTCTTAGAGGGGCATAACCTCTTAGAATGGTGAACAATACGTTGAATAACAATTTATTTGCACCCTTTTTTCGGATAATAATCGGCCGCAAAAGTACGAATATATTTTATAACTGCCAATGGTTTAGATGAGAAAGTGGAACCTTGATTCTATTTTTAATTTTCTGCTTTTTGCGATATTTGGTGTTCTTTATTGAGATATAGTTTCGGTATTCAAATATTTACAATGGTATATCGATCGGCGTGAGGATAAAATCGGAATTATTGGTTTAAACGATTTATTTTCAGATGTTATCAAGTGTTTGTTCGTAAGGTCGGGAGTTTGATTATAAAGTTCAAAATCAAGGCTTGCGCAGCTCAAAAAATGTGAGTTTAATTCCGTAAATGATCATGTTTTAGAACTAGCGTTACGCAGAAGTTGGATATTATAGACAGACTGTATTTAGTCGGGCGTTTCATTTAAGAAATTTTGAAGAATGTTGTTGGCCATATTTGCGTCGGATTCGAGCACGAATAATTCGTATGACGATGGTGACCCTGCATAAAAACCGGCTGATGTTCCTGATTGAAAGTCGTTGCGAATCATTGCTTCAATATTGGCAGTTTCTAATTCGTCTTTGAGGTGTATTACCGATATTTCATCACCGGAAAATAGCTTTACGATTCCATCTTTATCAGTCATGATTTTTGGTTTATATGTACAGATATAAAGATAATATATTTTTGGAAATGAGTAGTTTTGTTTTTTCTATTTTATTTTCGACTTTGTGCTGTTTGCCGACACCACATTACAGATGTTGCCTTTTTAAAAATTAGTGTTACAGTTCTAACTTTTATTATGTTATGGTTGAAGATGGAGGAAGTCACGAAAAGTTTATGAGGATGGCCATTGCGTTGGCTGATGAGAACATAAAAAACGGCGGAGGACCTTTTGGTTCTGTGATTGTAAAGGATGGCAAGGTGGTTGGCCGCGGAGCTAATTGTGTTACCGGACTGAATGACCCGACGGCACATGCCGAGATCATGGCTATCAGGGAGTCTGCAGCTGCTTTAAGCAATTTTAATTTGTCCGATTGTGTTTTATATACCACCTGTGAGCCTTGTCCGATGTGTTTGGGGGCTATCTATTGGGCCCGCATACCAACTATTTATTATGGCAATACTAAAAATGATGCAGCGAAAATAGGGTTTGATGATCATTTTATTTATAAAGAACTGGAATTGCCGGTTCAGGAACGAAGCATTATTATGAAGCCATTATTGGGAGAGGAGGCAATTCATACATTTGAAGCATGGACGGTCTTGCCCGATAAAATAGAATATTGATATTTCTGTTGATGGTTATGCTAGGTTAAATAACAATAAGATTTTTTTATCCAAAAGTACGGTACGTCAAATGTGGAGAGGAAGTGCTTCTGCAAAAGAAACTTTGTTTCATGAGTGGTATCATGCAAGAGATTTCTACACTGGATATGCATCTTACTTACATAATAAAAACTCCAGTAACTATATCAATATGTTAGAATTTAGAGCCCATTCATTTAATTATTCAAGACTTGCAGCGCCAGCTCGTTTGACGCTTATGGAACATTATGCCAGACTTTATTGGGGATTGCCAGGACTATTTTAAGATACACGTATGAGATTAATTTTGAGTTTAATATTTATTTTTATTGCATCCATGATGCATGGACAAAACAAGCATATGGGTAAGTTAGAAATAATAAGTACCATTATTGTAAAGGAACAGAAGCATGATGCTGTTATGCTTCGGGTTCGTCTGTCCGGTTTTAATAATGTATTAGATACATTGTATTTTTATAAGTTTTTTCAGAATACTCCTTCTTTACCTTTTGTTTTTGACACTATTACATTAAATAAACATAAAGGAAGTTCTGTGGGTTTGAATTATTTAATTGAAAATGAATCTGGAGACATTGTTGAAGCTAAGGAGATTATGCAACCTTCATTTGTACACGTTAAAGATGAAATAGATAATACCGCTCGAAAAGAACAGGTAAATAAAAAATCATTAAAGGTGAAGAAGGTTAAAATAGATTCTGATAAATTTCATGCTTATCAATTATCAAAGCTAATGGTGTCAGATAATGATACTGTAGTTGATTTATATCCATTATTAAACTCTTACCATGATTTAGCCTCTGGAAAGTATAAAATATTTCTTTTTTACTCCTTTAATGATATTGTGTCAAAAGCCCCTCCAACATTGAGTTCTTGGGATAAGGACAAGCCGAAAGAAGCTCAGATTTTTAAAGGAGTTATCGTATCAAATAAAATAAGTTTAATAGTAAAATAGCAGAAAGCCTCGGTTCTACCGGAGCTTTTGCTTTATCTATTTTTCCAGAGTTCAGGATTTCTACTTGTATGCAATACAGCCGAAACAATTACGGTTTTATTTTTTTCATCAACTGTAAAATGAATCATAAACGGGAACACGTTTAAAACGGCAGTTCTTACGCTATTGTAACGAATATTTGAAGCTTTAGGGTTTTGTCTGATAAAATGGACATTCTCGCGTACTTCGGCCGTAAACCTTTTACCAAGTCCTTTTTGCTGTTTGTTGTACCATATGGCAGCTTCCCGGACATCTTCTTTTGCAAGAGGGAGTATTACAGCTTTATACATTACAACTCTTTTTCAATATCGTCTATTGCAGAATCAAAATCCATAGCAGAACCAGGATTTTGTTTGTAATCTTCAAGGCGTTTTAAAACCAAATCTTTATGCCACTCAGGAACGTTGATTTCTTCCTGTTCAATATCCTTGTATTTGTTTTTAAGGTCGTTCCATTCATTTATAGGAATGAATACGCCAGTTGTTTGTCCTTTGCTGTCTGAAATATATTGCAGGTTCATAATCTTAAATTTTATTGGTTTGAATACGCTTGTTGTGTTTTATAATCCCTGATAACGGAATCAATAATAGAGAATAGGTGTACTTTAAAATCAGGCTTCATATCCTGAATTTCTTGCAGCCTTTTTAGTGTTTGCTTATCGAATGAAGAATTAATGCCTTCCCCCACCAAATAATCCAAAGACACCCCGAAAGCATCCGCAATTTTTTTGGCAGCATCTACAGAAGGGATGGCAATGCCTCTTTCATATTTACTAATCATTTCACGAGATACACTACTTTGATTAGATAAATCGGTTTGCGACCAATTTCTTTCTTTTCTAAGGTTCGTTATAATAGCCGCTATTATTTTATTCATATAATCTTTTTTGAGTCTTATAATGCTGTGTAATTGCAAATATACGGAATTATCAGACGATATTGAAAATTGTAATTTTTGTTTTTCCATCACCTACGGCGTAGCCCGTCAGCGGGTGAAAAGCACCTTTGCCAATTCGGGAAATACCACGTTGACTAAATATTACCTGTCCATAAACTAAGTGTTTGAAATATAAAGTTCAAATACGAGGCTCGCGAAGTCATAAAAATCAAGGATTTTACTTTTCGTAAATGACTGTTTTTATGACAAGCATAACGAAGTAGTTGACTTTATAGACAAACACTAAATATTACCTTGGAAATTACGAAGAGGAACATCTGGCAGATGGAAAAATCAGAAAACTTCATTATATTCACGGAGGCAACGGCCAGGCTGCCATTTATGTGCAGAATAGGAATACCGAAAGTCTTTATTACACATACAATAATTAGTGCTTGCAAGAAAAGTCCGGTGTCAGATAAGAAAGCTTCATTTTTGAGGCTTGCGAAGCTTGAAAAATGTGAGTTTACTGATGTAAATGATCATTTTGAAAGCGAGCGTAACGAAAAAAATGGAGTTTTCTGGCTGACACCTGTTGGCAGTGACCGATGCATCGGGTACCGTAAAAGAACGGTATGCTTACGACCCCTGAGGCCTGCGAAAGAATCCGACCAACTGGTCGCAGTTGGACAGCCGGCCATCCTTTCTGTTCAGCCGTGGCTATACCCTGCACGAGCATCTGGATGGTTACGGGTTAATCAACATGAATGGGCGGGTTTATGATCCGTTGATGGGGCAGTTTTTGAGTCCTGACCCATATATTTAGTCGCCGGGCAGTTGGCTGAATTATAACAGGTATGGGTATTGTATGAATAACTCCCTAATCTATACTGACCCGAGTGGGGAGTTTATTTTTACGGCACTTGCGTTAATAATACCAGGCGGACAAGCTTTTTTACCAATGGCTATAGGCGCAGATATAGGAATGTGGAGTGGAGGAAGTGCAGCTAATGGTACTATGAATCCTTTTAAGTGGGATTACAGCTCTGGAAAAACCTGGGGATATATGGCAGGAGGAGCACTTGTTGGAGGTGCTTCTGGTGGATTTGCTGGCTCTATTGCAACATCAGGTATGCCAATGGCGAATACAGCAGCCATCATGGGTGGTTCTTTTATGAATTCTGTTGGAATGAATGTGGTGACAGGAGGGCAAACAGATGTTTCAATTGGCTTTGGTGTTGCTTCTTACAATATTACTCAAGGAGAATGGGGTTATTTAGGTAAGAAAGGAAACTCATTTATGCAAAACTTAGGTTATGGATTAGGGGCTTTTGCAAATTTATCTGATGCTTGGGCAATTGCTAAGGGTGCTTATGGAAATAATGTTGGCGAAGCTGATTTGGTTACAAAGAACGACCCAATTGGGCATTCGGAATTAAGAACTGTACCTGATGCAAAAGGAAATGCGGAAAATCTTATTTCTGTTGGTCCGGATTGGGATAGAGCAGTAAGAGGAGATAGTTTTTGGGATGCTCCTGGCTATAATGATTGGCCTACACATGCAAATGATGTGGGATTGGATGGGTTGACTGTTTCAAAAATTCGAATATCTAATATTCGTTTAGATAAAGTAAATCAGTATGTTAGTGGCAATCTAAAAATTTTTAGATATAGTGCATTGAATACTAATTGTGTTACATCTGTTTCAAATGCTCTATTGAAAGCAGGAGTACTTAACATGCCATTCTTACGTCATCCTTCATTACTTCAAATGCAAATGTTTGCAAGAAGGTATTCATACTTTTCTCCTTATATGACTAATCCGTAATTATATGAAGACAATATTGTATATGACCTTGTTTGGTTTGATTTTTAGCTCTTGTGGTAGCAGTAAAGTAGTTACTTATTTAAAAGACTGTGAAAAGACGAGAAATGAACAAAAGGAGACGTACTGTCTCACTTCTGTAGATAACCTAAAAACTAAACTACCAACTAATGATGTAGTATATTATTTAGGCACAGATAGTGAATACCATTATTTGAAATATCATTACAGAACAATGTTATTTTCATATGACAAAACTGCGAAATGGGCAGTAATGGGATTTAAAATTGAGAAGCAAGAATATGAACCTGCTGAACATATTGATTATAAGACAATGGCTATTAAAAAAGATAATTATCTTATAAAAGTCAAGGACTTATAAAATAAAAAAGCCCAATTGCACGGGCTTTTTTAATAATGTCCTTTAAGCGAATGCACGATAATTTTATCGTCAAACACTTCGTATACGATGCGGTGTTCTTTGTTTATCCTGCGAGACCAACAGCCAGTAAGATTATACTTTAGGGCTTCCGGCTTTCCAATACCTTCAAAAGGGCTTTGGGTAATAGCTTCAATGAGTTTGCGGATTTTCTTTAAAATGGAAGCGTTGCCGGATTTTTTCCAGTAATCTATATCTTCTTTGGCTTGCAGGGTATATTCTATTTCCATATATCGTCAAGGTCAATCTTAACGGTCTTACCTTCGGCAGCCTGTTTGCGGCTTTTTTTTATTTTATCCACAAACTCAGGGTCGTAAGGCGAATCTTTTGCAACCTCGAACTTAATCTTCAAAGCTTCGAAGAAAGCCTTGATAACGTTCATTTCATGTGCGTTCGATGGATGTACAATAATATCTTGTGTTTTCATAATACTGTCATTTTAAATTTAAGATGCTGCAATATTTTTAAGTTTTATTGATTTAATAAACCCGTCAATAACCGAAAGGATATGGCCTTTGTCGGTAGCCTCCATTTTTTCAATTTCGGAGAGACGTTTAAGCATCTCCGGGTTTTTAAATAAATCTTCCTGTTCAGTATCGCCAAGCAAGTAGCCAACAGTAGTGTTTAGAATCTTTGCAATTTTTTTAGCTGCATCAATAGAAGGTGTCATTTCATCACGTTCATACCTTCCGATAACCGATGTTGAAGTACTCAAAGCTTTTGCCAGTTCTGTTTGAGACATTTTAATTGCTTTCCGTAAAGCAGCTATTTTTTTACCAAAAGTATTCATAATAAAAACCTTTATCAGGGCTTAAAAAGCCCTTGTTCTTAGTTCTTTTGCAAATATATAAACCTTATAGGGGATAAAAAAGTTTAATATAGTTTTGTTAGTATTTGGTACTTCTGACTTGAATAAGAGCTAAAAATAAAATTTAACTTTTTTTTGTCATGGCAATAGGCGACATAAAACAAAGGCTTTCGATACTCACAGTTTTACAGCATTACAACCTCAAGTCCGACCGGAACCACCAAATAAAATGCCCTTTCCATGAGGACGATAAACCAAGCTTCCGTATTTATGCCGACACAAACACTTTCCATTAAAGTAAATTTGTAATTCGAACCCAATCATTCCAATTACCCCCGAAAACTTCATTATATTCACAGAGGCAACGGCCTGGCTGCCATTTATGTGCAGAATAGCAATACCGACACTCTTTATTACACATACAATAATTAGTGCTTGCAAGAAAAGAACGGTATGCTTACGACCCCTGGGGCCTGCGAAAGAATCCTACCAACTGGTCGCAGTTGGACAGCCGGCCATCCTTTTTGTTCAGCCGTGGCTATACCCTGCACGAGCATTTGGATGGTTATGGGTTAATCAACATGAATGGACGGGTTTATGATCCCCCTCATGGGGCAGTTTTTGAGTCCGGACTTCATTTTTAATCGTTCTTTTTATTATTTTATTTTCCTAAGCTTTCTGACTTTTGAAGCCCTTCGGCTACCTTGAATAATACCAGGAATAACAGTTTTGGAGACTTTAATTTTGTAGATGATAAGCCAATTCATGCAAACAGCTTTGCGGTATATTTTGGTTTTAGTTGGAATTTCTTCGCATTCCCGAAATGCTAAGGGGTTTTGTTCAATGCGGTCTATGACCTCAAATATTTTATTACCGACACAGATAGCGTTTAAAGTTGGTGTTTGATGTAAGCAATGTAGCCCGTAATAATATTAATATTTTGGAGGGCGTTTTCGGTTACTCTTAACGAGCCAGCTTTTGGAGCTTTTCCTTTTGTGTTGCCCATCGTTGTTTGGCTTCAGTTAAACTTACAGTAGGAGAATCTTCCGTGTACTCGACCCACTTTTTAAAATCTTGCTCGCTTATTGGTTCACCAGGCAAAGCATATGAATTTAAATCGGGTTCTTTTACAATCCGAATCAAATGTTTATGCTCTAAGTCCTGTAAAGCCTTTAAAGAGTTATTATTTGTAAGTTCTATTGTTACTGTTTGCATAAGATAGTTTTTTACATTGAATAAGCTTGCCTTGCTTTGGCATTCCTTGAAAAGTGACAATCAGAAAACAAAGCTTTTCAATATTGTTTTGGATCTGTTTGGTGCATGCTCGGGATAATAAAGTCACTTTATTTGAGTCAGATTAAATAGAACGAACGACTTCGTTACGCTCATACTTCTCTATAGTCAGGAGAGAAGCTTCTGTCGCTTTAGCCAATTTGGTTTGAGACTAATTTTCAGACAGTTTTTTCAGTATTCGATGGAATTCCTATGCAGGAATTCAAAAAGAGAGCTATTCGAGAGCAAATAGGCTAACGCCAATGATCTTCATTTGCGAGTATGCTATGCCATTTTGAAGCTTGTTTTCTACGCTTCAGCCAGTAATGCTCGCCGTGTAACCATACTCTTATTAGTTTTGTTCCAACGATCCGGGATTATCCGCAAATCATACGGGAAATAACATTGCATGGGCCTAAAACTTGCTATGTCGAACTTCGATTTGAAATTGGATACCGCATGTAATGGGATCTTATAAGAATGAAATAGAAAATATATGGTGAGAGTTTTACAAATATTACGGTGTATATCTTTTGTCGTCCTGGTTTTTCTTTGGTCTTGTGATAATTTAATTGAATACAGCCCCTACATGTCAAGTGTTGAATCATCGGATAGCGATTTAAATGCAAAGGCACTTGAAGTGATTCAGCATGAAGGCACAGAAGATTTTGCCCCCTTTTCAATAGGGCTTTTTGGGGATACCCACACTTATTACGACGATTTTGAAAAGCAGGTACGGTATTTTAACCGAAAGGACAGTCTTGATTTTGTTGTGCACATGGGTGATCTGACTTTAAGCGGTATATACAGGGAATTTATGTGGTTTCGGGATATTTCCGCCAAGTTGGATCATCCACTCATTACTTTAATTGGGAACCATGACTACCTGTCTAATGGGGAGTTTTTGTACAATGAAATGTTCGGATCCTTTAATTTCACCATGGTATATAACAATTGCCTTTTTGTTTTTTTTGATGATGTTATCTGGGAGAAGAATGTGGAGGATCCGGATTTTGATTGGTTAGAGGCAGTTTTAAAAGACAGCGAGGATTACAAGTATCGTTTTGTGTTTGCGCATATTCCTCCTTGGGATAGTTCCTTTAGCCGTGGTAACGAATACTATTTTAACCAGGTGATGGTTAAACACAATGTAGACTTGTCTTTGCACGGACACACGCACAATTTCTATTATGGTAAAAAATACTCGTCAGGGCCTTTTTATTTTACTTCTTCAAGTAGTGAAAAGAACGAAGTCTTTATTTTGGATGTGGATGAAGACGGGTTTGAGATTAGAACAGAAAATATTTAGTACTGTTGTTTATGAGGAATTGCCTGTTTTATATGTTTTTTTTGCTGCCACCTTCTTTGGTTATGGCGGGCGACAAGTCTTCGTCGTCGACGGATGGCGTAAGCTTGACTGGTTCTGCAAACCCAATGCTCTTGGTCATAAGGAAGGATACTCTTCATATTAAACGATCATGGTTTAAACCTGATTATTTTAAGGTGCAGTATGCTGGATTAATAGGTTTTATGTCAGTAGGTGCAGGTTATAATTTTTCACCGAGGTATGATGCCACTTTGTTTTACGGCCTCCTTTCTAGTGACCTGGGTGGAAGTTGTGTCACGGTACATACAGTGTCTTTGAAAAACAGTTGGGATTTATTTAAACCCGGGCTTCTGGGTAATATTACTCCTAAGGCTGGCGTGTCAATTAATTGGGGTAATACCAATAATACTTTTCGTCGACTGCCACCGCATTATCCTGAAAAATATTATTTTCAAAATAAGGTTCATCTTGCACCTTTTTGGGGGGCGGAATGGAAAATTAGCTTGCCTGCGGGGTGCACTTTTAAATCCATTGGTATATATGGAGAGATGAGTACTTTGGATGCATATATACTTGAGTTCTTTAGGACTAAGTATGTAACTATTGACAAAATATGGAATTTGTCTTTGGGTATTACGTTGTATTTGAAATAGTGGAAGTGATTGTAAATGGACCGTAAAATGACGGGATCATTTCTTTTCCTGTTAAATTATTTTTTTAGAGCGATACAATCATTTGACCCGGTAAAGAGGAATTTTTTTGGACATAATACCGGAGTAGGCGGACGTTCCATTATTCTGAAGTGTGCACAGCTGGTCATGGTACATGGTAAAAGGGAAGCTGAATAAACGGTGACTGACCGAAATACCTGTTTCATAGTAATAGCGGTTGGCGATGGTGTTTTTAATAATTATAGTCCACCCTCTTTTTTGATTCCCCATATTTTTATCTAAAATGCTATAAAGCTGAATTTTTGACTTATTTTTGTGGTTCTGATTAAATGAATGCAATCGTTCAACAGTCAGATTGTTTTTTTGAACAGATATAGAAAATAATATAACAGATTAAAAGAAAGGCTTTATGGCTCAGGAAGATGTGTTTAAGAAACTGGTAGCGCACTGTAAGGAGTATGGTTTCGTGTTTCAGAGCAGTGAGATTTACGATGGTTTGAGCGCTGTGTACGACTATGGTCAGTACGGTGTTGAGTTAAAAAATAACATCAAAAAATATTGGTGGGATTCAATGGTGTTGCTGCACGATAATGTGGTTGGCCTTGATTCGGCTATCTTTATGCACCCCACGGTATGGAAAGCTTCGGGTCATGTGGATGCCTTTAACGATCCGTTAATCGATAACAAGGATAGTAAGAAACGCTATCGGGCCGACGTGCTGATTGAGGATTTGATGGCTAAGTACGATGCCAAAATTAATAAAGAGGTGGAGAAGGCTGCCAAACGGTTTGGTGACAGCTTCGATGAGAAGATGTATCGTGAGACCAATCCGCGTGTCCTGGAACATCTTGCAAAGAAAGAAGAAATTCATCAGCGTTTTGTAAAGGCGCTTAACGATAACGATCTGAACGAATTGCGTCAGATTATTGTGGATTACGACGTGGTATGTCCGGTGTCAGGCACTAAAAACTGGACCGAAGTGCGACAGTTTAACCTCATGTTTTCAACCGATATGGGTTCTACTGCCGAAGGGGCCATGAAAATATTTCTGCGCCCCGAGACGGCTCAGGGTATTTTTGTGAATTTCCTGAACGTACAGAAAACAGGACGTATGAAGTTGCCCTTTGGAATTGCACAGATCGGAAAGGCTTTTCGTAACGAAATAGTGGCCCGTCAGTTTATCTTTCGCATGCGGGAGTTTGAACAGATGGAAATGCAATTTTTTGTGCAGCCGGGTGAAGAACTAAAATGGTTTGAGAAATGGAAGGCAACCCGTATGAAATGGCATAAAGCTCTGGGTATGGGTGACCAAAAATACCGTTTCCATGACCACGACAAACTGGCTCATTATGCCAATGCTGCTACAGATATTGAGTACGAAATGCCATTTGGTTTTAAAGAAGTGGAAGGGATTCATTCGCGCACTGACTTTGATTTGTCGCAGCACCAGAAGTATTCAGGCAAAAAAATTGCCTATTTCGATCCGGAACGTGGTGAAAGTTATGTGCCTTATGTTATTGAAACTTCCATTGGTGTGGACCGCATGTTTTTGAGTGTTATGGCGGGAGCCTATTGCGAAGATGTTGTGGAAGGTAAGAACGGTAGCCGTGAGTCGCGCGTGGTATTGAAATTACCGCCCGTTTTGGCGCCTGTGAAACTGGCTGTTTTGCCACTGGTGAAAAAAGATGGTCTGCCCGAAGTCGCCCGCGATATTGTGAACGACCTGAAGTTCCATTTTAACTGTCAGTACGATGAAAAAGATTCCATCGGAAAACGTTACCGTCGTCAGGATGCCATTGGTACGCCTTTCTGTATTACCATCGACCATCAGACCATGGAAGATAAAACAGTGACCATTCGTTATCGCGATACCATGGAGCAGCAACGTGTGAATATTGCAGACCTTAAAGGTCTTATTTCCGATAAGGTGAGCATGACGGAGTTGTTTAAGAAGATACAGGCTGAATAATTTCAGGATGAGGTGTTGTCTGGATATTTTTTCATGGAGCACATTCTTAATATTGCCTGTCCGTAAAATTCGGATTTTTCGATAGCGCAAGCATAACGCAGAGTCTGGACTATATGTTTTGATTTTGTATAAAAATAAAAAGACGTCCCCCGGGGCGTCTTTTTTAGTATTGCGTATCCTTTAATCTTTTCTGAAAGTCAAAATCAACACCTGATCCGGTAGCTTAATCCGATTTATTTGTCAGGAAATTTTTGTCGCAGATAGGAAAATCATCAATTATTCCACACCACATTTTTTTGTAGAATGATGACGTTGTCGCCGTTGTCATGAAGTATGGAAAATCCATATTTTTTGCAGATGTAGTTAAAAGTGTCTTTGTGGAAGAAAACGACATGGGTATTGTCACGAACATACCACCATGTTTTAAAGTCGGTGGTTTCGTCCCAACGCTGGGTCATAATGGTGAGCACCCCATCGGGAATAAGCAGGGAAGTGATGAGCCTTAGCTCGCGGGCCGGTTCAAAGAAATGTTCGAAGCTCTCGGTGGCAATAATAAACTCTTTGCGTTCGTCGGGTAACTCCGGGAAAAAGTAAGGATCATAGTTTTCACAGTCAAAACCGGCCTTTTGAATCATCGACGACAGAACCGGTGTTGGTCCGCAGCCAAAGTCCAGACCTGCCGCTCCTGCTCCAAGATGAGGGATTGTGGGTTTCAATGCTTTATCTAGAAAGTTGAGGTATCCATCTTCATCCTGCGAATTGTGATGTTGTGTGTATCGGTGTTTTTCTTCTTCGCTGGTGGGGTAAAAGGCCGTATCCTTAAAAATGAGTTGGCAATGGGGACACTGCCAAAATAAAATATCCTGAAGACCTTTAAACGATGTGGCTTCTGTGTTATTACAAAGCGGACAAGTCATGATGTCGTTATTTATTAATGGGCTGGTTGTTAATTTTATCCGCGCAAAAGTAGTAACAAATATTTTATGTGCAACGTCCTGTCTTGATTTACTTTGAAAAGAGTTACTGTTTGTTTATGTTAATTATTTAGTCTGTCAGCCACTCGTTCAACAGTGAGAAGTCCCTTTCTCACTTCCGAAAGTGTTTTGAAAAAGGTGTCGGAATATTCGTTAAAGGATTCTTTGTTATGATTCAGAAGTCCCAGCGAACTTTCCAGCTGTTGCATGGTGGTGGCAACTTTGTTGGTTTGTATTTTCGAGTCTTCCGATAATTTAATGATTTCGCTGGCAATCACTCTGAACCCGTTATTTCTGGAGTTTCCCAAATTGCTGTAACTCATCGAGGCCGCCTCGATGGAGGCATTCAGTCCGAGTATTTTAATCTTATCAGAAATTTCCTGTATGAAATGTGTCAGCGAAGCTGAATTAGCCAGCATCAGGTTGGCTTCTTCAACACTGCTCATCATTTTGGTGGTTTGGGCTACCAGCTGGCTTTGTTTTTCGTTCAGGAGGTTAATGCGTTGCGAAAGTTGGTCAATGGCTTGTAGTAATTCGTCGCTACTCTCTTTGCGTTTGCTGATGTCGGAGTCGATGGTGGCCAGATAGGTGAGTTCGCCCTGTTGGTTGAGGATGGGGGTAAGTGACGTGTGCGTCCAGATGGATTTGCCGGTTTTGGTGATGTTAAGGGCTTCATAAAAAACCGGTTTGTGCAATTTCTGACAGGTATACAGTCTTTCTTCAATGGCATCGCTGAAGCTGGTATCCCGTATGTTGGCGCCCAGTGCCTTTATAAACTCTTCGTATGTATACCCATACAATCGGGTAAAACCGTCGTTCACCCATTCAATGTTACCGTCGGCATCCATAATCATGATGGCATTTTCCGTTTGGGTGGCTACAATCGACAGGCGTTCCATTTCTTTTCTGCTTAGTGCAGACGTCTCCGTGGTCGTTTCCTTTAGTTGTACAGGCTCTTTTTCTGTATTGCTGATTTCCTGAACGGTATGGGCTTTTTTTTGTTTTTTGCGCCCTGTTAAATAGCCTAAAATAAAGCACAGTAAGGATGACGAAATGATGAAAAAGAACATGAGTTTAAGTAGATTTGTAGTTATTTTCCACAAAAATATTGTAAATTAAAACTTAAACTATGCTATATGGTTTTAAATTGCTCTTGTTAACAGTTTTTAAGAAAAAGAGTTTTCAGATGGGTGTATGAAAGACAAAACCCCGAATGTTAACATCCGGGGTTTCATTTTCGCTGAAAATGTGATTATTTTTTTTCTTTGTTACAACAAGCTTTTTTTTCGGCTTTGTCGCATTTTGCTTTTTTGGTTGAATCGCACTCAGATTTAGTTTTGTCGCATTTTGCTTTTTTATCAGCACACTCTTTTTTTTCCGGTTCCTGTGTCATCGTGCCGGCCATTACCGGTGCTGTTAATGCCAATGTAAAAACGAATAAAAATGCAATTGCTAATTTCTTTTTCATAATTCCGTTGATTTTAATGTTTAAATGATTTTTTGATTACTCTTTTACAAACTTAGAATGATTATGGATAAAAACAAGTTACTTTGAGGTTAATACGCGTTAATGTAATGTTAACGACATAAATAATAGGGTAAATGCGGCTAACTTTGGGCCTTTATGAAGCAGTTGTTTAAACGTGAAAGATACGGGTGGTTACCGGTGTTGACTTACATCGTTCTGGTGTTGTTAATGGTTATTCAGGTGGGATGGATTTTTAAGGCGGCCCGCCTGGAAGAACAAATTTTTAGTCACCGCGTGGAAATGGCTTTAAAGGCTGCCCGCGACGAAATAGGTGTGCGCATTCCACAGTGCAGTGACATGTCTGATTTTCTCTGTGGCCGACCTTGTCCTAGAGCTATTCATATTGCTAAAACAAGGGAAGTGGACAGTATTATCAATACCAATTTAAGGCTGTGGAACATCGAACTGCCTTATCAGTTTCAGCTGACGGATTCTTTTTTGCATCTTAATAAACACCGGACTTTTAATTCGCCGGCCTATCATCAAAATTTAAGTGGGTTGCTCGATCAGAGCGGGGTAATGATTGAAGTGGAATTTCCAACCCGTAATCAGTTTCTGGTAAGCCAGATATATGGCATCCTGGGCCTCTCTGTAATTTTTATTGTCTTTGTGATGTTTTCGTTTCTTATTATGATGCGATTACTTGGACGCGATAAGGCTTTGTTGGTTCACACAACCGATTTTATTAACAATATGGTTCATGAATTTCAAACGCCCATTGCCAATGTACGTTTTGCCAGCCAGTTGATCAACAAAAACTGTGCGGCCGGCGAAACCAACAAAACCAGCGAATATGCCGGCGTTATACTCGATGAAACGCTGCGGTTACAGCAACTGGTTGAGGAAATATTGCATGTGGGCCGGCCCGAAACCGACGATGAAATGACTGAGGGGGTGGATGTGCACGCTGCCATCAGACAGGCGGTGGAGCCTTTTCTTTACCGTGTGCAGGCGTCGGGTGGTAAACTGAGGCTCGGTTTAACGGCTCAACGTTATCTTATTCGTGGCGAATACGGACCCATGGTGCAGGTGGTATCCAACCTGATTGATAATGCGCTTAAATATGTTGACGATGTGCCTGTTATTATGGTCAATACGGTCAACAAAGATAACCGGTTGGTTGTTTCGGTTACAGACAATGGCATTGGTATTCACAAAAATGAACAAATGTCTGTTTTTGAAAAATACTATCGTGTTTCAACCGGCAATACACACAACGTAAAAGGGTTTGGACTGGGGCTTACCTATGTTAAGAAGGTGGTAACCCGGTTTGGCGGCTCGGTTGCGGTGGTGAGTCAGCCTGCTAAAGGAAGTACTTTTAGGGTGATATTGCCTTTAACGTAATTGGTTATGTACAACAAAAAGCGCGTTTTAGTGGTGGAAGATAACCCTAATATGGGCTTCCTTTTAAAGGAATACCTCGGCGACAACGGTTTTGAGGTGTTGCTTTGTGTCGATGGTGATAGTGGCTTGAGCAAATTTTTGGAACAGCCGGTTGATTTATGTCTCATTGATGTGATGTTACCGGGGATTGATGGTTTTACCCTGGCCGAGCGTATTCGTCAGGCCAACGCTTTGGTGCCTGTCATTTTTTTGACGGCCCGATCCATGAAAGAAGATAAAATTAAAGGATTTAACATCGGCGGCGACGATTATGTTACCAAACCTTTTGACGAAGAGGAGCTGCTGTGCCGCATTCATGCGGTACTGAACCGTTACGAATCACAACCGCCTGCCAGTGTGGATGAGGTTACTGCTTTCGAAATAGGACGTTACACCTTTGACGTGGAAAATCAGGCATTACTCATTAATAGTTCGACGAAACGACTGACCTATCGCGAAAGCGATGTGCTTAAACTATTGTGCCGCAATAAGGAAAAGGTGGTGCGTCGAAGCGATATTCTGACTTCTTTATGGGGAAACGACGATTACTTTAACGGACGTAGTCTCGATGTTTTTATAACGCGGTTACGTAAACATCTGTCGGGCGACCCCGACGTGAAAATTGAAACTGTCCCCAAAGTCGGATTCGTACTTACGGTGGGTAAGGTGTAATTTTTCAGCGGTTTGAAACCTTTTTTAGCTGTTTTAAAGGTGTGTTTCCGGCCTTTCGGAGGCACCCTCTGGAAGCCCCTGTTTATAGGTCTTCCGGAAGGGGCCAAAAAGGTACGGTCCTTTTACCCAAAAGATACGGTCCTTTTACCTAAAAGATACGGTCCTTTTTCCCAAAAGGTACGGTCCTTTTTCCTGAAAGGTTTTTAACCTTTATAAAAGAGAGTCGGTTTTATCATTCAAACGAATAAAATAAATTGATTCATTTTATCAATAGAAATGCTCTACCATCTTATTTTATTTTGAAGCGTTGGTTCGGCTTTAAGGTATTTTCCTTTGGGCATTTCGATGGTGATGGACATTTCCTGGTTTCTTATTTTTGAGCCCATGCGAAGGGTGAAACAAGGATCTATTTGAATCACCGAATCCGATTGTAACCAGAAAAACTCAATGTCGTTGGCATTCTTTTCGGCTTCGTCGGTATTGTGGCCCCTGGCTTCACGGGTTAAAGTGATGGCCATGCGATCGGCATCTTTTTTGAGGTAAATGGTCGGATTGCCTTCTGTAAATAATCTGCCATTGCTAATGTACGACTTCAGATGGTTGCCATATTCCAGTGTATTGTGTGTGTGCCGATAGGGCCATTCGTTGGTTTCAAGATACAGCGTGTCGCCACTGAATGGTTTGGGGGTAATGACTTCTTCCACCCGTGCGGTTTCTTTGAAGTCGCGGGCTATAGTTACGGTGGCATAAATGACCATTCCCAGACCCAGCAGCCAGAATATCAGGCCCAATGCGCCGATGGTTTTTCCGCCTTTCTGAAATTTGAACAGCAGATGTAACCCCAGATAAAAGAGCATCAGCAACGGAATGCCGGCCAAAAGAGCAGAACCTATCAACAGAATAAACGATTGCTGTGGTATCAGCAGGATGTCATTTAGTTGCTGCATCCAGTACAAATTGGGGAACACATCTATTACAAGAGGCGAGAAAAAGATGAGCATTGTGAGTGTTACCATTGCTGCAAATGTGGCAATTACGAGGAGTACGCCGGTTATGATGCCCAGCGCCCGCAGAAATGCATTGCCCGCATCTTTGCCTATGTTTATTTGCGAATTGGGATAGTTGGTTTTATAGGGTGGTTGGTCGCCGCCGAACATCTGACGGCGTTGCTCCATGGTTAATGCTTTGGGCATTACAATCCATAAAATAATATATGGAATCAGGAAAATACCCCAAATGCTACCAATGAGAAATATCAGACGAAAAATTAAGGGCTCAATTTTAAAGTAGGCGCCCAGTCCGCTACAGACACCTCCTAATACTCTATTGTATGGGTCGCGAAACAGTCGCTTTGAGATAGGTGGTGCCGGTTGGGGTGCCGAAGGGTTTTCCTTGGACTGGGAGTCGTTGTCCGGTTCACCTGTGCCAAAATCCGAAGGGACACCTATAATCCGAATGACATCTTCCACATCTTTTAGAGTGACCGATGCGTCGGGCTGACTGGCAACCGGCATAAATATTTCGGCAATTCTCGATTCAATATCCTGAAGGGTTTCTTTGGCCCCGTTCTCGGTTCCCAAAGCGGCCTCAACGTCTTTCAAATATTTTTGTAAGCGGTTGAATGCATCTTCTTCAATGCGAAAGGCAATGCCCGACAGGTTGATGTGTATGGTTTTTTTCATTTTGTTAGTTGTTCGGAGTTAAATTACAATCCATGGTGCTAAGGCCAGTGTGCCAAAAACCAATTTTAAAATAAACGTCAGTAGAATTAGTATGAGGATAAGTATTAAAAATCCTTTGAAAGCCGATTTAAAGATAAGTCCCAAACCCAGTAAAATGACTATAAGAGGTATTAGTCCGCCCGCAAAATGAAACGAGAATGGAAACGCTATACCGACGTGATGAAAACCCGGTAGCGGCGACCACGGCAAGTGTGCAAACACCAGTACAACTGCTACGATGGCAACTATTAACAAAACGTTACGATCGCGTTTGGTCATATTTTTGTTGGCGTTGGAAAGGCCGGTCTTTACTTTCTCGTATTCTTCTCTGAAGTTCTTTTCTATATTGGAAATATTGATACTCTCACCCCGCATCTGCATTTTTTGTGTGGTGGTAATGGCGGCGGGGATGGCTATCCATAATACAATATAAATAGGTATGATAACACCAAAGCTCAAAAACGGCAGTACCGCAAAGGCGATACGCACCCACACGGGGTCGGTGTTGAAGTAAGCGGCAATGCCTGAACAAACACCGCCCAGTACTTTATGATCGATGTCGCGATGTAGTTTTTTTGTGCCTTTGGTCTCGGTCGCGCTTTCATCTTTTGGCGGAGTGGTATTTTCATTTTCCGAAGCTTCTGCCGTGAAGTCTTCGGGTTGTCCCATTATGGTAATGACTTCGGTTACCATTTGTTTGGTTATTACGCCACTTTTGGGGTTCACACGTTCGGAAAACAGTTCGCTCAGGCGCGTTTCGATGTCCGAAATGATTTCTTGTCCTCCCTTTTTCGATTCAAACCATTTCTCCAGTTTTTTTTGGTAATCGTGAAGAAGGGTATAGGCATCTTCATCAATAAAAAATGCCGTTGATGCTATGTTAATGGTTATAACTGTGTTCATGGTTTTCGGTTTTGATTAATTTGTTGTACAGCGGTTATCAGTTGTTGCCACGATTGGTCGAGTTCGGATAAAAAATCACGTCCTTTTTCAGTGATGGCGTAATACTTACGCGGCGGGCCCTGGGTTGACTCTTCCCAGCGATAGCTTAGTAGTCCATCGTTTTTAAGGCGCGTCAGCAATGGGTAAAGCGTTCCTTCCATGACTATCATCTCTGCTTCTTTTAATGTTTTTATGATGTCTGACGTATAAGCATCTTCACCCGACAGGACCGACAAGATGCAATACTCCAGGACGCCCTTGCGCATTTGTGCTTTTACATTTTCTATTTTCATTTTGAAGGTTTTAAAGATCTATCCCAAACACAGAATTGGGTTATGCAAATATATGGTATTTATTTAGTACTGTGCAATACATAGTACCATTTATTTTTAAATTAATGCTGTTATTTTTTTATTGTGTGTTAATTTCTAGTGTATTAGGCTTGCTTTTATTTTTGTTGGTGTGGAGAAAGTTGTCGTGCTTTAGGATTAAGATGAGTGTCAGATAGGGTGATTATGGCAAAAATGCAGTAGCGCATCTTTGCCCGGCTACAGACTGTATTTTACCATTAATCAACCTTTGTGAGTGCGTTGCCAATAAGTTAAAAATAAAACATTTGTTTGTTTCCTGAAAAAACTTTTTTTTTGAATAAAAAAATAGAGTGACTGAAAGATTCAAAGTTGAGCTACTTGATCATAGCGTTTCTCGATAAACTTGATGAAAAATTCCGTGACAAAGTGATTTATTTAAGTTTCCCACTTCTTTACCTCCCGAATAATAAGGATTGTTAAACACAATAATTCGAGTTAAACAATCATGTAAATACAATTAAATCAGATTTATATAACTCTAGAAAAAACAAACTTTTAAATAGATAATCAATACTGTAATATTTAGATTGCTTAACATTTATCAATAAATTTGTTCAAAAAAAAGATTGATTATGAAACAACTAACACCATTCTTTCAATTTTTTGCCATTTTTGTGGTACTCATTTTTCTGGTTGAATATTTGTTTTCCTATGGCTTTCATAAAATTAGTCGGGCACTATTATGGGAGAATTTTGTCTCGATATTACCAGGTATACTTGTGGTATTTTTTGTTTTCTTTATCAGGGAAATAAAACGAAAATAGGCATTGGGCCAAAATGACTGGATTAACTATTATTATGGCATAGAATCAGTAATCCACTCTTTGAGTCATTTCAGATTTTGAATCTTTTTTTTCAACTGGCAGATTGCTGCATGGTTGATATCTTCAGTCTACGACAAACAAAACAACGCCTGTTCATAGCAAGGTCCCTTTTCAAAAAACAGAGATCCTGTAACTTGATGAAACTACTTCTTACCTGATCCCGAATCAGAAAGTTATGTACAAAAGACCATCGATCAATTGAAATCGGAAGGCAAAACCATCATTGTTATTGCTCACAGATTAAGTACAGTCATGGAGGCCGATAAAATCGTGGTGCTCGAAAATGGCCAATTAATCGAAGAGGGAACCCCCTTTGATTTATATGAGAAACAGGGGAAATATTTTCAGATGTGGCAAAAACAAATGCCGCCCGTTTTATCTGAATTTTAATTTTTCCGTGCTTTTTTTGTGCACGAAGCAGGACTACTTTAGCACTATGATCAGAAAGATTCAACATGCCGGCTAACAGAATGTTTCTGAGATTGGGAGATGTTCAACGCCCGGAAAAGGTTGAGGCATTAAAATTTTAAAACCATGGAAAATTTGGATAATTTAGATGTACCGGAATTGTGTACAATGGAAATGAAGGAAATTGATGGTGGTATTGAAGATGTGTTGTTTTGGGCGGGACTGGCACTATCTTTAGTACCAGGTGGCGTTCTTGCCGGCCAATTATTTGCTGGCGTCAGTTATGGGATAAGTCATAGTGGAGCGACTTCTCCAAATAATTTTGCAAAATATCATTAAAAAAAACAAAAAATAAATATGAAAAATTTTATTCTTTAGATCAAAAGAATTCTCTTATTATTAAAAATAGTATCCCAAACCATTTAAATGAAAATCGGCTTTCAAAAGAAAGCCTGAAAGTAAAATATGGATTTAGCCAAGATGATTTTTTATTACTATATGTTGGAAGATTAGATATTGAAAAAGGGATTGATTTACTTTTTAGTATTTTTGAAAAATTAGAACCTTTACATAAACAAATACATCTTGTAATAATAGGGAATGGAGATTATGTCCCTCCTGAAATGTCATTAAAAAATATTCATTTATTCGGATATTTAAGTAGTGAAGAAATAATGAATGTTTATCAAATTGCAGATATAGGAATTATAACCTCAAAAGATGAAGAATGTAGTTTTGTCTGTATTGAAATGTTAAGATTTGGATTACCTATTATATCATTAGCTAACGCCGGCCAATCGGAAATTCTTGATACTGGATTGTATTCAGAATATCTGGTTAGATACAAACCTCATAATTATTCAGACAGTCATGTAATAGAAGAGTTTATCCTTAAAGTAAATAAATTGATTGACTCTTCTGATACTAGGAGAAGCTTAGGCAATGAATCTCTACGGATTTACAACAATTCATTAAGTTTTAATAAGTTTTTCCAAAACTATCATAATCTGATTTGTTCAGTTGTCATGTAATATTAGCGCCTTATTGTGATATGCCCCTATGATAAAATTTTTAATTTAGGTAAAAAATACTGTCAGGAATGAAAACATGTTTTATTATATCTATTACTGTGTTTGCTTTAGTTTCTTGCAATTACACTCATGAAACAGATAGCCCATTAGTTGGTGAGTGGTCGTTTGTTGAAGGTTTTTCCAATGGCAAACCAAATTTTGTTAATGAAGAATATAGAACTAAAGTTTTTAATTCAGATGGGACGTTTTATATCTCTAATAGTGAGAATGCCCATGAAAATATAGATATTAAAGGAAAGTTTGAGACAATTGATGATACCCGTTTTAAAGAAATATTGGATTCATCAACATCTGTCATTTATGCGTATGAGATTAAAAATGACACATTAACATTTGAAGGAGAAATAAAAATTCCAATGAAAAATGGAAATCATAGATATGTATTAGTCAAAGAAAAGTGGGTAAGGAGATGATGGAGGATGTAGCTAACCCGGTAAAGAAGTAAGACAGGAATTGATATCATTTATTTGGTTAAAATTTTCATGATACAGGATACTCAAAAAAAATCAACAGAAACTATGGAGGAATCATTGAAAACAGGATTCTTTATAGATAAAAATGATCTCAATGAACAAAGTTTTTCAGTGTTAAAAAGAAGACTTAGGCATAAAATGTTAAGCTACTTTCTGCCAGTGTTAGCTGGCTTCACAGCGCTATTCTTATTAAAAGAAAAAAACAACTATGATTATGTCCTATTTTTTCTTATTTTAATTTATAGTACCATTCTGTATTATTTAATCTATAAAAATAATCTGTTAAAATTGAAACTATATTTTTTTTCAAAGGATAAAAGATAGCATTAGGAGGTTTTTGGGAGAATTTTGTCTCGATATTACCAGGCATACTTGTGGTATTTTTTGTTTTCTTTATCAGGGAAATAAAACGAAAATAGGCATTGGGACTAAATGATCGGATCAACTATTATTATGGCATAGAATCAGTAATCCACTCTTTGAGTCATTTCAGATTTTGAATCTTTTTTTTCAACTGGCAGATTGCTGCATGGTTGATATCTTCAGTCTACGACAAACAAAACAACGCCTGTTCATAGCAAGGTCTTTTTTCAAAAAACAGAGATCCTGTAACTTGATGAAACTACTTCTTACCTGATCCCGAA
Source organism: Geofilum sp. OHC36d9 (assembly GCF_052400685.1). Lineage (NCBI taxonomy): Bacteria > Pseudomonadati > Bacteroidota > Bacteroidia > Marinilabiliales > Marinilabiliaceae > Geofilum > Geofilum sp. OHC36d9. Next base: position 87,095 of record NZ_JBQTGJ010000007.1, read on the forward strand.
TCAGAAAGATTCAAGATGCCGGCTAACAGAATGTTTCTGAGATTGGGAAGTGGTCAACGCCCGGGAAAGGTTGAGGAATTAAAAGATTAGAAATTATGAAAAATTTAAATGAATTTGATGTTCAGGAAATGGATGCAAAAGAAATGAATCTTGTTGATGGTGGGATGATGTTGTTTAAGATTAACTGGAACCTAGTAGGAAAATGGGGCTTAGCAGGAGCGGGTGTTGGAGGCGCTGCCGGAGCCGCTGCTTACGTTGCATATGCATAATTTATCACATTAAAATATCTTAAAATGATTGAAGAATTAACTATTTCGGAAGCCACTGAAACCAATGGAGGTATTATTGCAACAGCTGCCGTATGTCTGTTAGCTTTTGTTGGCGGTGCAGCTCTTGGAGGAGCCGTAGGAGCAGGTGTCTGTTATGTAGTACGCAAAGTAGTTGAGTAGGGATATAAGAAAGAAGATTACTCTAACTTTTGTTGGAGTAATCTTCTTATTGTTTTTGTGAAAAGAAATAAGCCAAGTGGAGTCTTCGGTTTCATTAATTTTTAGAATGTTATAATTTTATGAAAAAAAAAGAAAATACAGCTGCGGATTTAAAAACTATCGGATTTCAGTTATTAGGGTTCTTATTGGGAGTTCCCTTTGGCGTTGGTGTTGTTGTTCTATTGATATATATTATTCGTGTTATGGTAAGTGACTAACCCTTAACTATTTTTTATTTTGATTTATTATTGACATTATTGTTATCTGTTTCAACTTTATATAGTAATATTTTATGAGAGAAATCGACAAAAAATTATTTATGGATGCCTTATATTATGGCGTAATATTTGGAAGTTTTGTTGCACTTGTAGCTTTTATATTGGATGCTTTCGTTCTTTAAACATAAAAGAAAAGTATTCCTAACTTATCAGCCTATCCCTCAAAAATGAGTTTTATAAAATCCTAAGCTCTAATGTTTGTGTGGTAACTCTTCGGTCTACCACGCTATTGTTTTGACGGTAAGTATTCGGTGTATATTTCGGTTTGATTGTGCCAATTATTTATTGGAGTCATAGTCGCTGGCACTCTTGCCTACATGGCTATTGGAGCTACTGTCTGTTGGAATATGGCAATAGATAATAGAGAATAAAATTAGAGAGAGATTTTACTTAACATGTAGTAGAATCTCTTTTTTATAGCTAGGTCATTGAATAAAATATGTCGGGGCTTTGAGTTTTTTGAATACTTTTTATAATTGATTTTCTATGAAAAAAACACATGTTTTGTCAGTAATAGGATTGTTGCTAACAACTATCGGGATGCTAAGTCAACTTTTATTAGAGGAACTATTTTTTGCTTATGTCTTATTGGGAGTAGGGTTGCTATTTTGTGGGCTAGCCATTTATTTGGAGGTGAAAAAACGTTTCAATTAAGGATTGAGTTGAAAACCGAGAACCCAAAACGAGAAATAGCTTAAATAAAAATAATTGTGTAGCCTTAAGTAGGACTTGAGTGCATTTCTCATGAATGCACTCAAGTGTTTAGTAGGAGCACATCCTTCTTCCTGGATTTTAGGCTTAATGTTATTAAATAATAGTTCGTTAAACTTTTGCAGATGCTTGGTAGAGAGCTGGTTCCAGAACAAAATACATTTACTTTAACTATTTGACAATAAACACTCTGCATGATTGCGCATCTGCGTCTAAGCTTTTTTTAATGAACTATTGATTAAATCAACTTAGTCACTATTTTTGCTGTTATATGTTACAAAAAGCCGAACGCTATTATCAACAGGAATTAATTAGTCTCAGTAAAAAGTTAGAAAAATATAATTCTATTTCTTTAAGAATTGGGATTACAAGGTTGGTGCTATTCATTTCTATAATTTCAGGAATATGGATGTTTTTCTATAATACCCTTTGGGGGATAGTTGGATTATTTGGAGCCGTTATTTTTGTTTTTGTTGTTGTATTTGATTCAAAAATAAAAGAAAGGTCAGAAAAACTGAATGCCTGGAAAAGCATACTCGAAGATGAATTAAATGACGATGCGACTAAGAGAACTCTCTATGATGACGGGCAATCATACCTTGATAAGAACCATGAATATGCTAACGACATGGATTTATTTGGAAAGTCATCTGTCTTCCACTTTATCAATCGGTGTTATTCAAAATCTGGCTGTGCAGTCTTATCAAGCTGGCTGCTAAATCCCGCATCGCCTGAAGACATTATCGAGAGACAAGCTGCCATTGCCGAGCTTTCAAGAAAACAACTATTTCGAAAAGAGATGGGGATTAGCGGTGTTATGGGTAGAGACAATGATTTATCAGGAAATGAATCTCATTGGCTGGGGAATTATGCGATGCTTAAAAAGCTCGGAAAGTTAAAATTACTCTTGCTTCTTTTTTCAGGGGTAAATTTAACTTTACTGTCTTTGTCGATTGCCAATGTTATAATGGTACTTCCTTTTATAGGTTTTTTAACCTTTTCTTATTTTTATATTTATTCTTTTCAATGGCACAAAATAAAGTACAGCTATCACAATATCTCCAAAACCAATAGGGGTTTAAAATATTTCAGAAGCTTTATAGAACTAATTGAAAAGGAGTCATTTGACTCTCAACTGCTTTTGAGAATTCAAGCCGAATTAAAACTAAATCATGAAACCGGAATAAGAACCATTAAGTCGTTGCAAAATATAATTCAGTGGACTGATTTAAGATTGAATTTTTTCCATCAAATTTTTGTAAATTCTTTTTTTTACACGGATATCTGGCTCCTTTTCAGGATTGAAAAATGGAAGATTTTGCATGGAAAGCAGTTTTTGAGCTGGCAAAAGTCTATTGGGGAAATAGAAGCATTGCAAAGCTTGGCAGTCATCTACTTCAACCACCCCGAATGGTGTTTGCCTGAAATGAGTAAGGATTTTCATATTAAACTGGAAAATGTCGGTCACCCTCTTATCCCTGATTCTACACGAGTAAACAATTCATATGAGGTATCCCAAACAGGGGTGGTGGATGTCCTTACGGGCTCAAACATGTCCGGGAAAAGTACCTTCTTAAGAACTCTTGGGGTTAATATAATTTTAGCTCTTGCAGGAGCACCGGTGTGTGCAGACAAGATGCTTATTTCTCCTTTAAAATTAATGACTTGCATGCGAATTCAGGATGACTTGCATGATAAAACATCTACTTTTTATGCTGAAATTAAACGGTTAAAAAGAATCATGATTGAAAATGAAAAAGAATCGCAATCGTTTTTCCTTCTTGACGAACCTCTACGTGGAACGAACAGCAATGATAAAAGAGCTGGGAGCCTGGCTATCATGAAAAATATTATTATGCAAAAATCAAATGCTGTTATTGCTACTCACGATGTTGCTATTGCTGATTTACCCCAACAATTTGATGAGAATATTAGGAAGTTTTATTTTGATATTAAAGTAAATAACGGGCTTATGTTTTTTGATTACAAGCTCCAGAAAGGCCTTTGTAAATCATCTAACGCATCTCTGCTTTTAAAAGAGATTGGGGTAGATATTTCAAATGTAAATGTTTTTTAAGTTTCAAATGATTTCTTTGCAATTCATAATGAAAATCCACGTTTTTATTCTTTTGCTTTTCTTCATTATTTTTCCCCTTTCAGCCCAAACCTTAAAAGGCAAGGTCATTGATGCACAAACCTCAAAATTTTTATCTTTCGTTAATATTGGCATAAAAGGTACCCGCCTATGGTACAATTCCTTGAATTTAAATTTTATATTTCAAACACTTAGTTTATGGACAGACTCTAATTAAAACGGATCTTGCAAAATTAAAATAGTGAGACCCTTTACCTAAATTCAACAAATTGGACTTTTTAGTTGCAAACTAACGATGTCTTTGTTCCAGAAACCCAAAAACAGGCTGTTCTTTTAATTTAGTTGTTGTTTATGCAATATGGTTTATCCGTGTAAAAGATGTATTTTCGTAGCCACTATAAATAACAGGGTGTTATGGATTCTACAAGACAAAAAAAGATAGGGCGTCTCCTTCAAAAAGAGATGGGCGAAATATTTCAGCGGGAAGTACGCGATGTGGTTAAAGGTACGATGGTCAGTGTGACGGTGGCTCGTGTAGCCTCTGATATGGGCGTTGCTAAGATTTTTTTAAGCATCTTCCCGACCGAACACAAGGATGAGGTGTTTAAAAATATTAAACAGCACAGTTCACAGCTTCGTTTTTTATTGGGAAAACGTGTGGGTAAGCAGCTGAGAGTGATTCCTGAGTTGCAGTTTTTTATTGACGACAGCCTGGATTATGCCGAACGTATTGATGATTTATTAAAAGATTAGAGCCGAAGAATATGCAATATGACCCTATAAAAAAATCGTTGGGAGTAGTTTTTAACAGCACACCGTGGCTGAGAGTCCTTTTTTATCGTTTGCTTGATCTGCTGCTTTTGCGGTCGTGGTACATACGTCGTGAACTGCGGGCCTGGCGAAAAAGAGTTCCTGATAATGCCTCTATTCTGGATGCCGGATCGGGCTTTGGTCAGTATGTATGGCGTTTGGCAAGTATGGGCAGGCTGTTTCGTATTTTGGGTGTGGATGTGAAACCTGAACAGATTGAAGACTGTAACAATTTTTTTAGCCGGATGAACCTGTCCGATCGTGTTTCTTTTCGGGAGGCGGATCTGACGACTTTTGATGTGAATGATGTTTACGATTTGGTGTTGTCGGTGGATGTCATGGAGCATATTGTTGAAGATGAAAAAGTCCTGACTAATTTGTGCCGTTCGCTGCACACGGGTGGTATGTTGCTTATTTCAACGCCTTCAGATCAGGGTGGTTCCGATACCGATCACCATCATAGCAGCGAGGGCATTTCGGGCTTTATTGATGAACATGTGCGCGATGGATATAACATTAACGACATCAGAGAGAAGTTGTTACATGCCGGTTTTTCAACCGTTGAGGCGCGTTACACCTACGGTACTCCGGGAAGCATCGCCTGGCGATTGTCCATGAAATATCCCATTGTGATGCTTAACGCCAGTAAACTCTTTTTTTTGGTATTGCCTTTTTATTACATTATAGCTTATCCGGTTGCCTATATTCTGAATCACTTTGATGTGCTGGGGAACCATGCTAAAGGAACGGGTCTTTTGGTAAAAGCCATCAAATAGTGCTTGCAGGAAAAAGTTCTACTTCAGCGTTGTGCTTGTCTTCAAAATCAAGGCGTTTACCTTTCGAAAATGACTGTTCTTATGACTAGCGTAACGAAGCAGTTGACTTTATAGACAAACACTAAATAGAAGTTTTTTTAGCCGACGCTGTCTGGTTTTAATTTAGTCTTTGAACGTTATAAAATTATCCGATCACAAAAAAACTTTTTTACCAGTGAAATTAGCCGTCAAAATAGCCATTCGTTATTTGTTTGCGAAGAAGAGCCAGAATATCATCAATATTATTTCGTGGATTTCGGTGACGGGCGTGTTGGTTGGTTCGTTGGGATTGCTGGTGGTATTATCGGTTTTTAATGGTTTACATGGTCTGATAGGAACACTATACAGTTCTTTTGATCCGGATCTGAAAATAACGCCGGTCACCGGTAAAGTGATTCGCATCGACTCATTGGATTACACAAAACTGGTGTCGCTGGAAGGTGTTGAAACGGTGATGCAAGTGGTGGAAGACCCGGTCTTGTTCCGATTTGGAAAGCGTCAGGTGCCTGGTCTTGTTATGGGTGTCGACTCTTTGTTTCATCAGGTTTCCGCCATCGATTCTATTATTATTGATGGTCGGTTTCGTCTGCAACATGGCGATATGTACGAAGGAGTGGTTGGGTTTGCTTTGGCCGATCAGTTGGCTTTGCGTCTTAATTTTGTGACGCCGTTGGTGATATATGCTCCACGCCGAACCGGTCAGATTAATCCCATGCGTCCCGATCAGGCTTTTCGGTCGGCTTATTTGCAGCCTTCAGGGGTCTTTATGGTGAATCAGATGGATTACGACGCCTCGCTGGTCATTACTCACATCAATAAAGTGCGCGAGCTGTTGGATTATGAACCCTCCGAAGCGTCGTGGCTGGGACTGAAAGTAGCAAAAGGTGCAGAACCGGGTGAGGTCCGGAAATCGGTTCAGAAATTGCTCGGCAATAACTACAGGGTGTTAAACCGGGAAGAGCAACACGCAACTTTTTTCAGAATGATGAAAGTTGAGAAATTGATGGCTTATCTTATTCTTTCTTTTATTTTGCTGATTGCCATTTTTAATGTGATTGGCACGCTTACCATGCTGATCTTCGAAAAAAAATCGAGTATCTCAACGCTTCGTAGCATGGGCGCCAACCGGCTTCTCATCAATCGTATTTTTTTGTTTGAGGGGTGGCTAATTTCTCTGGCCGGCTTATTTGGCGGTTTGCTGCTTGGAAGCCTGCTGATTTGGGCGCAACAAACGTTTGGTATTGTCCGTTTTGGCGGGGATGGTAATTTTGTGGTTGATGCTTATCCGGTGGCCCTTCGTGCAGCCGACGTGGTATTGGTTTTTGTAACGGTGTCTCTTACCGGTTTAGTGGCGGCCTGGTATCCTGTTCGCGTCATTGTGCGTCGTTACTATGGGGAGTTGCATCAGTAAATCCGGCGTATTCTTTTTTAATATCATCCAGAATTGTTTCAATTTCTTCCAGACTATCACTGCGCAGCATGGTTATCTTTGTTTGTCTGAAATGTGGCAGGTTTTTGAAAGTGACAGCCAGATGACGTCGTGTGTGTAATATACCTCCCCGTTCGCCAATATTCGCAACGTTGGTTCTCAGATACTGACGCATCATTTCTACATGTTCGTCAATGGTGGGAGGTGGTAATAATTCTCCCGTGTTTAGATAATGACGTATTTCGCGAAAGATCCATGGACGACCAATGGCGCCGCGGCCAATCATTATGCCGTCAACGCCATAACGGTTGAAGTATTCGCGGGCCTTTTGTGGTGTTGTGATGTCGCCGTTTCCAATGATCGGAATATGCATGCGGGGATTGTTTTTCACCTGTCCGATGAGCGTCCAGTCGGCTTCACCGCTGTATAGCTGAGCCCGTGTACGGCCGTGAATGGTTAGTGCCTGTACGCCCGCATCCTGAAGCTGCTCGGCGATGTCTTCTATAACTCGTGAATCCTGATCCCACCCCAAACGCGTCTTTACCGTTACCGGTTTTTTCACGGCATTTACCACTGCCCGTGTTATTTCAAGCATCAGCGGGATATTCTTTAAGAGGCCGGAACCGGCGCCTTTGGTGGCAATTTTTTTTACCGGGCAACCAAAATTGAGATCGATAATATCGGGATTGTATTGTTCTGCAATTTGAGCCGCATCGGCCAACGCCTGCGGGTCTTTCCCATACAACTGAATGCCAATGGGACGTTCGTCCTCTAAAAGGGTGAGCTTGCGTTTGGTTTTTTCCACATCGCGAACCAGCGCATCCGACGATACAAATTCGGTGTACATCAGGTCGGCGCCATGTGATTTGCAGATGCTTCTGAACATGTGGTCGCTTACATCTTCCATAGGAGCCAACAAAAGAGGCTCTTTCGGCAGTTCAATATTCCCTATCTTCACGCGGTCTTTTCTTTATGATGGTTTATTGGTGCGCAAAGATACATATTTGCCAGATATATGAGAATGTAAGTTTGTTACCCTTTATGCTGCTTTCTGTTCTGAAGGGTTCGTTTCATTGGCTGATGGCTTCTCATCTGACTTAACAACTTTGACGATTCAAGTTTTTGTTCCGTAAAGAAGCGTCAACTTGTTAATTATTGAAATGTTTTCACTTCAAAAATCGGTTTTAATTTGGTTTTTTCGTATTATTCACTTTTAATTCGAATGTAAGAATCTGTTTTGAATGATGATCAGAAACCCTAATTTGCCTTGTCATTATCTTTATTCTCGCTATGGCGGTTTAATGGTGGTTTTGCTTTTCGTTTTTTTTTCATCGTGCCGGCTGGGGAATAGTCGGTTGGTAAATATTAAAACGTCTAAAGATGTAAGCCTTTCAACCGACTCCGTCGTTGTTGCGCAATTAATTGCCCGATCCGATGAGTTTGTAAGAAGCAACCCGGAGCTCACCGATCAGTTTGATGGCTTTCTACGTGAAGCGCTGGATATTGCAGTGCGACGCAACATGGTTGAGCAGGAAGTCGAGATTTATAATAAAGTAGGGAAGCGTTACCGTAATCGCTCTGATTATGGCGACGCTTTAAAATATCATCATAAAGCGCTCGATTTAGCCCAGAGTATTGCAAACGATCGATTGTTAGCCCATGTCTATAATCAGATTGGTGTTGTTTACCGGCGTACCGACGACAATGCCATGGCGCTCGATATGCACTTCAAGGCCTTAAAACTATCGGAACAACTGAAGGATACCTTTAATACAAGCGTGGCAATCAACAGTATTGGTAATGTTAATTTCAATTTGGGTCGTTATCATACAGCCGTTGAATATTTTTTACGATCGTTGGAGTTGTCGAGGGAAATGGATAATACGCTCGGGTTGGCTATCAACGAAAATAATATTGGTGAGTGTCTGCTCAAGATGGGGCGGCCCGATTCGGCGCTCACATACTATAATCGTTCGTTGAAGTATAACCTTCAGATAGGGAGCCAAAATGGAGAGTCTATCTGCTATAACAGCATTGGCTCGGCTTATATGGCCAAAGGCAATTTAACAAAAGCTTTAGGCTATCTGTTACGTTCATTGCAAATTAACGAGGGCCTGAACGACCTGATGCAGGTGGCTATTAGTCAGTCGAAAGTTGGGCAGGTTTATTTTTTGATGGGCGATTATGACGAAGCGTACAAATATTTTAAGTCTTCTTACGATCTGGCAGTTCAAATAGGCTCTCGTTTTCAGGCTGAAGAGAGTGCCCGGCAGTTATCGCATTTTTATGAAAAGCGAGGACGGTTTTATATGGCCATGGATTATTATCGTGTCGCTACGGCTTATAAAGACAGCATCCTGAACGAAAAAAATATGTATCACCTCACAACTGTTGAAGTGATGCTGGAAGCAGAAAAGCAACGTGAACGAATTTCTGAGCTCAATCAGGAAACGCTGTCGCAACAATATACCTTGTCGCGCCAACGATGGATCATTATAATTTTTGGAATTTTAGCTGTTGTGACCTTATTGGTGACCTTGCTTTTGGTTAATCAGCATCGTTTGCGCAACCGTTATCAGGATCTTCGCAATCAGCATAAATTATTGCGTTCGCAGATGAATCCGCACTTTATTTTTAACGCGCTAAGTGCAATTCAGGTGTATGTGCTTGAGCATGATGTTGATAAGTCGACGAAGTTCCTGACTGATTTTGCCAAGTTAATGCGTCTGGTATTGAAGCTCTCGCATCAGGATTATATTACATTAAGAGATGAAACGGAAATACTAAAATATTATCTGGAGCTTCAACAGCTTCGGTTTAACATCCCGTTTATCTATAATATTGAGGTGGATCAGCGTATGGAGTTGTCGGAGGTGGTGGTGCCGCCAATGATAACCCAGCCCTTTGTCGAAAATGCTGTTGAGCATGGTATTAAAACACTGCAAGGTGAAGGTCGTATTAATATCCGTTTTATCAAGGACGGTGAACAGGTGGTGGTGGAAGTGGAAGATAACGGAATTGGTATTACGGCCAGCAAGCAGCAAAAGAATGAGAAAGGTCATGAATCGATGGCCATTAAGATAACAAAAGAACGGCTGGAAGTGATTCATAATGATTCGGGGGGAAGGGTAAATCTGGAAATTATAGATAAAAAGAAGATGAATCCTTTCGATCGGGGTACGATTGTGAAAATAGAGTTCCCGGAAGTTAGGGTTAATATTCCTGTAAAAAGCAAACATCTTACTGTATTAAAGAGCAAGTGATGATAGATCAGATTAAGGTTATGGTGGTCGAAGATGATTTGTTTGCGGCCCGTACTGTTGAACTTATTATGTTGCGCCATTTTCCGGAATTGAAGCTTGTCGGGAGGTGTGCTTATGTTAAAGAAGCTGTTGGGAAAATTATTGATATTAAGCCTGATTTACTAATCCTTGACATTGAGTTGGCCGATGGTTCGGCTTTTGACCTGTTACAAGCTCTTCCGACCGTCAATTTTAAAGTGTTGTTTATGTCATCGCACCACAGTCTGCTGATGGAAGCAGTGAGATTTGCGGCCGTCGATTATATTCAGAAACCGCTGGCCGAAGATGATTTTGTGATGGTGTTGGATAAAATTATTGATTCGTTTTCAGATGGCAGTTATTCGCGGCAACTTGAAGTGTTATTTGAAAACGTGGCGCAACAGGAGCCTCAGAATCAACAGATTTTTGTGAAAACTGTGGGTGAGGAGATTATTAAAGTGCCGGTTAATAGTCTTGAATACGGCGAAGCGTTGAGTCAGGGTGCCTGTCTGAACTGTTCTTCCGGTAAGAAAATTATTGCTTTCCGACCGCTGCGTCGGTTTGAGAATATGTTAATCGCATATTCTTTTTCGCGTTGTCATTCCCGGTTTTTGGTTAATCTTCAAAAGGTGAAATTTTTGGATGAAGAGAAACAGGAACTGGTCATGCTTTCGGGTTCCCGGATTCCTTTTGACGGCTGGCGTGCGCAAAGACTGATGCGACAGATATCTGATCTTAGAAAGAAACAGCCGGAATGATATTATCAAATCCGGCTGATTTTCTGTCTTGAATGAAACCTTTAAAAAGGTTTAAATCCAATAATTTCACGCACTTCCCGAATGGTTTTTGTCGCGCTTTCGTGCGCTTTCTCTTTTCCCATATTGACCACTTTACGTAAGTAATCAGCGTCGGAAGCTATAGCTTCAATTTTTTCACGGATGGGATTTGTAAAAGCGACAATATCTTCGGCAATTTGCTTTTTTAAGTCCCCGTAACGAATGTTGCAATTGGCGTATTGTTCTTTAAAGTAATCAATGGTATCGGGTTGGCTTACAGCCGTCATGAGGGTGAATAAATTGGCGATTGGCTCCGATAATGGCGCATTTTGTTCGGTTGGACCTGCGTCGGTCACTGCTTTCATTACTTTTTTGCGGATCTCTTTGGGGCTGTCAGCCAAATAAATACCGTTGCCATCTGATTTTCCCATTTTTCCGGAGCCATCCAATCCGGGTATTTTTATTAAAGCTTCGCCATTGTTAAAGGGTTCCGGAATTGTGAAATACTCATGGTTATACATGTGGTTGAACCGGGTCGCAAATTTTCGGGTCATCTCCAGATTTTGCTCCTGATCTTTACCTACAGGAACTTTATGTGCCTTATGAATGATAATGTCTGATGCCATTAACACCGGATAGGTCAGTAAACCGGCATTGACATTGTTAGGGTTACTGCGCACTTTTTCTTTAAATGACGTGGTGCGTTGAAGTTCGCCCACATAAGCATTCATATTCAGCAACAGTGTTAATTCGGCCACTTCTGGCAGGTCGCTCTGAATATAAATGGTGGCTTTTTCGGGGTCGAGACCGGCTGCCAGATATTCCACCAATACCTGACGCACATTTCCGTGTAAATCGGCGGGCGTTGGGTGGGTAGTCAGGGAGTGGTAATCGGCAATGAAAAAGTAACAGTTGTAATCTTCCTGCATTTTCAGAAAGTTTTTAACCGCGCCAAAATAATTTCCCAAATGAAGATTGCCCGTAGGGCGTATTCCACTAACAACTGTTTCCATAATATTATTTGATTACTAAGCAGAAAGAGGTTGAAACTTTGAGGGTTTTCTCTTTATGTAAAAAGTTTGTTTATGTTGTTGATTTCGATGGTCAAAAATAGTCAACAAATCGTTAAATTCCGAAGGATGCGGCCATTAAAACTTTACGATGATGCCGTTGGGCAGTAGTTGAATGTTTTTGTTGTGGGTGAAGAGCCAGCCACTGATGAGTCCGATACAGCTACCTGTGGCCACATCCGACAGCCAGTGTTTATTTTGATATACCCGGCCAAAGGCTACTGAAAGCGGAACCAGATAGAGCCATCGTGAGTAATTCTCGGCAAAGGGTGTAAATACAGCAAAGGCCAGTGAGGCGTGCCCCGATGGCATGGATTTAAAGGTGTCGTCGCTACCGGGGAAGGGTTGAAATGTGAAGGCATCGTGGTTGGTAAACGGACGTGCTCTGCCGGTCAGGTTTTTGAATCCTTCGGTGGCGATAGCTGCTACCGTGAGTGATTGAAACGACTGCCAGGCCGTGGCCTGTAATTTGGAGTCTTTCAGAATCCACCGACCTGCGCTGTAGGCAGCCAGAACTGAAGGCACCACATACCATTTGTCGCCGCCATAGTCGGTGAGGTGACTAACATTTTTCAGAAAATCAGACGATGGCTCCTTGCTGAGATTTTCATCCAACAGGAATGAGACGCCGATGGTACCTATCATTGTCGGAACCATCCATCGTGGGATCGGTTTCTCAGTCATCGAAAATACTGAAAGGCTATCGGCGGGTAAGGCATTTATCCGGAAACTTATGACTGCTATAAGGAGTATGGTTTCGAGACTTCGTTTCATGCGCATCGTAAAAAAGAATCCCGCAAATACCGTAAGAAAAACAGATGTTTAATCTGCGGATGCTTATGGTAGCTGCGGGAAATGCATTTGTTTGGTTTTGACTTTAAAGTAAAGTCATTGTTTGAGATATTTGTTTTATTTTACCAGACCTGCTTTTATCATGTATTCGGCTATTTGGACCGCATTAAGGGCTGCTCCTTTTTTTATCTGGTCTGAAACGGTCCAGAATGAGAGCCCATTTGGATTGCTCAAATCACCGCGCACACGCCCCACAAAGACTTCGTCGCGACCAGCCAGAAATAATGGCATTGGATATTCTTTTTCTGCAGGATTATCCATTAAAACGATGCCTTCTGCATTGCGGAAAGCTTCTTTGGCCGCTGCTACTGACACCGGGCGTTCTGTTTCAACCCAGGTCGCTTCAGAATGGGCGCGCATAATGGGCACACGAACGCAGGTGGCACTGACTTGTATATCCGAACCCATTATTTTACGGGTTTCGTTGTACATTTTCATCTCTTCCTTGGTGTAACCATTATCGGTAAAGACATCAACCTGTGGTATCAGGTTCATGGCCAGTTGGTATTGAAATTTATTGGCGGTAGTTGTTTCGTTATTGGCAACTTGTTTTACCTGCGTGGCCAGTTCATCCATGCCGCTGGCGCCGGCACCACTGGCAGCCTGATAGGTGGAAACGTGTACTTTGGTTATATGCGATAATTTCTCAATGGCTTTCAGGGCAACCACCATTTGGATTGTGGTGCAGTTGGGGTTGGCTATGATATTGCGCGGTGTGTCTGAACAGGCTTTTGCATTGACTTCGGGAACGATAAGGGGAACACTTGGGTCCATTCTGAAAGCACTGGAATTGTCAATCATGACAGCACCATGTTTGGTGATCGTGTCTGCAAACTCTTTGGATGTAGAAGCACCGGCAGATGTGAGAGCAATGTCAATATCTTTAAAGTCATCGTTGTGTTTCAATTCTTTAACGGTGAGTGTTTTTCCTTTAAAGGTGTATGTTTTACCTGCACTTCTCGATGAGCCGAATAAAACGAGCTCATCCATAGGGAAGTTTCTTTCATCCAAAACGCGAAGGAATTCCTGTCCTACCGCACCACTGACGCCAACAATTGCTACTCTCATTTCCTGCTTTGCAATTAAAGTTTTACAATACGAAAAAAAAATGATAAATTAAATGTCCTAAAACTTGATATTTGTCACTTTTGAAAGAACAAAAATAGGCATTTAATTGTAAATCAAAACGCCATGCGTCCCTTTTTTATCCTAACCTTACTATTCTTGTCTGTAAACATTTCAGCGCAGTTTGCCGATGATTTTTCGGATGGCAATTTTTCTCAGGATCCTGTATGGGAGGGTTGTCCTGATTTGTTTGTTGTTGATATGTTGGAAGCTGCGCTTCAGCTGAATGCGCCGGCTGAGGCAGGTCAGGCCTGGCTATTTACGCCTTCCAAGGCCATGGATGATGCCGTATGGCAGTTCTCTTTTAGGATGGATTTCAACCCTTCTTCTGCCAATTTTGCTCAGGTCTTTTTGGCGTCGGATGCAATTATTCCTTCAGAGGTTAAAATGGGATTGTATCTGGTGCTGGGTACTTCGGCTGATAATATTTCGTTGTGGGAATTAAGAAACGGGATTAAAAAGGAATTAATTACGGGTCAGGAAGGTCGCCTTGACAGCAGTAAGCCCGAGGGGCGCGTAAGGGTTAAGCGTGATAAGAGCGGTATCATCGTGCTAGAGGCCGATGTTGGTGACGGCTGGGTAGAGGAAGGGCGTGTTGTTAATCACGAGGGGTATGCGGCAAGCTGGACCGGCGTTGATTGCCATTATACGGCTACGCGTAGTACCTTGTTTTGGTTTGATGATTTTGTGGTGACAGGTTCGGCTTATCGCGATACAGTGCCGCCGGTGGTCCAGCATTTTGAAGTGCGTAATCAATATCTTCTTCGGCTTTCATTTTCGGAACCTTTATCCGGGTTGCTTTATGAGCCGGGTCATTTTTTGATTCAGCCGGGTTCTTTGTTGCCTGACATTGTTACGACAGACAATGAGTCCGGACTAATGCTGTTGTATCGTCACGGCATCGCTATCGGGAACGACTGTCGGTTGGAGGTTTCAGGAGTTTCTGATGTCGACGGAAATCAGTTGAACGATACGGTGTTGTATTACCAGTATGTGCCTGCTCAGATGACCGATTGGCGTGTGACTTCATCGCGTTTGTTAACGTTGTGTTTTTCTCATTCTATATCTGATTTTTTGACACAATCGGCACGTTGGGCTACCAATGGGCCTGACATCAAATCGGTTCAGGATCTCGGCGATGGCTGTTATCAATTATTGCTTTCGTCTGATTATCCCAGGGGTGAATCGCTTCAATTACTCTTCGACAGTTTGGTGGCAACCAATGGGGATACAATTTCCGGCGGACCTTATGATTTTTGGTATTATCCTGCTCAGCGAAATGATTTGGTTATTTCGGAGATGATGACTGATCCTGATCCGGTTGTTAAATTGCCCAATTCTGAATTTATAGAGTTGTTTAATCGCTGTGATTATCCTGTTTATCTGAAAAATTATCAGTTGATTATTGGTGATCGAACGGCGACGTTGACCGACGGCGTGATTTTTCCTGGCGATTATTTATTGTTGATACCTGCTTCAAAGGAAGGGGTTTGGGATAGCACTTCTTCTTTTCTTCCGGTTGCCAATTGGCCGGCACTTGCCAATAGTGAAGGAGTGGTGTTTCTTAAAAATAATGAGGGGACTATTGTGACTTCGTTAAAGTATAGCAAAGAGATGGGAGCAGAAGGTTTTAAGCAGGGGGGCGGTTGGTCTATGGAAATGATGGATGTGGATAATTTGTCGGGCGACTTTGATAACTGGGGCTGGTCAGGCGATTTGAGAGGTGGAACACCGGGTGCGGCGAACTCTTTGCTGTCGTTTTTTCCTGATTTGAAACCTCCGGCTTTTTTGGGATGGTATTGGGCCAATGATTCATCGGTGGTGCTTGAGTTTTCGGAACCGGTGACCTCCGGATTTTTAAGCCCGGTTGAGAAGCTATCGTTGAGCCCGTCGTTGGTTGTTGATGAAGCCGGGATTGATTCTGCTTTTTTATCGTCTGCAATACTTTCATTTGCTGATGAGTGGCCTGACAATGAGCAGTTTTATCTCGAACTTTCCGAATCGCCGTGTGACCTGGCCGGCAATGAAATGGTTTTACCCGATACAATTCGGCTGGCTCGTCCTGTGGTTGCAGCTCCCTTCGATTTTGTTATTAATGAATTGTTGTTTGATCCGACGTCTGATATGGTCGATTTTGTTGAGCTTTATAATAGGGGAGATAGGGTTCTTGATTTGTCAGAACTTTTTATTGCAAGAGATAATATTGAGGGCATACCAGAAGAATTAGTGCCGTTGACCGATGAGGTGCGGGCATTTTTCCCGGGCGAATACCTGGTATTTACGTCTGACAGGGAGGTGTTGCTTGAGAAGTATGATATTGCTGATCCTTGGTGCGTATTTTCTGTTACAGGGTTTCCTAATTTTGTGAATGGAGAGGGTATTGTATTTATTACTGATAGGTCGGGCCAAACATTAGATCGGTTTAATTATAGTGAAAATCTTCATTTTGCGCTGCTTTCCTCTACCAAAGGGGTGTCGTTGGAGCGTGTCGATGTAAACGGTTCGAGCAATAGTGTCGTGAACTGGCATTCGGCTGCTGCTGATGTGAATTATGCGACACCTACGCTTCGTAACTCGCAGGCGGTGGACGGGGCATCGGAGACTTCGGCTACGTTTGTTTTAGAGCCCGATGTTTTTACACCCAACCTCGATGGGGTTGATGATTTGTTATTTATTCGATATCACTTCCCGGAAGCCGGTTATTCTTGTTTTATTGATATTTTTAACCGTAATGGAATCCCGGTTCGCCGGCTGGTTAACAATCAATTGGCTGGTACCAGTGGTTTTTTTGCATGGGACGGTACCGATGACGAGAATGCGCTTTGTAAAAGTGGTATCTATATCATCCTGATAAAGTGGTTTAATTTAAAAGGTGAAGTAAAAGAAGAAAAGCAAGTTGTTGTTTTAGGGGTGGGACGATAGTTAAATCGTCGCCACCAGTTCTGCAATTATCTTGGTCATTTTTGGTTCGGCAGCGGCAGCTACTTGCTGTACTTCTTCGTGCGAGATTTCGACAATATGACCGGGAACGCCAGAGTCTGTAATGATTGACACCCCAAAGCAGGTCATGTTCATGTGACGGGCCACGATAACTTCCGGAACGGTTGACATGCCTACCGTGTCGCCACCTATGATGCGAAAGTATTTGTATTCGGCAGGTGTTTCAAAGGTTGGCCCTGCTGTGCCCACATATACGCCTTGTTTCAATTCAATGGATTCTTTTTTGGCTATGTCGAGAGCTTTGGCAATGAGTTCGTGGCTGTATGGCTCACTCATATCGGGGAAGCGAGTGCCCAGTTCGTTCATGTTCTTCCCGATAAGTGGGTTGGTGCCAAACATATTCATGTGATCGTTGATAATCATTATATCGCCGACTTTGTAGTCCGGGTTGAGACCGCCGCTGGCATTGGATACAATAAGAGTTTCAATGCCCATTAGCTTCATCACTCTGACGGGAAAGGTGACTTCCTGCATGGTATAGCCTTCGTAAAAGTGAAAACGGCCCTGCATGGCCATCACCGGTTTCCCTTTGATGGTGCCAAATATTAACTGTCCCTGATGTCCTTCGACGGTTGAAACCGGGAAATTCGGAATTTGATGATATGGAATGGTTTTTTCGATCGTTATCTCTTTAACCAGACCTCCCAAACCTGTGCCCAATATAATTCCTGTTTTGGGTTGCAATGGTTGTGTTTTTTTTAAGAAATCGGCTGTTTCTTTAATGCGTTCTATCATATTATGATTATTAATACTGTTCTACAAATTGAAGAATCATCTCATTAAATTGTTGTTCACCATTTAACAAAAATGTGGGTTTAATGGGGATGTACCAAATGCAATCGGCCAGCTGAGGCGACAAATATGGGGATGCCGATAAGCGTACGGCATCTTTTTCGGTGGTTAATATTAGTCCCTTTGGTTGGTTTAAATGGCTGATTTTTTTTTCGATATCATGCAGCTCTTGTTTTGTGAAGTCATGATGATCGGCAAATTGTATTTTGTTGATGGGTTTACCATATTTTTCTGCCATGCGGAAGAATGGAACAGGATTACCTATGCCAGCCAATAAAGTTATGGGATTAGTCGTTTGGCTCAGTAACTGGCTGAATGAATTTTTGTGTTTCCCTTTTATTAGTTTTTGCGGTTCTCCGTATCGAATTGTGGTGAAGAATATTTGTTGCTGGGGTTGTATGTTAAGCTTTTTTTTGATGTTGTCAGCCGCTTGTACGGAAAGATCGGGTGGGCATTTGCTGACGACGATGTGGTCGGCGCGTTTCATCCCTGAGGCAGGTTCGCGTAAATTTCCGGCAGGCAAACAGATGTCTTTCCATATCGGACGATGGTAATCCATTACCAGGATGGATAGACCCGGTTTAACATATCGGTGCTGGAAGGCATCGTCCATAAGGATAATCTGTGGCGGGGTGTGATGATTGAGCAGTGTTGCTATGCCATCGCGTCGCTTTTCGGCAACGACAACGGTAAGATGCGGAAATTTTTGTTTCAGCTGCATGGGTTCATCGCCAATGGTCGCATAGTCGGCTTTTTCGTCGGCTATTTTTACCCCTTTTGTTTTTCGGCCGTAGCCACGGCTTAATAATGCCACCTGATAGGCGGACTGTAACAGACGTATCAGGTGTTCGGTGAGTGGTGTTTTTCCGGTGCCGCCTACGGTAATATTTCCCACTGAGATGATGGGTAAGGGATAGCTTTGCGACGGCAGCTTGCCGCTGTCGAAGCGTCTGTTGCGAATGGTTGTCGCCAGTGCATAAAGCCAGGAAAAAGGTAGTAGCAGGCGGCGTAGTCTCATTTTTTTATTCTTACGTTAATGCGATGAAGCAGCTGATAGGCTGATTGATTTTATTAAGAAACCCTGCATGGTGATAAGCTGTTGTTAGCTCAGCCCCATGCAGGGCTTTTAATTATTTATCGTTTTGACTAATGGGTTCTGGCAAGAAAAGTTCAACTCCTGCGTTAGGTTTGTCCTTAAAATGGTTATTTACCATAGTAGTCTCACCTTTCCGGATTTCGCAAAAATTGAATTTCAAGCACCTGAGTCTTTTGCTAATACTAAATAGAGTCTGTCCATAAACTAAGTGTTTGAAATAAAAAGTTCAAATTCAAGGCTTGCGAAGTCATAAAAATCAAGGAGTTTACTTTTCGTAAATGACTGTTTTTATGACAAGCGTAACGCAGAAGTTAACTTTATAGACAAACACTAATTAAGGTTGATGTCAAACGGGATCCGGGCCTGAATGGGATAGGCCGTTTGAAGAGCTTTAACTGTTTTTATCAACTCATACTCCTCGCCCAGTAATAGCTTTCCGACACGTGCCGAAGCATTTTCTGTCAGATCTTTAATCAGCTGTTCCGGGAATGGTAAAACTTCAGGAAGCTCAACAATTCGATAGTTTTCCAGATTGGCCATGTTTTTAGCAATGGCAATTGCTTCGTCAATGCCACCAATTTTATCAACCAGATTGATGCCAATGGCATTTTCGCCGCTCCATACGCGTCCTTGCCCTATTTCATCAATTTTTTCGCTGGTGGTATTACGTCCATCGGCACAACGTTGTATAAAAACGCCATAGAAACGTTCAATATAGGCCTGCATAATTGCTTTTTCGTCGGAAGTGAAAGGCCGGTCGATGGATGGCATGTCGGCAAATGTATTGGTTTTAACCACATCGGTAGTGATACCTATTTTATTGATGGCTTTTTTTACGTTGGGTATTAGTCCAAAGACACCAATGCTTCCGGTGAGGGTGTTGGGTTGTGCCACTATACTGTCGGCAGCACAGGCAATGTAGTAGCCTCCCGAAGCAGCTAAATCTCCCATTGACACAACAACGGGTTTAACTTCTTTTGCCAGTGTTACTTCGCGCCAGATTATTTCAGAGCCTAAGCCTGAGCCACCGGGAGAATTGATACGTAACACAATTGCCTTTATTGAGCTGTCGCGGCGTGCTTCGCGTATGGTTCGCGACAGGTCATCAGATTGAATGCCGTCCGAAGATGAGCCGTCAATTTCGCCTTCGGCATAGATAATGGCTATCTTATTTTTTTCGAGGCCTTTCTTATCGCCTGGAATATAAACTTTGTAATACTGCCCCGGGGTTACGGCTTCTAAGTCGTCTTTTTCTTCGGTGTCGGTCAGTTGTTTTAGTTCGCTGAGAACTTCATCCTTGTATTTTAAACCATCGATTAAGCCGGAGGCCAGCAACTCATCATCGCCCATGAAGGCGGGTAATTTTTCGGCCGTGGCAATCAGTTGTGAGACTTCAAGGTTACGTCTTGCAGCTATGTTTTGAAGGGTATTGTTCCAGATTGAGTTGAGGTAGACTTCGGTTTGTAGACGGGCTGGTTCACTCATTTTTTCTAAAATGAAAGGTTCCACGGCCGATTTGAATTGACCGTGTTTAAATACCTGCATTTCAATGCCCAGTTTGTCCAGTGTTCCTTTGTAAAAGGTGCGTGTGCTGCTTATTCCTTGAAAGTCAAGCATACCGGCGGGGTTCAGATAAACTTTGTCGGCAACTGAAGCCAGATAGTAAGCTTTTTGGGTGTAGACCGATGAAAAACTGTAAATGAATTTGCCTGATTCTTTGAAGTCGATAAGTTCATCACGAATTTCTTCTATGGTAGCATAACCGGCTGAGATAAGTCCTGATTCTAAATATATGCCCCGAATGCGATCATCTTTTTTGGCTTTTTTTATGGCGGTTAATATTTGATTTAGCCCTGCGGGAACTTCATCGCCGCTTATTTGTGCCATAATTTGGGTGAGAGGATCGTCTGTGCCGCGTTCGGCAATGGGTCCGTTTATATTAAGTACCAGTATTGAATTATCTTTTACTTTTATTTCTTCATTGCCTGTAGCTGCCAATATGCTGACGAATATGACAATGCCGATAAAAAACAAGAAAAATGACACCAGCGAGCCGGCTATGACGGCTAAAAAATACTTGAAAAATTTTTTCATAACAGCGTTATTAAGGTAAAGATGACTAATTTCGTACATTAGCTGCTAAATTACTAATTTGTATGAATTATTTCCATATCAGGGTTAAGTTGTTTTTGCTAAATGAAGGATAAATCGCATAGAGCTTGGTTACTTTTGGGGGGTAATACCTCTGAAACACAACGTTTGTTTTTAAATGCAACGACGTTATTGTCGGAAGAAGTCGGTGATATTGTCAAAATGTCTTCTGATTATGGAAGTAAACCCTGGGGATTTGAAGCATCCCATGATTTTTTGAACCGGGTGGTGGAGGTAACAACAATTCTGAACCCGGAACAGTTGTTGTCATCGGTATTGCATATTGAAACGCAGTTGGGGCGTAAGCGAAGTAATCAGGCTGGTTATGCTTCCCGTGGTATTGATATTGATATTTTGTTTTACGATGAAAAGACAATAACCACGGATGAGTTGATTATTCCTCATCCGCGGTTACACTTACGTATGTTTACTTTATTGCCGCTTTGCGAGCAGTGGCCCCAGATATATCATCCTGTCCTGAATAAAACAGTTCAACAGTTATTAAAAGCGTGTTCTGATACCGGAGCAGTGTGGCGTGTTGGCTAGAGTTTGGCGCCATAGGCCAGGTCACCGGCATCGCCCAGACCGGGTACGATATAAGATTTGGCATTTAACTCCTCATCAACAACACCAAGCCATAAGGTTACCGGTTCGTCTTTTAGCATATTAACGATGTAATCAACTCCTGTCTGACTGGCTATAATGCTTACAATATGAATATGAGCAGCCTGTCCGTTGGCTTTAAGTGCCTGATAGGCCAACTCCATACTCGAACCGGTGGCCAGCATGGGATCGGCTAAAATGATGGTTTTGTTGTTTAAATCGGGTGCCGATATGTATTCAATGTGGATATCGAAATTTCCGTCATCGGCATATTTCCGGTAGGCTGATACAAAGGCGTTTTCCGCGCGGTCAAAATAACTAAGCAAGCCATTATGCAAAGGTATTCCGGCTCGAAGGATGGACGCTATGACCAGCTGTTCGTTTGGAATAAATTCGGTGGCAATGCCCAGTGGGGTTTTAATTTTTTTCTCCTCGTACGTCAGGATTTTGCTGATTTCATAAGCGAAAATTTCACCTATCCGTTCCAGATTCCTTCTAAATCGAAGCGGATCTGACTGTATGTTACAGTCGCGCATTTCAGCAATAAATCGATTGAGGATTGAAGGTGGTTGATTAATGTGTTTTATCTCCATTGGGTAATTTTGTGCGCAAAAATAGTGCATATTGTTCATTTGACATTGGTTTTTTTATACAAATAATGGAGAGGTTATAATATGTTCAATTTTTAATGTTTGTTGTTTTAATTTGTGTGGTTTTAGATGCGTATCGTATGAGAATGACAGTGGTCTTAGCTTGATAACAGTCGACTAAATGCTTTTTTAGCTGACATTAGTTTTTTTAATATCTTATTTTCCATTAAGTAGTAGGGTTCTTCTATGGCCCCAAAGCCTTTATAAAATCGGCCAACACCACTTAATTTTCCGCCTTCAAAATCGACGCAAAGGGAACTGCCTGCATGTTTTTGAATCATATAATTTTGTAACATAAACATGCTCTTTTTTTGAAATCCCACAGGGGAGGAATGTCCCGAAAGGAAGATGATTCGCTTAAACTCCTTAATAAAGAAGCCGGCACATAATGTTTCGCGCGTTTCGTTGCTTGTGACTCGGTACAGGTGTCCTGTCCCGTTTTTTAGTGCCGTATTTATTATTTGTGTGAGTATAGTTTGGTCTTTGTTTGAGAGGGTATAACGTGCATGCGTTTTCGAAAATTTAAGGTAGTGACTGACGGAATCGTATGCTTCTACTGTTTGGTTTTCCAAATTGGCTTTGGAGATGTTTCTGAGACAGTTTTTAGTGAAATTATTTTTTAATTTTTCGTAGGGGTTTTGTAAGGGTAAAATTAAATTCGTTTTTTGTTGAAGAAAGGGGGCCATTTCAAGCCCCGATTGGTGCTTTAATTGCCATGCTATAGTTGCGAATAGATTTCTTTTTATTATTGGCACAAGCTCTTCGTAATTGTTATATGTGGTTGAAAATAAGCCTAATTGCTGACAAAATGGGGGTTGAATGATTAGTTTTATCCCCAGTACTGATTTTATAGGTATTGGTATTAATACAGAGAAGTCGTCATTAACGTATGCTTCCCATTCGGGTGAAACAATGTCAAGATACCAACTGGAGGCGTAAACCTTCGGGTTACTTGTTTTGGACAGCGCAATGTCCCATTGCTTCCGGTCTATATTTTTATTCTTAAGATGGTGTAGTTTCATTGTTTATAGCATCCCTTCATCGGCAAAGCTAAAATAGTTATTTTCGGCGATAATAATGTGATCAATAACAGGAATATCCATTATCTGGCCGGCATCCGTAATTTTACGGGTGATGGTTTGGTCGGCACCACTGGGCTGTTTGTTGCCCGACGGATGATTGTGTGCGAGTATCATGGAGGCGGCATGGCTTTCAAGAGCCTTTTTTAAAATGAGCCGCACATCAATTACCGTTCCTGTAAGTCCACCTTTGCTGACGTTGTAGCGGGTGAGGACGCGGTTGGAGCGGTTGAGCATCAGTATCCAGAATTCTTCGTGCGGAAGGTGCCCGAGTATGGGCTGTAGAATTTGGTAGGCATCGTTGCTGTTTTTGATGGCCGGCATCTCAAGAGATTCCTGCAAACGCCGCCGCCGTCCTAATTCCATCGCAGCAATAATTGTAATTGCTTTGGCTTCGCCTACACCGTGAAAATTATTTTTAAGTTCGTCAATACCTGCTTTTCCCAGCTGGTTGAGATTATTATGGTAGGCAGCTAATATTTTTCGGGCCAATTCAACAGCCGACTCTTTGGCGCTGCCCGAACCTAAAAGGATCGCCAGAAGTTCGGCTTCCGAAAGTGCTGACAACCCTTTTTGTAGTACTTTTTCCCGGGGTCGGTCTTCGGCTGCCAGTTGCTTGATGGTCAGCTTTTCGTATTGGAGCATAGCGCTTTTTATTGTCCAATTTATGAAAAGTTTTGTACTATTGCCAGCAAACAATAAAAGTCTTACCGTTTCTGGTAAGACTGACCTATGTAGTCCCTAGGGGAATCGAACCCCTGTTTCCAGGATGAAAACCTGGCGTCCTAACCCCTAGACGAAGGGACCATTAAAGATGGCTCTATGCCAACCCCTTAATGTGAAGAGCCAAACTGGCTTTTAGGTTGGAAGCCTTATTCTTGTGAATGATGTTTCTTTTAGCCAATTTGTCGATCATTGACACTACTTTTGGATAAAGCGTGCTTGCAGCTTCTTTATCGGTCGTACTGCGCAAAGCTTTTACAGCATTCCGAGCTGTTTTTGCATAATATTTGTTATGCAAATTGTGAGCTTCTGCTTGTCTGATCCTTTTTTTTGCTGACTGATGATTTGCCATCGTTATTTATGTATAAAGTTCTTAATGGTACTCTAATTAGTAGTCCCTAGGGGAATCGAACCCCTGTTTCCAGGATGAAAACCTGGCGTCCTAACCCCTAGACGAAGGGACCTTCAAAGCAATGAAATCCTTTTTCAATTGCGGATGCAAAGATATATCAATTTTCACTTCTTCCAAATATCTGATTCAAAAAATGTGTAAAAAGTATGGTTTCTTTCCAAAGGGGACATCAAACATGGAAGTAAATTTACCTGAATGTTTTTATAAATGATTGATGAATATATGGTTGCTGTCAGATGTCGAAATACTGATAAGTAGAGAGCAATTTATTTTTTTCAAGATCAAATGTACCTAAAATATCTAACATTAATCACGCTTCAAAGAAATATAGTCTGGTAATGCGGTGAGTTTCCTGATGTAAATGGCCGTTTTGAGAGCGATCATAATACAGGCGTTGACCTTTATAATCCGATATTATCAGAACCTGATTAAGACAGATCCCATTTTCATTATTTTTTTCATTCATTAGATGATCTTTTATGCCTATTTTCGCGCCGGATTGGGAGTTCGAAAATTGAAATTATTTGTTTCGATAAAATGTTCAAGTCTGAGCACAAAGTATTACCTTTTTTTATTGTGATGATTTTATAGGGTCTGTCTAAAAATAAGGAGTTTGAGCGAGAACGTTTTAATTTAAGCCTTGCGCAGTTGAAAAAAACTGAGTTTATTTGTTTAAATGATTATTTCGAGCGCTAACGTAACGCAGAAGTTGAATTTTATAGGCGGATCTTAGTTAGAGACTGTCCATAAATTAGGTGTCTGAAATATATAGCACAATTACAAGGTTTGTGAAGTCAAAAAAATAAAGGCGTTTAATTTTCGTAAATGACTGTTTTTATGGCACGCATAACGAAGTAGTTTATTTTATAGACAAACACTCATTAGGAGCGATGGAAATTATTATAGGGTTATTTTAATTGTATTTTTTTGTTAAAAAACATTATACAAAAAAGGAGAAAGTAATTAAATTTGTCAAAAATTTTAACAAAAACTCGAAGTTGTATTTAAATACGGGTGATCGATAAAAACATGGGGTGTTAAAAATTATAGAAGCTACAGTTTGTGGTTAAATTTTAAATTTCGACCTAACGAATTGCTACTACAGATAATGGTTGCCGGCTTTATCTGATTGTTACTATTTGGATAATTAATTACATTTATTGTATAGCCCACTAAACAAATCAGGCCTGATAAGTCTTTACATAAAGTGTTTAAAAGGCATCAGTTTGTTTGAAAAAATGTTTTACGTAATTTCCTCTTTTTCTTGCATTTATTATGCGTGATTGGGAAATTTTAATTTTATTGTTAGCCAGAATCGTAATTTTGGAAGAAATGAAAGGAGGAGAGAACGTTTACGGCAATATACTTGAGGATAATGCGCCTCGTAATATATGGTTTCCAGCCTTCGGTCACCCAATCATATCGTTTTGTAAGTGGTTGACTTTTCGGACGAGTCCCTGATTTTTTGAATCTTTCGGTTTTACCTATATTAATGACATCTAAATCCAATGCATGCAAGTTATTAGAGGAGTTTTGGAAAAGGATTTAATTGTTCGCCTTAAAGATGGGGATCAAACTGCTTTTCAATTGTTGTTTCATTTTTATTATCCGGGTTTGGTGACATATGCTTCTCAGTTTACGATAAGCACGGCTGATTCTGAAGAGATTGTTCAGGATTTTTTTGTCCGCTTATGGTCGAGGCATAATCAGATAATTTTATGCGATTCTTTTAAAAATTACTTTTTTTCATCGGTTAAAAACGCTTGTCTCGACTTCTTAAAACATCTGAAAATTGAAAAAAAGTACGTGAGTGAGATGATGGAATTATCGAAGCATCATTTGGCTTACGATGTTGATTTGTTTGTTGCCTCTGAACTTCAGGACAAATTGAAACAAGGGATTGACCTGTTGCCTGATAAATGTCGGCAGGTTTTTGTAATGAGCCGAATCGATGGATTAAAGAATGACGAAATCGCGGCTCAATTGGATATTTCCAAACGGACCGTCGAAACTCAAATTAGTAAGGCGTTAAAAGTGCTTCGCGTAGAATTGAAAGATTATTTAGGGTTATTATTATTCATTATATAGAGTCTGCCCATAAACTAAGTGTTTGAAATATAAAGTTCAAACACAAGGCTTGTGAAGTCTTAAAAATCAAGGCTTTTACTCCCGTAAATGACCATTTTTAGAACAAGCATAACACCGAAGTTAGTCTTTATAATTCCTTAATACGGGGACTACATCCCTGTTTAAACAACTAAATCTGCGTAATCAGCATATTAAATAAGATGTTGGCTAAACTGATGTCTGGCTTGATTAAAAGAGTTACATAAGAGATAAGCACTATATAGTAGTTGCGTAGAAACTATTGTGGCAGATAAAAAAGTTTTATTTCGAGGCTTGTGCAACTTTAAAACTATTATTTTATTGTTGTGAAAGACCGTTTTGAAAGCGATCGTAATAAAAAAAATCATTTCTTTCCGGCACTATCTATCAGGGATTCTTCGTTTTAAATATTTATTAAATTTTTTTTCCAATATGCGTACGTGTGTTAACGTTTCTGATCGTATTTTAATACAGATTAAGGTAACTGAATTAAAGAAATGTTAAAAGACACTCAAATAGTACAGCGATTTAAAAAAATTCTTTCAGACCGGAAAGGGCAGGATATTGATGCTCAAATTTCTGAAGCAGAGCAAATTCTATATTCAATTGAAGGAATTAATAGTCATCAGGCATTTGAATTGGTGCGAAAGCGCATTGAAAAGACGAATGTGCATTTTCGCTTGCTGAACGTTCTTACCCGGGCTGCGGCCATCCTTTTTGTTCCATTGCTTATTACTTCAGTCATATTTTTTTCCAAACAGAAAATTCAGCCTGAAGCCGACCAACTTGCCGTACAAAAGATCTCCAATCCTTCGGGAATTCGTTCTGAGATTTCCTTGCCTGACGGGTCGGTTGTATGGTTGAATTCAGAAAGTACGATAAGCTATAAGGTTCCTTTTGTTGGGGGTAAACAGCGCGAGGTTAAGTTGACCGGAGAAGCTTTTTTTAAGGTGAAAAAAAATGAACAAATGCCATTTCAGGTTGCGTCGGGGAGTGTTAGCGTAACTGTATTAGGCACACAATTTAATTGTAAGGCATTCCCTGAAGATACCACTATAGAAGTTGTATTGGCAGAGGGAAGCATCAAATTGAATTCATTAGGTTTTAAGACAGGTAAAGAATTTATCATGAAACCGGGCGAACGAGCCGTGGTCGATAAAATGCGTAATGAAACGATCATTTCGACAGAAGATATCGAAAAATATATTGGCTGGCACGAAAATAAGTTAATTCTTGATGAGTGCCCGATGCCTGAAATTGCACGGCGACTTGAACGTTGGTTTGGTGTTGATGTGAAAATTACTGATCCGAAGATCATGGATTATAAGATTTCCTCAACTTTTGAAAATGAATCGTTGAGTCAGATTTTGGAAATGTTGGAAATAGCCTCTCCGATAAAAGTAGAACAAATCCCCGCGAGACTGGATAAGACAACCGACATAACCCGAAAGAGAGAAGTTATTATTAGTAGTTCAAACAGATAAATAGTTGATATCTATCATCATAAATAAAGAAGGAAGTGCTGCAACACTTCCTTCCAGCTGCTCTTTGAGCAGATTTAAATAATAGTAATTTAAACATTCAAATTTATGAAAAAAAATGCGAATTCATTGTGTCTGGTGTTTTTCAGGCACAGAAAGTTTTTCAGAACTATTCGAATAAGTCTATTTCTGGCTTTTGTAAGTACACTGCAAATCCTGGCAGGGAATAGCTATTCGCAATCAACACGCTTAACTTTAAACATGAAAGATGCCTCTATTAAAGAGGTGCTGTCACAGATAGAAGAGCAAAGCGGAATTTATTTTCTTTACGATAACGGGTTAATTGATGTCTATAAAAAAGTTGACATCGCTGTCCAAAATGAGGAAATCTCTACTGTAGTAGATCAATTATTTGGTAAAGGAAAGATAACGACTGTTATTCGCGATGGACATGTCATTCTTTCACCCGCAAAGGCGCCGGTTGCGCCACAAAAGGTTAATATTTCCGGACGTGTTGTTGATTCCACCGGGGATGCTTTGCCAGGTGTATCCGTTTTTGAGAAAGGAACGACCAATGGTACTATTACAAATAGTGAAGGGATTTATACTCTCACTAATTTTTCTTCGGATGCCATACTCATCTTTTCTTTTATTGGAATGAAAGATCAGGAAGTACCTGTGGCAGGACAGACAACCATTAATGTGGTAATGGTTGAAGAGGCCATAACCATTGATGAAGTGGTTGCAATTGGTTATGGAACAAGACGTAAATCTTCACTTGCAGGCGCAATTTCATCGGTTCAGAGTAAAGATTTAACGATAGCTCC
This sequence comes from Geofilum sp. OHC36d9, assembly GCF_052400685.1. Classification (NCBI taxonomy): domain Bacteria; kingdom Pseudomonadati; phylum Bacteroidota; class Bacteroidia; order Marinilabiliales; family Marinilabiliaceae; genus Geofilum; species Geofilum sp. OHC36d9. Next base: position 115,745 of record NZ_JBQTGJ010000007.1, read on the forward strand.
TATTTCTTCAGCATCCAATGCTCTTACTGGACGTTTGCCAGGTTTAATCACTGTACAATCGGAAGGTAGACCGGGGGCCGATGCAGCTACACTAAATATTCGTGGTTTTGGAAATCCGTTGGTTATTGTAGACGGTGTTGAAGGAGATTTGAATCTGTTGGATCCGAATTCCATAGAATCCATCTCTGTTTTGAAGGATGGTTCTGCCTCCATTTATGGTGCTCGTGCTGGTAATGGTGTGGTTTTAGTATCTACCAAGCGAGGTAATATTTCTAAGCCTGTCTTTTCTTTAAATACTTCTTTTTCCGGTCAGGGGATCACAAATTTCCCGAAAACGGTAAGCTCCGGTCAGTATGCAGAGATGCAAAGAGAGGCGTATCTTCAGGCAGGTAAACCAGAAGAAAATGCCCCTTATTCGGAAGAAGATATAAGAATGTTTTACGATGGTAGTGATCCTCTTTATCACCCTAATACGGATTGGTTTAGTTTATTAATCAGAGATTGGGCACCTCAGCAGGAGCATAATATTTCTGTTCGTGGTGGATCCGAAAGAATCAAATATTATGGTTTTTTGGGCTATCTGAAGCAAGAAACGCTTTGGAAAAAGAATGGCGGAGATTTTCAGAGATATAATTTTCAGTCGAATGTTGATATGAAGCTGACTGATAATTTGGATATGAAAATTGATGTTTCGAGTGTGGTTCGTGATCTAAATGAAACTAAACGTAATATGAGTCGTGATTATCCGGAGCTTTGGCAGGACTTATGGTTTAGTAACCCAATGTATCGGTCAGACTTTCCCGAAGATGATAAGCTTCCATATGTGGGTACAAATTATCCTGCTTATGGCGGATCTAACAGGGATATTGGCGGGTATAATGATACCGATTTTCAAAGGGTTGAAGGTACTTTTGCCTTAAACTACGATGTGAATTTCATTAAAGGTTTGTCAGCTAAGTATACCTGGCATTATTTGAAGGACTATACAAAGCAAAAAACCTTTTATGGTGGCTATGAAATGTGGAATTATGCCTATGAAGATGATATCTATACGCTTCAGGCAGACACCAGAGGTGAGTCTGCTTTAAGCTTGAGAAAATCTGAGAGCCAAATCTTAACCTCGCAGTTTTCACTCAACTATGACAGACGATTTAATGTTGACCATCACTTAACGGTACTTGCTCTTTATGAGAGCATTGGCTATAAGTCGGATTATCTTTATACCAGACGAAGCAATTTTATTACATCTGCATTGGATCAATTGTATGCAGGAGATTCAGGGACCTCAACAAACGACGGAACTGCAAGTGAAATGGGTAGAAAGAGTTTTGTGGGTAGGTTAAATTATTCATTTAAAGACAAGTATCTTTTAGAGGCTATTTTTCGTGCGGATGCATCTGCAAAATTCCCTTCCGATAAAAGATGGGGTTATTTCCCAAGTATTCTTTTGGCCTGGAGATTGTCTGAGGAGAATTTTATTGCCGATTTGGGTCTGTTTGATAATTTGAAGTTAAAAGCCAGTTTCGGACAATCGGGGAATGATGGCGTTGGAAATTTTCAATATCTGACCGGATACTCATTTAAAGCAAATTATGGGGTTTATAAATTTGGTTCAGAATATAATGCCGGATTGTATACAACAGGGTTAGCAAATCCTAATCTGACCTGGGAAAATATTTCATTGTACAATGTGGGGGCAGAGTTCTCAATGTGGAGAAGAAAATTGTACGGAGAAATGGATGTGTTTTATCGGGAACGGGAAGGCATTCCGGGAACCAGGATTCTTTCGCTTCCTAATACTTTTGGAGCCAGTTTACCTCCAGAGAACATAAACAGTTTAAATAATCGCGGCTTTGACTTCAAAGTTGGTACTGCGGGCGAATTTCCGAAATTCACCTGGGATATAAGTGCATTGGTTGCGTGGTCAAGAGCTAAATGGATGCATTTTGAAGAGCCCGACTATGAGGACCCGGATCAAAAAAGAATTTCAAAACGTTCCGGACGATGGACTGATGTAACCTTTGGGTATAAAAGTGATCATTTATTTACGAGTCAGGAAGAAATTGACAATTTGGAATTTGATCAGGATCAACAAGGAAACACGAGTTTGAGGCCGGGCGATATTAAATACGTTGATGTGAATGATGATGGTGTTCTGAACTGGAAAGACCAGGTTGAGATTGGTAAAGGACAATTACCTCATTGGACGGTTGGTATTAATACGCGGTTTACCTATGGTAACTTCGACCTGACTTCATTGTGGCAAGGCGCTTTTGGCCATTATACATATGTTGATCTTACAACAAATATGTCGACTTATTATGAGTTGAGATGGACTGAAGCGAACAACAATGCTGATGCATTAGTTCCTCGTCTTGGCGGGGCAGGTACCAACGGATTATATTCTGACTATCGTTTTAAGAAAGCCGGTTATATTCGACTAAAAACGGCTACGTTCGGCTATTCACTTCCACAAAGATGGGTGGAAAGAGTTAATTTCTCAAAAGTGCGTTTATACCTGGCTGGCACTAATTTACTGACTTTTGATAAACTGAGTGAATATGGATTGGATCCGGAAGCGCCTATGGCTACCAGTGGTCATTCTGCATATTATTATCCGCAACAGAGAACTGTTTCTGTTGGTGCGACCCTTACTTTTTAGTCGGTAATATATTTTAACTAGATAAAATTTGTATTATGAAAAAACTAATATATAGTTTCATATTTATATTGGTAATTGCGTCTTCGTGCGAAAATGTCTTGGATAAAGAACCATTAGATATTATATCAGACGCAGCGGTATGGAACGACGAGGTGCTTATTGATTCTTATCTCACAGGTGTATATACGAGGATGTGCGTATGGGATAAGGATTCCTGGACTGAGGCAAATGCCCGGACATGGTGGCACATGGATATAGATGGGATTTCTGACGAGGCCAGTGATAGAGGATTAGGAAGTTGGAAAAGAGGAAGCATTAAGGTTAACTCCAATCCGTTGCCTTGGTGGGAAGATTCATATAAGATTATTCGAGATTTGAATACTTTTATCGATAGGGTTCCTGATTCGCCTGTTAGTGAGGATTTCAAAATAGACAGGGCGGCCGAAGCTCGATTTATCAGGGCTTACAATTATTTTGCGATGGTGATTCGATACGGTGGTGTTCCATTAATAACCAGCGCCCAAAGTATTGATGATTCTGAAGAAGAGCTTTTCCGTTCAAGAGATTCTGAGAAAACAATATATGATTTTATCATTTCTGAATGTGATGATATTTTTAATGATCTACCTTCTGTTAGAACGACAGATTATGGCAGACCTACCAAATGGGCGGCAGCAGCATTGAAATGTCGCGCAGCACTTTACGCTGGAAGTATTGCTCAATTTGGGACTCAGCAACTGGATGGTATTTTAGGATTTCCTGCTTCTGAAGCAAAAGACTATTATAAGATATCATACGATGCGGCATCTACAATTATTAGTGGTGGAGTGCACTCTTTATTTAACCGATATCCCGAAGATAAGATTAAGAATTTTAAACAATTATTTCTGGAAGACGAGAATGAGGAAGTCATATTTGCCCGTGTGCATGATGAGTACGTTTCAAATTGGGCCCCGGGACAAGGTTGGTCATTGGATTTCTTTCAGGGTCCAAAACCTAATGCATGGGGAAGTGGGAATACTGGTCAGCCCTATTTAGAGATGGTTGATGAATTTGAAAATGTAAATGGTACGCCGGGTGAAGCAGCTCCTCTGGATAGAGATGCCATTCAACAGGGATTTTGGACCGGAGAAGAATTATTTCAGGGGAAAGAACCTCGATTCTTTGCAACCATTTATTATCAAGGTATGGCGTGGAAAGGTATAAACCTTTCATGGCACAAAGGGATTATACTTCCGGATGGATCAGTACAAGAAACAGGATCCTATCAAGGGTTGAAGACGCTTGGAGAGCAAGCTCAGGATTATACACAAGGATCTGGTTTTGGTATTTTGAAATATTTGGATGAAGATAAGGATGTGAATGGCGAGAGAAACACGTCACCACAAGACTGGAAGTTATTTCGTTATGGTGAGGTCTTGTTGAATTTTGCTGAAGCAGCATTTGAGCTTGATAAACCCGACGAAGCCTTAAATGCGATTAATAAAATCAGGGTTCGGGCCGGTGTTGCTCAATTGACAGATATTGACAGAGATAAAATCCGCCATGAGCGGAAAATAGAATTGGCCTTCGAAGGACACAGGTATTGGGATGTACGTCGTTGGAGAACGGCTGTTAATGAATTGACCAGTAGTTCGGAAAGAAAGTTTAGTGGGTTAAGGTATAGACTCGATTACAATACTAGAAAATACCAGGTTATTGTAGTTGAAAATTTAGATGGAACTGTTAACCCTCCGGCTTTTTATGATCGCAATTATTATTTCCCAATAACACCGGCCAGAACAGGGAATAATTCAAATCTTTTAGAAAATCCGGGATATGATAATTAAATCCTGATGTTAATATAAATAGTTGCAAGATGAAACGGGCCATAAAGCTGTTTTTTACCTACAAAAATGATTCGTTTCATCTTGCCATTAAAAATTAAACTTTATACAGATGAAAACTAATATATTTATTTTGTGTCTTTTGGTGTTCAACATTGCATTTTCTTCTTGTGATGATAGCAATGATGCTGTTTATGAACCGACTAAATTTCATGGAATTATTTCACAATTTGAGGGTGATGCAAGTGCAACAACCTGGACCGAGAATGACGAAGTTGGCGTATATATGGTAACCAAAGGGGAGCCTTTAGTCGCTGAAAATATTGTAAATGGTATAGATAATAAGAAGTTTTTATTCGACATAAATGGAAATATTGTTCCTGAAGGGGAGGAAATGTATTTTCCTTCAGATGGAAGCAATGTGGATTTTTATGCTTATTATCCTTATAATTCATCTACAACCAATGGCATCTATTCCTTGGATGTATCGCAACAAAGTGATCAAAAGGAAATTGATTTGATGCGGGCAGCCATCAAAAATAAAACACAAGAGGATGCCATTATCAATATTAAGTTTGGCTTCACGCATAAGCTGGCTAAAATTAAAGTTAACATAGAAAAAGATGTTGACATTGAAGATCTGGATGTTTCAGGTATCAAATTATTATTAGATGGAATGCCGACCACTGCTGATTTTAATATTGGAACAGAAATGTTCTCAAATAAAGAGAATATTGCACCGATAGAGATGAGGGCAACTGAAGCCGGAGTAGAATATGATGCATTGGTTATCCCTGCTTCCGCAAATACTTTTACAGGCCGGGTAATAAGTGTATCGGCGCCTGATGAACTGGATTTAGAGCCGGCATTTTATGAGATTCCTGATGAACTGGCTTTTGAAACAGGTATTAGTTATGAATTCCCTATAACCTTGTACAAAAAGGGAGCCACACAAATAAAATACAATGTGGGTGACTATTATCCCGATCCGGAGGTCGATCTTAATGATCCGGAAGCAAAGGCTCAGATTCAAGGAATTGTGTTTTGGGTTGATCCGATTAGCGAAGGACGTCATGGGTTGGTCATGAATCTGAATGACGTTAATACTTCAGGATATGCACCTGGAACATGGGGAGCACGTTGGGGCGTGGATGATGTTTTTGAAACAAATCTGATTCCGTCGATGGCCAGTGAGGATGATGGCGAAACGGCAACAAAAGATTTAATTGCGGCGCATAAAGACGAGGCTGACTTTTCAACAAATTATGCTTTGTTTGATTATGTTTATTCAGTTCTGAATAGCGGCGATATTGATGGCGCATGGTATATGCCTTCGTTTAATGAACTTCGCCGAATGATGGCTTTTTCATTCGGAATTGATTATGATGAGGTTGTTACAGAGTGGGATGAAGCAATTCTTACCTCTGCCGGCCTCGATATTATTCCTACGCTTAATTATGAATCAAATATAATGGGTGGGGATAATCTTATCGCCAGAACAGCCTTAAATGATAAATTAGTGGCAGCAGGAGGAGGTAAATTCCCTGATGATCGCGGGCACGCATCAACCACTGAAATGGATGTGAGCGCAGCGAAAAATTATGTTGGTTTCAAAGGGGTTATTAGTAGAAATGGACGTTTGTATAAGAGTAAGAAGAACCTCTGTCAATTCAGAGCCATTCGAGGTTTTTAACCTATCAGTAACTGGAATAATATGAAACGAACCTGAATTTTAGCATTCTAAAATACACACAGAAGAATGATTAAAATTCATCGGGAGTTCCATATGGCCATTGAAAGATAAATTTAATCATATGAAAAAAGTATATAGTATTTATGTCCTGATATCATTGTTATTGATGACCATGGCTTTTTCTTCCTGTAAGGATGATGATTTAGAGTCTGGTACAGAGCCGGGGGGTGAAACCCCTGGTTTCGTGGACCTGACACCTTATAATGAGAGAAAAGCCTGGCTTATCGATGCATTTAAAGATGATTTGCTTACCAAAAGTGGAAAGCATGGAATCCCTTTTGCTTTAATAAGGCTCGAGAATGATCCCAATGATGAAAAGGCGCTTAACTATTTGACTTATGTTGCTGATGGTTATGTTGATATGTTTCATTTCCCGGGGTTGGCACTTGCTCTTTCCCGTTATTGGGATAATTTTTCGACAGCGCAAAAGGAGCATCTGAAGTCTAAGCTGGAACCTTATGCCAGTAGTTTTTTGGGCCATGGAACAGAGAACCACGCAAGTATGTTATGGTGTGGTGGCTATTTATTGGCACAGCTTTTCCCGGATGCAAATTGGTCCAATGGTCAGACCAGCGAACAGTTGATGGCAAGTCTCAAGAATAATTTGAGTCGCACATTCAAAAATGTTTATGCTAAAGGAAATGCGGAGTCGCTTTCTACAACTTACGAGCAAGTATATAATTTCCCGGTCGAAATTTTATATGAATGTGCGGAAGATGCGGAAGTGAAAAAAATGGCTGAAGCGATGTTGCTGTACAAATGGGCTTTGATTTCTCTGCATCAATTTGTGGGAACCACAATTGCCCCTTATGTGAGAATGAATACGCAACAAGATCATGCGCCTACCAATTACTATGTTGCAGGAACCAGTTATTATAATTGGTTACTTTTTGGTTGGGGGGCCGCGACCGATAACGTAACATTAGATCAATTTACGAAAGATTTCTCGGACGCGACAGGCGCTCTATATACCGTTGTATCGCATGTTGATATTCCTGAAGTTTTTTTTAGAATTGGAATGTCTAAGTCTCCCATAACGATCAAATCATCCATTCCAACCTTTGGCTCGTATGGATCTGGTGTCCCTCATGCCGTGATGCGCAAGGCCTATAGAGCTAAAAATTATGCGATTGGAACAGGTAACTGTCGATGGGTTCCAGGAGGTGATTTACTGTTTGCAGCTAATGCCTTTAATATTATTTGGGATTCCGCTGACAGATTTAACTATATTGGCTGTTATTCGCCTTATTGGTATGTGCATGGAACAGACCCGGATACCTGGGATGAAGGGAATATCTCTCCATTTCAGCAAACAGCTCATCATGAGGGAACTGTGATCACACTATTCGATATCCCTCAGGAAGATCCATGGCCTAATACCCAGAATCCAATATCCGGTGAAGATTTTTGGGGCTGGAGATCGGCTTACGCTAATGATTTAGTGAAAGTTGGAATGTTCCGTTATCCTGGTTCTATGGATGAGGAAATTGAAAAAGATGGTTGGATTTTCTTGCGTGAAGGAAAGGTGTATATAGGTGTAAAGCCGTTAAAAGGTTATACCATCGATAGAACTTCCCCTGATCCCAGTCTCGTTGGCTTTAATGTTGTTAAGAGTGAATATGCTAAAACGGGTTTCGTATTTGAAGTTAGCGACTCTGAAACTTCTGGTAGTTTTACTCAATTTCAAACAAAAGTACTGAGCAATTCATTATCTGTGGACTGGGACGCAATGACTTGTGAATATACGAATACCAAGGGAGACGATCTGTATATTAAATATCAGGAAGGGTTGCCCTTTGTATCTGTAACCAATCCGCCTGCTTCCTGGCAATCATACGGAATTAGTGGTATGCATGAATCTGTACCAACCGTTAAGGTCAATGGGATTCAGGATGAACCATACTCGGACTGGCCATTACTGGAAAGTCCTGATGTGACAATGGATGATGGAATACTTACCATCGAAGAAGGGGGCACAAGAATCAGAGTAATCTGGACAGGTACTTTGCCGATTATCTCAAAATAGATTTTTGGACACCAAACTTCTAAATAGTGCCTGTACATTAAAGTCAGCTGTTTTAGAAATGTTCAAATTAAGCCTTGCGTAGCTCCAGAAATGAGAGTTTACTTCTGTAAATAAAAATTGAGAGCAGGCGTAACGCCGAAGTTGGATTTTATGGACAGACTCTAATTAGAGTCTGTCCATAAACTAAGTGTTTGAAATATAAAGTTCAAATGCATGATTTGTGTAGTCGTGTAAATCAATGGGTTTAACTTTTGTATATGACTGTTTTTATGGACAGGATAACTAAGTGGCTGACTTTATGGACAAACACTAAATATTCAAATAGGGCAAAATTTATTTTGCTTAGTATTATCTAATCGTCTTGTTTTTTGGGGTAGATTTTGATTGCAGTGGTAAAAGAGGTTTGAATTTATGAAAATTCTCATGTTGGTAATTTTCGAATTTTTCAGACTGTCTTCTTGCCAACTGTAATCATAATTGATTTGTATTGGTTGTTTTTTAGGCTATGACGGAAGTAGTCCAAAATGGCGGTTTGAGATTTCAATATTTGTTAAATCTGATGTTTATCAGATAATCTTGAAAAGAATGTGATTTATGAAAACGTGTATAATTGTTTTATTATTATTTACTAGTTACCAGCTTTTTGCCCAAAATGCAGAACAGAAAGCCGATTCGGTATTAACCTATTCCGAAATTAATCAGCTCGATTATCAGGAAGTAAGAGGCGGGCTCGCAAACAGTTATTTGCATTTCACTACGCAAAAAACCAGTCGGGTGGCATTTGTCGGTGGATCCATTACTGAGATGACCGGTTGGAAAGAAAAGGTTACCAAGTACCTGATAGAACGTTTCCCGGAAACAAATTTTGAATTTATTTATGCCGGAATTCCATCTACCGGAAGTACGGCTGGGGCATTTCGGTTGGAGAACGATGTGCTGTCGAAAGGGAAAATTGATTTATTGTTCGAAGAAGCTTCTGTGAATGATGCGGGGCAATCCCAGACTCAGGATATTCGTGGGATGGAAGGTATTGTTCGTCATGCTTTGCTAGCCAATCCTATGACAGATGTGGTGTTGATGTATTTTGTTGATCCCAAAAAAATGAATTATTATAATTTGGGACAAATCCCACCTGCTGTTGAGGCTCATAATGAGGTCGCTGAATATTATCAATTGCCTTCGCTTAATCTGGCAAAGGAAATAACAGACCGGATCAATGCCGGAGAATTTACCTGGGATCAGGATTTTAAAAATTTGCATCCATCTCCTTTTGGTCATGAACTGTATTTTCAGTCTATGCGTTCGTGGCTGGAGAATTGCTGGAAAGCTGCCGGCACGCCCAGTGCAAAAAAAGCACATGTCATTCCATCACAAATGGATTCATACAGCTTTGTGTCCGGATGCTATGTTAATATTCGCAAAGCGGGTCGGTCTGACGGATGGAGGATTGATAAAAATTGGTCGCCGGCTGATCATCTGCCAACCCGAAAAGGGTTTGTCAATGTTCCCATGCTCATATCGTCCACTCCGGGAACTGAAATCACATTTAATTTTAAAGGAACTGCGGTAGGTATTAGCAATGTTGCAGGCCCTGATGCCGGTATTATAGAATATAAAATTGACGATGGCGAATTTCAGGAAAAAGATCTTTTTTCGAAGTTCAGTAGTAAGTTATACTTAAACCAATTTTTTGTATTTGAGGATAACTTGTCGGCTAAGCGTCATCGGTTAACAATCAGAATATCTGAAAAAAAGAATGAAAATAGTACGGGTCATACCTGTCAGATAGTAAACTTCTTAGTTAACCGCGGAAATTAGTACAAGGCATAGGTTATTCCAAAGTGATGAAACGAGCCCTGGAAATTATTTTACACACAGGAGTATGATTAATTCCGGCGAGTGCCATATGACCTTAACAAACAAATTATAATCATATGAAACGAGCCCTGGGAATTGTTTCACACACAGGGGGGATGATTAAGCTAGGCGAGTTCCATATGACAACTGAAAAACAAATTATAAACATATGAAACGACCATGATAAAGGGATTCTCACACAGGGGGATGATTATTTTCATGGGAGTTCCATCTGACCTTAACAAACAAATTATAAACAGATGAAATATACTTCTTTGTTTAATATAGCTCTAATCAGTTGTCTGTTTGTTTGTCCTTTTTCTTTGTTCGGACAAACGGATAAGTATGAATATCCAAAGGATTCATTGGTTTTTCAAAAGGTAAAAGAGTGGCAGGATCAGAAGTTTGGACTGTTTATGCATTGGGGAACCTACAGTGAGTGGGGGGTTATTGAATCGTGGAGTTTGTGTCCGGAAGACTGGTCCTGGAATCCACGTCCCAAGGATAAAAGTTATGCGCAGTATGTGAAGGAATATGAGAATTTGATTACCACGTTCAATCCAACAAAATTCGATCCTGACAAATGGGCTTTGGCAGCAAAGGAAGCGGGGATGAGATATGTCGTGTTTACCACCAAACATCATGATGGGTTTAATATGTTCGACACTCGGCAAAGCGATTATAAAATTACCGGCCAGGCCTGCCCTTTTAGTGCCAACTCCAAAGCTGACGTGACCAAAGAAGTATTTGAGGCCTTTCGTCGTGAAGATTTTATGATTGGCGCCTATTTTTCGACATCTGATTGGCACAATAATGATTTTTGGTGGGATTATTTCCCTCCCAAAGATCGTACGATGAATTACTCACCAAAGAAGTATCCTGAAAAATGGTGCCGTTATAATCAATTTGTATATAATCAGTTGGAAGAGTTGTCGACTGGCTATGGAAAACTGGATCTGTTTTGGTTTGACTTGAATCATATTTCGAAGGAAAAGAAAGTGGACTGGCAGCCGATCTCCTCAATGCTACGCAGAAACCAGCCCGGAGTCATGATGGTGGTAAGAAGTTCAAAAGGGGAATATGAGAATTATCGTACGCCGGAGCAGGAAGTGCCGGAAAAAGCGTTGGATTACCCCTGGGAAACCTGCATGACGATGGGCGATTCATGGTCGTATAAACCAAATGACAATTATAAGTCCGCTTATCAATTGGTGCAACTTCTCGTACGGATTGTTTCACGGGGGGGAAATTTACTGCTTAATATTGGCCCGGGACCTGATGGAGATTTCGATCCTGTAGCATATCAGCGATTAAATGAAATTGGCCAGTGGATGAAGATTAATGGAAAGGGCATCTATAGTACAAAATCGATAACTCCCTATGAGGAGACGAAGATGGTTTTTACACGAAAGGATGATTCGGTGTATGCTTTTTACCTGCCGGATGAAGACGAAAAAGAGATGCCTGCCAATATTTTAATTTCGTCGTTTCAACCGGTGGAAGGGAGCCAGGTGTATCTGCTTGGATATGAAAAACCTTTGAGTTGGATGAACAACGGAAAAGGGATGGTCATCAGCATCCCTAAGACATTACAGCATAATCCGATTTGCCAATATGCATGGGCATTTCAGGTTAAAGCCAAATCGCTAATTTATTGATTAGAGGTTAATATCACGAGTTGTAGAATGACCATGTGTTAAAATTCTCATACAGAAGGAGGATCCTTTCACGGGCGTTTCATCTTACAAATGAAATTAAAATATAAATATATGAAGAATACATTTTTAGTCGGCTTTAAAAGCATTTTGTTTTTCGTAATGCTTCAGCTTATGATGTCTCAACTGGGTGCACAAAACGTTGAGACGACAAGTTCTGTTCCGTCAAAAACGATGGAAAAGATGATTCAGGAGTATAAAAAATGGATAAGTCTCAGGGACGACTGGCCAGGTTTAAACCGTTACAGAGAAGCCAATAGTAAACTTGAAAAACCAGGTAAAAAAGAGCAAAGGGTTGTTTTTATAGGAAATTCAATCATTGATAATTGGATAAATCTTCGTCCTGAATTTTTTGAAGGAACGCCCTATGTTAACCGCGGTATCAGTGGACAAACCACGCCGCAAATACTGGCCCGGTTTCGGGCCGATGTAATTGCCCTTAATCCAAAAATTGTTGTGATTCTGGCCGGAACAAATGATATCGCTGGCAATACGGGGCCTTCAACACTGGAAATGATCGAAGACAATTATGCATCTATGACTGAAATGGCAAAGGCAAATGGCATTCGTGTTATTCTTTGTTCCGTTTTGCCGGTATACGATTATCCGTGGCGCCGAGGGCTTGAACCCGCTGAAAAGATTGTGTCACTTAACAAATGGATTAAGAGTTATTGCTCTAAAAATGATGTGGAATATTTGGACTTTTATTCTTCGTTGGTTGACGAGCGTAAAGGAATGAAAGATGAATATACTTTCGATGGGGTACATCCCAACAAGGAAGGTTATGAAGTGATGGAGGCGCTCGCTGTGAAAGCAATCGTTTTAAGCGCTAAAAAATAGTACTGATTTTTGGGCTCTGATAGATTTTTGTAATGCTGTTCACCCAGCAGGGAAGGATAGATTTTCTAAATAAAAAAATATTTTGACATGAAACGATCATTTTTTACCGGGTTAATATGTTCATTAATAGTGTTCTGTGTGTCGGCGCAGGAACGGTCTGTTCCGACCTATCTGGATGATAGCAAGCCTTTGGAACAAAGGGTTGAAGATGCTTTATCAAGGATGACACTGGAAGAAAAAGTTGCAATGGTGCATGCTCAATCCAAGTTTAGTTCTGCCGGTTGTTCCCGTTTGGGAATCCCTGAGATCTGGATGTCTGACGGGCCAAACGGAATCAGACCGGAACTGATGTGGGACAGCTTTAAGGCTGTGGGCTGGACAAATGACTCATGTACCGCATTTCCTGCATTGACATGTTTGGCTGCCACCTTTGATCCTCAATTGGCTATGGAGTATGGGATTGCAATTGGAGCCGAGGCCCGATACCGCAAAAAGGACATATTGCTGGGGCCGGGGGTCAATATCTATAGGACTCCCCTAAATGGTAGAAATTTTGAATATATGGGAGAAGACCCGTATCTGGCATCCCAAATGGTCGTTCCATATATTCAGGGAGTTCAGCAAAACGGGGTGGCTGCCTGCCTGAAACATTTTGCGTTGAATAACCAGGAAAGATGGCGACACAACATTAATGTGGAAGTAAGCGACAGAGCGCTATATGAGATTTATCTGCCTGCGTTTAAGGCAGGCGTGCAAGAGGGTGACGTGTGGGCCGTTATGGGTGCTTATAATTTATTTAGAGGTCAGCATTGTTGTCATCATGATCTTTTGTTAAATCAGATATTAAGAAACGAGTGGGGCTTTGAGGGAGTTGTTGTCAGTGATTGGGGAGGCGTATATGATACCGATGAGTCTGCCCGAAACGGATTAGATATTGAAATGGGAACCTGGAGCGATGGTTTGAGTTATGGTAGGGCTTTTGCTTATGATGATTATTTTTTGGCTCGCCCTTTTCTGAAAAAAATTGAGAGTGGAGAATTGCCTCTACAGCTCCTTGATGATAAAGTGAGACGTGTATTGCGTTTGGTTTTCAGAACCAATATGGATAGGAACCGGCCATGGGGTAGTTTTGCAACAGAAGCTCACGCTGATATTTCGCGGCGAATAGCAGAGCAAGGAATTGTTTTACTGAAGAATGAGACCCCATTGTTTCCTGTCCCGGTGGGCAAATATAACCGAATCCTCGTGGTTGGCGAAAATGCAACCAAATCACTTACTGTTGGTGGCGGGTCGTCAGAATTGAAAGTGAAAAAAGAAGTTTCCCCATTGGAAGGCCTGATTGACAAATACGGCGAAGAGACTATTTATTACACATCAGGTTATACTTCAGAACCACAGAAGTATAACGCTGATTCACTTATGCAAGAGGCGCTTAATTTGGCAAAGAGCGCTGATGTTGTTATTTATATCGGAGGCCTGAATAAAAATCCTTTTCAGGACAGCGAAGCGCATGATCGAAAAGCGTTTGATTTACCTTACGGCCAGAATGATTTGATAGAGAGTTTACTTGGGGTTAACAAGAATACCGGTGTAGTAATAATTAGTGGAAATGGAATCGCCATGCCATGGATTGATCAGGTGCCGGCGATTATTCAGTCCTGGTATTTGGGGTCGCAGGCCGGAAACGCTTTAGCTAACGTAATTTCCGGAGAGGTTAATCCGAGTGGGAAACTGCCTTTTAGCATACCTAAAAAGTTGAACGATAATGGGGCAAATTCTTTTGGCCCGTCGGTTTATCCGGGCGATAGTATTAATGTGTATTATAAGGAAGATATCCTTGTGGGATACAGGTGGTTTGATACAAAAAAAATTGAACCTCAATTCCCGTTTGGTTTCGGATTGTCATATACGACTTTCAATTATGGGAAATTGATAACCGAAAATAAGGAATATTCAAAATCTGATGTGATCAGGTTGTCATGCAGTATTTCCAATAATGGACAAAATGACGGTGCCGAAACATTACAGATCTACAGCTCTCAGCAGCATCCATCACTTCCACGTCCCCTTAAAGAGTTGAAGGCTTTTCAAAAAGTTTTTCTGAAGGTTGGTGAAACAAAAACGGTTTCTTTTTCAATACCCGTAGAAGACTTGGCTTTTTTTGATGATGAAAAACATGAGTGGGTAGTCGAACCTGACCGGTTTACTTTATCTGTGGCAACTTCGTCTGCCGATATAAGAAGTTCTGTTCGCATAAAGGTGATTGAATAAAAAAATCATACGATGAAACGAGCCATGAATAAGTATTTCTTACACATGTAAGTGATTAAGGTGGCGAGTTTCATGTGACCATTGGAAATGAAATTTAAACACATGAAAAAAGTTGGGATCTGGATCAGTATTTTAATATCGGGCTGCATTGGCCTTAATTCGTGCAAAAACAGAGAGAAATTCGATGATACATCTTTGGTTGTTATGGATATGGTCCATAACAATCCGGGAGAAGGTTTTACGAAAACCAGTTTCAACGAACCGGGAAAACTACATGAATATGGTTACAATGCTCAGGTTGTTAATGAATTTCAGTCGGTTCATTGTGCTATTACCTACAATTCGTTGAATAAAAATATTTTTCCGGAGGGATCAAAAGAGAGGTTTTGGATTGATTCATTGGCTAATCGAATTAAAAAGCGAATTGAAGAGATACATAAGGAAGGACTGGAGGCGTATTATTTCATGGATATTATTGTTTTGCCTCGTCGATTGGTGAAGCTCTATAAGGATGAGATTTGTGATTCTACCGGACGCATTGATTTTACCAGACCTAAAACACAGGAAATACATCGAATGATGCTTGATGAGGTGTTTAACCGGTTTCCCGGATTGGACGGACTGGTTATCAGGGTCGGAGAAACATATTTGCAAAACCTGCCATATCATACCGGAAATGGACCGATACCCCGTGATGAGAAATCATGGATGCATAATACGGCAAGTAATAGTGACGGGGGAGAAGAGATTCATCGTATTTTAATTGATTTGTTGCGCGATGAAGTGTGTGAAAAGTTTAATAAGAAAGTTTTTTATCGCACCTGGGACTTTGGTTTTTTCCATGTATTGCCTGAATATTATCTCTCTGTGACCGATTCTATTGAGCCACATCCAAATTTGTTTTTCAGTATCAAATATGTGAAAGGAGATTATCATCGTACTCTAAAATTTAATCCAACGCTGGGGATAGGAAGACATAAACAAATAGTTGAAGTACAGTGCCAACGTGAATACGAAGGGAAGGGGGCTTATCCAAACTATATTGCTAAAGGAGTGATTGATGGTTTTGAGGAACTCGAAAAGGACACGGTGATTCATTGTCTCAACCAGTTGAAAACGGACCCTAATTTTGCCGGCGTGTGGACCTGGTCGCGCGGTGGTGGTTGGGTCGGTCCATATATTTCAAATGAATTGTGGTGCGACTTAAATGCCTATTGTCTATCGCAATGGGCGAATAATCCCGATCAATCGGAAGAAGAGATTTTTAGCCGCTATGCCCGGATGAAAGGCTTTGAAGGTGTGGATATTCAACGGTTTCATAGTTTGGCGTTGTTGTCGGCTGATGCGATTGTCAGAGGTCGCGCTTCCTTAATTACGCCTATCAATCTATGGTGGACTCGCGATGAATTTATTGGCGGCGAAAACGAATTAGCTGATAATTTTAAGAATATCATCCGCAATGGATTGGTAGATAAGATGCTTGAAGAAAAGCGGATGAGTGTTGAAAAATGGAGCGAGATGGTTGCTATAGCGGATTCGTTGAATGGAACAGAGGACCAAACTGTGCATTACATTCGAACCTCAACACGCTATGGGTATTTTTTGTATGCCATTTATGAGCAGGCTTGGATTATTATGCTAAAAGGACAAATAGGGGAGTTGTCCGGGAGTTACGATTATAATGCAATTTATTCAGCGATTGAAAGATATGATTTGTTGTGGAACGAATTGATCAACCTAAAGGCGCAGAATCAGGATTGCGCCTCACTATATCGTCCTTTTGCTTTTAACTATGACAATTCTCCAACTTATTTTGGTGAAGAAGGTTTGAAAAAGACAATAGACAATTATCGGAACTTAAAAGCCAATAATTGAAGAACTAAAATAAGTGAAGGGGAATTTTTGTGTTGGATATAGGACTTATTGTAGCTGAGATATGTGATTGTTGCCTGGTGCTGTAACAATAATCATCTCCACTGGATGTGTTATCTGTATTGAAACTCATTTTTTAGGAATGAAGAAAACCATAATAATGGTGAAATCTTTGCCATTCAAAAAAGAGATATGGAACTTGATTCAGTAAAGAAGTGGCATAGGTGTAGAACCTGATTGTTTAAACACATATTAATTCAATAAACAACAACATTAAATGAGAAAACTATTTTTATTAATCGTTTTGCTGATACCAGTTCTCTCTTTTTCTCAGGATTTTTCGAGCTATCAAAAAAGGAAGCAATGGGTTTTAGAGGGTTTAAAAAATACAACGCTGGCAGAGCATGGTAAACATGGGTTACCCAAAGCCATTGTTCGTCTGGAGTTCAATCCGCACGATGGGGCGGCCTTGACTTATATTACCAATAGTCTCGATAATCGACGTCAAACCATGTTTGACTTCCCGGGTATTGCATTGGCACTGTGTCGATACTGGGATAGCTTTAATGCAATTCAGTTGAGGAAAATTAAAAGTAATCTTGAGTATTTGGCAAAAGAAGACAAACAAAATGGGGAAGGTTTTCTGGGGCATGGTACAGAAAATCATGCCACAATGATGTGGTGTAGTGCTTATTTGTTTGGTCAGATGTTTCCCGATGCGCATTGGGCTAATGGGATGACCAGTGAAGAGTTGATGGCGGATATGAAAGAGCGCCTGCGAAAAACATTTAAGAATGTTTATAGCCATGGTTATGCTGAATATCTCTCAACAACCTATGATGTCGTGATGAACAATCCGGTTGAAATATTATTGGAATATGCAAAAGATCCGGAAGTGAAAGCGATTGCTGAAGCTTATATGCTTTATAAGTGGTCATTGTTGTCGTTAAATAACTTTGAGGGAAATATTTTAGCCCCTTATGGGCGAATGAATACTCAACAAGATCATTTTCCCGATAATAGTTATATCTCAGCTACGACTTATTACAGCTGGTTATTGTGGGGGTGGGGACCGGCTACCGGAAATGTATTCATCAATCATTTTACGGATTATCCTGAAACCACTTATGCTGTTTATGCCGCTCTCTCACGAATCATTCCTGAAAATGTTTTTTTTCGACTGAGTGAAAACGAGGTTGCTCCGATGGAATTGAAAACATCAGCATCAGCTTTCGGACATTATGGTTCCGGCGCTTCTCATCAGATGATGCGTAAGGTTTATCGTGATAAAACCTATGCTGTAGGGACTGGTAATTTTCGTTGGGTGCCTGGAGGTGATTATGCCGATCACGACATTAATGGCTTTAGCATTGTATACCATAGCGCGGACCGGTTTAATTATATTGGTTGTTTTCATCCTTATTGGTACAGTGACGGGGATGATAAAGACCATACACCGGACACCTGGAATAAGGGAAATACGTCTCCTTTTCAGCAAACAGCACATGATAAAAATACTGTCATTACTTTATTTAATATTCCGGAGAAAGATCCATGGCCCAAGGCCCCAAGTGCGCCCAAATGGGCCTGGCGCGATGGGCATGCCGACGAATTGATAAAAAGGGGGATGTTACGTTATCCCAAATCAATTGATGAAAAAGTGGAAGAAAAGGGGTGGATTTTTCTGCGCGAAGGAGAAACTTTTATCGGCATAAAACCTTTGAAAAGTTATTACGAACAGACTGATATGAAAGGTATTGGTCTTGACGGTTTTAACATCGTAAAGAGTGACCATGCTAAAACAGGTTTTGTTTTCGAATTGGGTACTTTGGATGAATTTAAGAGTTTTAAAAATTTTCAAAAAAAGTTACAACGAAATAAGCTGTCCGTTGATTGGAATACAATGAGTGTTACTTATGTTGATTCGCAGAATGATAAGATACAGATTCAATATCGTGGCGGATTGAATATTGCGCCGGAAAAGAATCTGGCTGAATATCTGGTCAAAAGAGGAGTTGCCGGTCTGGCCGAATCAGTACCGCTTGTGAAAATCAATAACAAGGCAGATGTCGGTTATCGTCAATGGCCCATGATTGAAAGCCCATATGTTAATATGGACAACAACGTGCTGTTAATTAATGATGGAACGACCCAAATAAAAGTCGACTGGCAGTCGGATCTGCCTGTGATAACACAAACCAATTAAAGTATTTCCCATACGATTACTAATTGTAAAAAAAATGAGAACACGAATTTTGCTTATAATGATCATGACGGTATTTTTTGTAACATGTCAAAGTAATACTGATTTGGAGCATTTTCCGGAAGGTAAGTCTCCTGAGGAAATAGGCTTACGTATTGCCGAAAAATTTTTGAGTACATCTCATTCTCAATATGGTGATACCCGGCCATCGGAACCTCCGACGCAAATAACCTATCCCGACGTTTGCGCCTGGCTGGGTGGAATGTGGTTTGCCGAAACCACAAAAGATACGGCGCTTTTGGGCCGGTTTAAAGCACGTTTTCAACCATTGTTTAATGAAGAAAAGAATATGCTTCCCGTTCCGAATCATGTTGATAACAACGTATTCGGGTCTGTTCCATTGGAATTATATAGGCAGACCGGTGAATCGCGATATCTTGAACTGGGATTAGAATATGCCGATAGTCAGTGGGTTTTGCCGGAGGGTGCAACATCAGAACAAAAACAATGGGCCGACGAGGGATATTCCTGGCAAACACGTATTTGGATTGATGATATGTTTATGATAACTGCGGTTCAGTCGCAGGCTTTCTTGGCAACGGATGATCCTAAATATATTGACCGGGCAGCAAAGGAAATGGTTTTGTATCTGGATGAAATACAATTAAAGAATGGGCTGTTTTATCATTCACCCGAAGCGCCCTTTTGTTGGGGAAGAGGAAATGGCTGGATGGCTGTTGGAATGGCCGAGTTACTTCGCATTCTTCCGGTGGAAAATCCCAACAGGCAGCGTATCATGCAAGGGTATCACAAAATGATGGCTGCCTTACTTAAATACCAGGAAGCTGATGGAATGTGGCGACAAATTATTGATGATGAGGAAGCTTGGGAAGAGACTTCGGCAACGGCTATGTTTACGTATGCGATGATTACAGGGGTGAAAAATGGCTGGCTGAATAAGGGGCGCTTTGGAACGGCTGCTCGCAAAGGATGGTTGGCATTAACCACCTACATCAATGCCGATGATGAATTGACAGACGTCTGTGCCGGAACAAATATTAAAAACAGTCGGGATCATTATATGAATCGTCCACGCATTGTAGGTGATTTGCATGGTCAGGCTCCTTTGCTATGGTGCGCTGCGGCTTTATTACGGTAAGGTTTATGTGTTAAATCTTTGTTTTAATGGTATTAAATAATTGATAGTCACCCAAGTGGGTGGTGTTATGATAATTGTTTTTTGTACTGGAATCGAAGTTTAGCGTGCTTGTGCTTAATTATGGAGTGTTTCATGTGTCGATCAGAACCTAATTTATATACAGATGAAAAAATATATTTTGCTTGGTTTTTTGGTTTTCGGTATCGTAACCTCAGCCATTGCTCAACAAAAGGTCATAACCTACAAACTCATTGAAAACATCTCTTATACTGACGTGTATGAGGGCGAGGCAGATGAGTACATGAACGAACGCTGCAAACTGGATATTTATTACCCTGAAAATAAAAAGGATTTTGCAACGGTTGTATGGTTTCATGGAGGGGGATTAACAAGCGGCCATAAGTCAATTGCAAACGAATTGAAAAATAAAGGAATCGCGGTTGTAGCAGTCAACTATAGGTTGTATCCGAAGGTTAAGTGTCCTGTTTATATTGAAGACGCAGCTGCTTCGGTGGCATGGGTCTTTAGAAATATTGAAAAATACGGAGGCAGTCGGACAAAAATTTTTGTGTCAGGTCATTCTGCCGGTGGTTATTTAACGAGCATGATTGGCTTGGATAAAAGTTACCTGGCAAAGTTCGGTATTGATGCGAATTCAATTGCGGGGCTGATTCCGTTTAGCGGGCATGCTATTACCCACATGACGGTGCGTAAGGAAATGGGCATTAGTGACAAGCAACCCATTGTCGATAAGTATGCGCCGTTGTACCACGTGCGTTCGGATGCGCCTCCATTGGTGTTGATTACGGGCGACCGTGAATTGGAGATGCTGGGCCGTTATGAGGAAAATGCGTATTTGTATCGTATGATGATAGTTGTTGGACATAAACAAACCAGCATATATGAGATGCCCGGTTTTAACCATGGAACAATGACTATTCCGGCCGATTATATTCTATTAGATCAAATTGATAAAATTTTAAAAGCAAATAACACTGACGAATAAAAATCTGGTCATTGCATTAGAGCACTGATATCTGCTCTAATATGTCTAGTTAACAGATAAATGAAGGTGTTGATTCTGATTTTATCAAATTAAAAATTTAAAAAAACACAGCAAAATGAGTTTTCAGCGATTTTCCATTTTTATATTGGCAATTTTATTAAGCATTAATCTTTCAGGAAAGAATCTTTACATTTCTGTAAATGGAAATGATAAGGCGACTGGAACCAAAGAGCAACCTTTGGCGAGTTTAAAAGGCGCCCGTGATTTAATCCGGCAATTGAGAGAAGCAAACAACCTGAATGAAGAAATACGGGTAATTATTTCCGGTGGAATTTACTTCATGACAGAACCCCTGGTATTGACCGATATTGATTCAGGGAATGACAGCTTTCCCATTGTTTTTATGGCTGCAAAAGGGGAAGAACCTGTTTTTGTTGGAGGAATTCAAATAGGGAATTGGGAGAAAGTAACAGACAAAGTTTGGAGAACCAGTGTTCCGGAAGTAAGTCGTTATGGTTTGTATTTCGAACAGTTATATGTGAATGGGAAGCGAGCCGTTCAGGCAAAATCGCCCAATAGTGGATTTTATTTTTTGAAGGAAGTGAATGAAACTATTATCGAACGGGGTACAGGTCGCACTGCGGCAATGGCGGTGCAAAAATTAAAGCTTTTTCCACAGGCAGCCGCCGATTTTGCCTCTTTCTCAAATAGCGATTTTAATGACGCACTGGTTACCTTTTATCATAAATGGGACAATACCCGTAAACGGGTGTCTTCTTTTAGTGCCGACAGTGCAGCAGTTTTTACTGCAGGTGCAGGAATGAAGCCCTGGAATAAGCTCGACAATAAAACACGGTTTACCATTGACAACTATAAAGCGGGTTTGGATACCTGCGGTGAGTGGTTCCTTGAGCGCAGCGGTGATTTATATTATATCCCCCGACAAGGAGACGATATGACGGAGGTTAGCGTATTTGCGCCGGTTACTGATCGGTTCCTTGTTTTTAAAGGATCGGAGGGAAAAGAAGTACGAAATATTAGCTTCGAAAATATTCGTTTTGAAGTGGCCGGATATCGGACGCCATTATGGGGCAACGAACCCGTTCAGGCGGCCGCCCCGGTAAATGCTGTGGTTATGTTGGATTACGCACAAAATATTGATTTTGTCAATTGTGGTGTCAGTCAAATTGGGACAAATGCGTTTTGGTTCAGAAAAGCCTGTGTCGACTGTTCTGTATCTCATTGTTATATAAGTGATTTGGGTGCCGGGGGTATTAAAGTGGGGGATGTTCAGATTCCTGACAACCAGGACGATTTAACCCGTAATATCACAGTCGATAATAATATAATACGTTCAGGTGGTTTCATATTCCCATGCGCTATTGGTGTTATCATCTTTCAGGCCAGCGATAATAAAATTACCCATAATGAAATTGCTGATTTTCGTTACTCCGGCATTTCTGTTGGATGGGTTTGGGGCTATGATTATAGTCCATCGAAACGAAATACAATTGAGTACAATCATGTTCATCATCTTGGATGGGGTGACCTGAGTGATATGGGCGGCATTTATACGCTTGGCGAATCCGAAGGAACTACGGTGAGCAATAATGTTGTTCATCACGTATATTCCCGTGGATATGGTGGCTGGGGTTTATACACTGATGAAGGGTCAACCGGAATCGTTATGGAAAACAACCTGGTTTATGCCTGTAAAAGTGCCGGATTTCACCAGCATTATGGCAAGGAGAATATTATAAAGAACAATATTTTTGCCTTCAACCAACTGTCTGGTGTTCAGGTATCAAAGGTGGAAGAGCATTTGTCCTATACATTTACAAACAATATTATTTATCAGGAAGAGGGGAAAATAATATCGGATGTGTGGGATGGAGATAATGGAACAAAAATAAAGGTGAATTACGATTGCAATTGCTATTGGAAAACAAGTGACCCGTCCCCTGTTTTTTATGGTTTATCGTTTGACGAATGGAAAAAAACAGGGAAAGATAAAAATTCCATTATCGCTGATCCCGGGTTTGTTGACCCGCAAAACTTTGATTTCAGAATTAAAAACAAATCAGTTATCCGAAAAATTGATTTTGTGCCTTTTGATTTTTCAAAAGCCGGTGTTTATGGCTCTAAGGATTGGAAAGAACGGGCGAAATTCGATCCGGAGTTAGCCGATAAATTTGATGAAATTGTTGAGGAGCTCAAACGACAGGCCAATTCACAGGAATAAAATTAATCAATAATTAAATTACCTAGAATGATACGTGTATATTCACTTTTTTTACTATTTATTTTTGTTTCCTGTGGAATAAATACGGGGAAAAAGATTCATAAAATTGATGTCGACAAGTTTCAGGATTCCGAAATATTGTGGAATTTGGATTCTTTAAGTAATTCTCCGGCTTTCTCATGGATCGATTCTACTTCTTCGGTTCGTTCTCTGGCTTATGAAAGTGTTTCTTTCGAAGGAAAGCCCACGCGGGTATTTGCTTATTATTCCAATCCGGATTTGTTACAAGGCAAGGAAACAGAAAATTCTTTTCCTGCTGTTGTTTTAGTTCATGGCGGAGGTGGAAAAGCATTTAAAGAATGGGTTGAAAAATGGGCTGCCGATGGGTATGCTGCCATTGCAATGGATTTGGGCGGCAAAGATGGTTCCGGAAAACCATTATTTATGGCAGGACCCGATCAAACGCATGAAAACAAGTTTACAATCATTCAAAAAGGGGACTTAAAAAATGTATGGAGTTATCATGCTGTTGCCAGTATAATTCTGGCGCATTCATTTATTCTGAGTAGGCCTGAAGTTGATGCCGAAAGAACTTGTCTGACCGGGATTAGCTGGGGTGGGTATTTAACGTGTATTGTCGCGGGCCTCGATGACCGGTTTAAAGCAGCCGTGCCTGTTTATGGGTGCGGTTACTATGACGAGTCCGACGCATTTGGTAAGCCTTTGTCTGAACTGACTCCTTTTTATGAAAAGCAATGGATGGAATATTTTGATCCATCGGTTTATCTTCCTTTTGCTAAACCAGCTCTTCTGTTTATTGATGGAAACAAAGACTATTTCTATAATATCGTACCCTATTACAAGACCTATAATCTACCTGAAAATTGTCATAAAAATATTTGTTTAACACCAAATATGAGGCATGGACACCGCGAGGGCTGGCGCCCAATAGAAATACGATATTTCTTTGAATCGGTAGTGAATGGAGGCGTACCTCTGCCTAAAATAGAAGAACTGAAACGGACTCAGTCGTCAGTTAGTGCCGGGTTTAATTCATTTGCAGGGTTACGGTCTGCCCGGTTTTATTATTCCTCTGATACAACGTCGACCAATGCAAATCGAGTTTGGTTTGATTTGGCTGCTACCATCAATCAGGATAAAAGAGAGATAAGTTGTGATATGCCCGACGCTGATTTTAAATATGCTTTTTTTTATGCTACCGATAATCGGGAGGTGTCGGTATCGAGTCCGATATATATTAAACTGTAAGTTGTATTTTTTTGATTGGTAATGATTAAAATATAATGGTATGAGATTTAAAATATTGTTGATTGTTCTGGTCGTCTGTTCTGTAAATATTACGGCGTCTCGTATTGATACACTCTATGTGAAAAGTGATGTGATGAAAAAGTCTATCCCGAATTTGGTTATTGTGCCCGATTCGTATGACGCACAAAGTGGTTCGTTTCCTGTATTGTACCTGTTGCATGGGGCTTCTGCTGATTATAAAGATTGGTTGAGAAAAGTTCCGCGTCTGGCTGAATATGTTGATTTATACAATTTTATTATTGTTTGTCCCGATGGCGCCCATACCAGCTGGTATTTTGATAGTCCGGTGGATCCGGCCATGCAATACGAGACCTATATCTCGAAGGAGTTGATTGAGGAGGTTGATTATTCATACCGTACCATGAAAAATAGAGCAGGCAGAGCAATCTCCGGATTAAGCATGGGCGGGCACGGCGCTTTTTATCTGGCATTTCGTCATCAGGATATCTGGGGTGCTGCCGGCAGTACCAGTGGCGGTTTAGATATCCGGTCGTTTCCAAACAACTGGAATCTAGCCAAACGATTAGGTCCCTATGCGGAGAATAAAGATAATTGGGAGAATAATACAGTGATTAATATGGTGTATTTGCTCGAGGGTTCGAAGTTGAAATTAATATTTGATTGTGGCGTTGATGACTTTTTTTATGATTGCAATAAACGGATGCATGAGAAGTTGCTGGAAAGAAATATCCCGCACGACTATATAGAGCGTCCGGGAAAACATACCTCTGAATATTGGGCCAATTCCATTAAATATCAGTTGATGTTTTTTGATGATTTTTTTGATACTCAGAAGTCGAAATAATAAAGGAGGTCATTGGTGTTTGCCACTAAATTCTAGTGGCCGGCGCGAATGCTTCGTTTTGAGTTTGTTGTACTTAATGAACGGATTCTAACTGCTTTGAAAATTGAATTTATAATAGGGAAGAAATATGAAGAGATTGTTTAATGTGCTATTATTCTTTTATTTTATAGTGCCGGCTTCACTCCGGTTGTATGCCCGGGAAAACCCGGTCGATTTGGTTAATCCGTTTATAGATACGCACAAATCTCGTTGGTTCTATTTTAACTCTGCGTGTCGGCCTTTTGGAATGGTTAATCTTAGTCCTGATACTGATACAAAAGCCAGTTGGGAGTCTGGCTATTTGTACGACAGCCATTCTATTCGTTGTTTCAGTCATATACATGCCTGGCAGTTGGCCGGTGTGGCCGTCATGCCAACAACTGGTGAATTTAAAGGCAACCATGGAATGGATGCCTACCAGTCTGCTTTTAGTCATGATGATGAAATTGCGAAGCCCGGTTATCATAAAGTGTTTTTAAGTGATTATGGTATTACGGCGGAATTGACCTCCTCCACAAGGGTTGGTTTTCATAGGTATACTTTTCCATCTCACAAAGAGAAGTCTATAATTTTTGATACAGGTGCTTATCTGGCGCATAGTCCAACGGTTTTTTCTAAAGTGTGGAAAGTTAGCAATACTGAGATTGCCGGCGTTCAGGTAATCGGTAAAACCATCAGAAGACCTAAGGATACACCCGTTTACTTTGTGGCCAGGTTGAATCAGCCTTTTCGTTCTTTTAAAGGTTGGGTGGATAAACAAATAATAACATTTGATACTGATACCATTCAGGGTGTAGACGCGGGGGCCGCTGTTTTTTTTGATTCCCGCGAAGCGGGCCCGATATTAATGAAGGTGGCGGTTTCGTATGTGAGTGTTGAGCAAGCCCGTAAAAATTTGAATGCTGAAATTAGTCATTGGGATTTTGACAGAGTGGTTGACGAATCATTTCAAACGTGGAATGATTGGTTGGGCCGTATTGATATTACAGGTGGAAGTCATCAACAACAGGTTAAGTTTTATACTGATTTGTGGCATGCCCTGTTGGGGCGGCGTATAACAAGCGATGTTGACGGAAAGTATATGGACATGACGGGGAGTAAGCCTCTTGTAAAGAGCGTTCGTCTCGACAAAACGGGAAAACCGCTTTTCCCTCATTACAATTTTGATGCCTGGTGGGGAAGTCATTGGTCTCTTAATATTTTATGGTCGTTGGTCTATCCCGAAATAGTCGATGGCTTTTGCAATACAATGGTTGATATGTACAACGATGGGGGAATGATTCCGCGAGGCCCGTCGGGTGGTAATTATACGTTTGTGATGATTGGTGATCCCGCTGTTCCCTTTTTCGCATCAGCCTATAATAAAGGAATTCGAAATTACGATGTTGCGAATGCTTATAAAGGGTTGCGTAAAAATGCGTTTGTTGGCGGCATTAGAGATCATGCCGGTTATGAGCATGACAATCCGGCTTATGGTGGTGGAATGCAATATTACATCAAACAGGGCTGGATTCCCGAAGGTATTAAATCGAAGGGCATGCATCTGGATGGCGCAGCAATGACTATGGAATATGCCTACGAAGATTGGTGTCTGGGTCAACTCGCTAAAGCCATGGGAAATGAAGAGGATTTTAAGTTTTTTAACAGTCGTGGTCAGAATTATAAAAATTTGTGGGATACAGAAACAAAATTAATTCATCCGCGGGAGATGGATGGCAGCTGGATAACTGATTTTAAACCGGTGGCTGATGGCTTTAGCGCACGTGGTTTTTGTGAAAGCAATGCCGCTATTTATACCAATTTTGTTCCTCATGACATGCCGGGATTGATTAATTTATTTGGTGGTAACGAGGTTTATACTGACTTTTTGAATCATTCGTTTGTGGCAGGGGAACCGCTCGCTTTTGTGGGTAAAAATAAAAATCATGCTTCCAGTTGGGTCGATTATGGAAATCAGCCCGGAACGGCCATGGTTCATCTCTTTAATTATGCCGGATCGCCATGGTTAACTCAAAAGTGGGTCCGAAAAGTCAAGGCTTCTTTTGCTGATACTACGCCTTATGATGGTTACCGTGGTGACGAGGATCAAGGGCAAATGGGCGCCTTGGGGGTGTTGATGGCTATTGGGTTGTTTGAGGTGGATGGTGGAGCTTCCGTCAATCCGTACTATGATATTACAAGTCCCGTTTTCGATAAGGTTACCATTCAACTGGACAATCGTTATTTCCCGGGGAAGCGGTTCGTCATTAAAACGAAAAACAATAGTCCGGAGAATCTGTATATTCAATCGGCGAAACTGAATCATCAGATCTTAAATAATTGCTGGTTCTATCATTCTGATTTAATAAAAGGAGGCGTACTTGAAATTGAATTGGGCCCAAATCCGAATAAAAGCTGGGGTGTGCAAGAACCGCAGCCTTCGGTGAGATGATGTACAACAGAAGTATAAATATAATTATTTACAATTCAGGTTTATGGAAAAGAAAGTGAGTGTATCAACCATCCTTCCCGTTTTATTCGGTTTTTTTGTAATGGGATTTTGTGATGTCGTGGGAATTACTTCTGCGCATGTTAAAGAAGATTTGTTGGGGGCCTATAGTCTTGAATTTAGAGACACTCTGTCGAATCTGATACCAGTGGCTTTGTTCTCAATGTTTCTGATTTTTTCTGTTCCCACAGGTATTTTTATGAATCGTATTGGGCGCAAAAAAACAGTGCTCTTGAGTAATGTCATTACTATTGTGGCTATGTTTATTCCACTCATTGAGTATACCTTTTTTACTTCATTAATTGCTTTTGCCTTATTGGGAATTGCAAACACCATTTTGCAGGTATCCTTAAACCCATTGTTAACCAATGTTGTTAAAGGCGATAAGCTGACGAGCAGTTTAACGGCCGGCCAGTTTGTAAAGGCAATATCTTCTTTTAGTGCGCCTTTTATTGCTGCCTTTGCCGCAAACCAGCTGGGTAACTGGCAGTATATTTTCCCCATCTATGCTGTCATCACATTGCTTTCTACCGTATGGCTTATGGCAACCACGATCATTGAAGAGCCGGTTGAAGAAAAGGCCAGTTCATTTGCCAGCGTGATTGGTATTTTAAAAGATAGAACTATTTTGTTGATATTTCTGGGTATTTTGTTTGTAGTTGGTGTTGATGTGGGGGTTAATACGGCTTCTTCCAAAATTTTGATGGAACGTTGTGGTCTGTCCTCAATCGAAGCCGGGTACGGCCCTAGTGTCTATTTTGCCTTTAGAACATTGGGCGCATTTTTGGGCGCATTTTTTTTAGCTAAATATTCGTCGGTTAAATTTTTTAAAATTAATATAGCCGGTGCAGTATTGGCACTCCTGACTTTGATTTTTGTGGGTGATCGGTTCGTTATTTTTGCGCTCTACGGTATTATTGGATTTACCATAGCCAATATTTTCCCAATTATTTTCGGGATGGCGATTCAGTCGCGTCCTGATAAGGCCAATGAAATTTCCGGTTTAATGATTACAGGTGTTTTTGGTGGTGCTGTTATTCCCTTTTTAATGGGCCTGACGTCTGATGCAATGGGCTCACAGGTTGGTTCTGTGATAGTGATCCTGGCTGGGGCTTTGTATTTGTCTTATTTGGCTTTTTCTGGCAAAAGGGAGCAGGGGGTGTCATAAATTTGATTTTGAATCGATCGATGTCATTTAACCAAAATGAAAAGCTAAAAGATAAAGTCCTTTTAGCTTTTTTTGATTCTACATGCGGTATTCATTGTCATTTAATATTGAAAAGATAAGTCTTCTGTTTTTTTAGCAGAAAGCAGGTGCCAAAGGAGATGCCACTTGTCGGATCCCTTTCTGATGATTGAGGCCGGCTTTGAAATGGCCGTGATTCTATCTCATTGCTATCAGCCTTTTTCAAAATCTTTGTTGTTCCGAAAAACGGCCGTTATTATTGGCCGATGTGTATATTGTTGTAATTTTGTTTCGGTTGGGAAAGTGTTTTTAGGTTTATATTGTTGGTTTTTTGTGCACCCCGGGGGGCATCTGTTTGTTTGAAAGGTGGTTGTGGTATTTATAACAGGTCAACGCATGGCAATCAGATCAAAGTATGAAATGGTGTAATGGCTTTCGTAAATATATGAATAGCTAGGGCCAAAGGTTAATCTATAGTCGCTCTTAATCAGGTAATATTTTTATTTTTCGTAAAATAGAATCTCAATGTTTGATTTATGAATCTATCCTCTGAATCCAAAAAACAAGCACAAAATTATTTTTTCCCTCTGGTTATATTGGGAACCATGTTTTTTGCCATTGGCTTTGCTCTGGGAATTAATAGTTATCTAATTCCTTTATTGAATCAGTCGCTTGAAATTTCTTCAGGACAGTCTTACCTGGTGTTGGCCGCGACTTTTTCTGCTTTTTTGATTTTCGGATATCCCTCTTCGTTGGTGATAAAGAAAATTGGTTATAAAAAAACGATGGCACTGTCGTTTCTTTTGTTTTCGATCGGGTTTTACCTGTATATTCCTTCCGCAAAGATGGAGAGTCTTCCGTTGTTTCTTGTAGCTTCTTTTATTAGTGGTATGGGCAATACCTTTCTGCAGGCAACTGTAAATCCTTATGTCACAATTTTAGGACCTATGGAGAGTGCGGCCCGGCGTATCAGTATTATGGGAATTGCCAATAAGCTGGCCTGGCCGGTGGCGCCAATGTTTTTGGCATTGGTGATTGGGAAAAGCGTGCAGGATGTTCAGTTTTCTGATATTTATACGCCTTTTACGATTATTATAGTAGTGTTTGTTGCCCTTGGTATTTTGGCTTTGTTAGCCCCTTTGCCTGAAGTCAAAGCGGCCGGTGAAGAGCGTGTTGAAGATTGTCCCTACGCGGCCACAAAAACTTCGGTATGGCAGTTCCCGCATTTATTGCTGGGTGTTTTAGCTTTGTTTTTGTATGTGGGAGCCGAAACTATTTCTTTGGGAACTTTGGTCGATTATGCCGGAGAGCTTCATTTGTCAAACCCTGAATTTTACGCATGGATTGCTCCCGTGGGAATGGTCATCGGATATTTAGCCGGCATTATTTTTATTCCAAAATATGTGAGTCAGTCTACTGCTTTAATCATAGTATCGCTCACAGCTATCATTGGTTCTTTGTTGGTGGTTCTGACGCCTGCGGCTATCTCTATCTATTTTGTGGCTTTTATAGCATTGGGATGTTCCTTGATGTGGCCTGCCATCTGGCCGCTGGCAATGACCGACCTGGGCCATTTTACCAAAGCCGGGAGCTCTCTTATGGTCATCGCTATTGTTGGGGGTGCTTTGATTCCGACAATTTATGGTTTTGTGAAAGACTCTGTAGGAGCCCAAAATGCTTATTGGGTGATCGTCCCTATATTTTTTTACATTCTTTATTATGCGCTGAAGGGGCATAAAATAAGATCGTAGTACTTGTTTATAGGGGGTGTATTGTATTATTTTGAGGCTTTCAAAATTTGAAAAGCAGGAGTTTTCGGCCCTTAATGATCATTTTGAAAGTGAGAGTAACGAAGAAAATTCTTTTTGTTTTTGATACAATGTGTAATTAAATATATTTTGTTTAATATAATTGCTTTATGATGAAATGGATAGGTGTTGTTTCGTTTTTGATATTTACTGTTGTTCATGTTTCCGGACAGTCTGATTTTAAGTCTATTTCAGCGCATGATGCTCGTTTGTATTATTCAGGCCGTACGGATATGTCCGACAATCGTTTTGTGCGTTATGATTGGCCCGGAGTTGGTGTGCATTTTAAATTTTCTGGTCGTGATGTGGCATTGAAGTTTAATGGAGGCGAGAAGAACTATTTTAACCTGCTGGTCGATGGCCGGTTGAAGGAGGTCGTTCATTCACTCGGAGATACAATTTTATGGATTAATGGTTTAAAGGGAAAGGGGCCTCATCAGGTCGACCTGGTTAAACGCACTGAAGGAGATATGGGGCAGGTTTTGTTTTATGGGCTTTTGCTGAAAAAAAACGGACAAATGGATGTCCCCGATTTTATCAAGTCTCGTAAGATAGAGTTTATTGGTAATTCAATTACCTGTGGCTACGGAACTGAAGGTGTTGCGGCATCTGATAGTTTTAAGCCGGAGACTGAGAATAATCAAAAAGCTTATGGGGCAATTTTGGCGCGTGCGTTTAATGCTGAAGGACGTTATTCTTCCCATTCCGGGTTGGGAGTGGTGCGTAATTATGGCGATCCACAAAAAATTTCTACGCATAAAACGTCTATGACGGGTCGCTTTAACAGAACGCTTGATAATGATTCTTCTCTTTTATGGGATTTTGCCAGTTGGGTACCCCATGTAGTTGTCATAAATTTGGGAACCAATGATTTTTCTACCCGTCCCCATCCCGATAAGGCTGTTTTTCAAAGGGCTTATGAGAAATTGATTCTTGATGTTCGGGCGGCCTACGGTAATATCCCGGTTTTTTGCATGGTGGGACCGATGCTTCAGAAACCTGCTTTTGAATATGTAATGGAGGTGGTGGATATTATGAATACGCTTTATGGCGATGACAATGTCTATTTTATAGGTTTGCCGGATGGTCTTTTGAACAGAAAAACCGATTTGGGTGCCGATTCACATCCCGCATACAGCGGGCAGAAGAAAATGGCTGAACAATTGGTGCAACCAATTTCAACTGTTTTAGGATGGGATTTTGAAACGTCAGAACTGTTTGGCACTTATTGATTATTGTCCCATGAGATTAATGGTGAAGGATAGAAATTGATTTCGAGTTGTTTCATCCTTTTACCATTTTCTGATAATCGTTTACAGAAGTTATTCCAGTTTTTTTGTGCGTCGGGAGTCCAGCCTATTTCGGCAATGGCAGCTAACCGGGGAAATACAAGGTAGTCGATGTCATCGGCTGTTTTTACGGTTTCAGTCCATAATGGAGCTTCTAAACCAATAATGTCTTTTTTTGTAATTTCGTTAATCAGAAGTAATGGATTCCATTCATAAGCTCTCTTTACGTCAATTATTGCAGCCCAATTTTGTCCTATTAAGGTATTTGAATTGTATTTCATATCCAGATACGCATATTTGGAAGGCGAGATAATGACCTGCGCGCCCTGCTTTATTCCGTTGATTGCTGTTTGGGGTTGATTCCAGAATTGGATCAGGTCACTGCTGTCAATGCTTGCTTGTGCTACTTCTTCCCAACCAATCATCTGCTTGCCATTTTTTTTAACCATTGTTCGTACGCGATTAATGAAGTCGATATAATTTTGATGTGTGGTAGCGTGCGATTCGTCGCCGCCTATGTGAAAGTAGCGGCCTGGTGTTATGGCTGAAATTTCTCTGATGACATCATCGACGAACTGGTATGTGAGTTCTTTATTGGTGCATAGTGAGCTGAACCCTACTTCCGTGCCGGTATATAAATCCCTGGCCTTGTTATCACAGTTTAGTCCGGGATAGGATGCGAGCGCCGCATTGGTATGTCCGGGCATATCAATTTCGGGAACTATGGTAATGAAATATCGGGCAGCATACGACACTATCTCTTTATAATCTTCCTGAGTGAGAAAGCCTCCTTTGCCACCACCTACTTCTGTATTTGCCCCATGTGTTGTTAGGTTAGGCCACGATTTAATTTCAATGCGCCAGCCTTGATCGTCGGATAAATGCAGGTGTAACGTATTTATTTTGTATAGCGCAATATTTCGGATGTGGCGTTTTATTGTTGTTACATCGAAGAAATGACGGCTTATATCGAGCATCGTGGACCGATAGCTGTATCCTGGTTGGTCGGTGATGATACCGGTTGCAATTTCCCATGATCCGGATCGTTGTTTTTTGCTTTCAATGGTGGCAGGTAATAACTGACGCAGCGTCTGGAGACCTCTGAAAATACCTTCATCTTTTGTTGATATTATTTCAATGTGGTGTTCATTAATAGTCAATCTGTAAGCTTCCTTATTTTTTAATTCAAACGATTCATCAAGGTATAGAGAGATGGATCTTTTTTCGGGTTCTGATACCTTGTTTTCAATAAAAAATGAAAAACCTGTGGCCGGTTTCAGCAATTCTACGAGGTATTGGGCCAGCGGACGTAATTCTTCGCAGTTAATGGTAACCGTGGTTTCATCCATTAGCCGGTATACATTATGTGTAGCCGTAACTGATAAAGGTTTGGGTATCACATTATGGTGAGTTAAGTCGGTTGTGGCAGATATACACGAAGATGTTGTGATGAACAGGAGAATGCATGCTATAATGAAGGATTGAAGGCCCTTGATCGTCATTGTTGGTTGGTTTTTAGAATTCGTTAAAGGTTTAAATATAGTGAAAGGCTGCTTACTCCTTGTCATGTTTTATATATTGTCTGTTTGTTTTTTGCGCCATCCCCGGGGTCTCTTTGAAATGTGGTTATTAAATATTGATGGTTTCTGTCATTTTATTGCGTTCATGAATTTGGATATTTGTGTCCTATATTGAAATAATTTTTGTTTCTTTGTATGATAAATTTAGTGGAGGGATTTGGCCGATTGCAACCACTTAAAAAAAGTGCTAAAACGCGATGTTTAGCTTTCCAAATTCCCCATTCTTTTTTTGTTTAACATTACTTTGTTCATAATTGAACAGGGTAAGTAATGGTATATTATTATGGGATATTTGTTTACCTCGGAGTCTGTGTCGGAAGGACATCCCGACAAGGTGGCCGATCAAATTTCTGATGCCGTTCTCGACGAATTGTTGCGTCAGGATCCAAATTCGCGAGTTGCTTGTGAAACATTGGTGTCAACAGGACTGGTGGTCGTAAGTGGCGAGATTAAAACGCTGGGTTATGTGCCTGTTCAGCAGATTGCCCGGCGCGTGATTGAGCGTATTGGGTATACCAAAGCCGAATATATGTTCGACTCTGGGTCGTGTGGTGTTTTATCGGCATTGCATGAGCAGTCGGAGGATATTAACCGTGGTGTGGATCGCGAAAGTGAAGAAACCCAGGGTGCCGGCGATCAGGGTATGATGTTTGGTTATGCTTGTCGTGACACCGAAGAATATATGCCTCTTCCTTTGCAGTTATCGCACCTGTTATTGCTCGAGCTGGCAGCCATTCGTCGTGAAGGGAAGGTGATGACCTACTTACGCCCCGATGCCAAATCGCAGGTGACCATGGAGTACGACGGGAACAATAAGCCTGTTAAAGTGCATACCATTGTAGTGTCAACGCAACACGACCTGTTTGATGAGGACGATGCCATGTTGGCTAAAATAAAAGAGGATGTTCAGCATATTTTAATACCACGTGTGAAGGAAAAACTGCATGCAAATGTGGCCGGACTTTTCTCCGATTATATTCTGCATGTTAATCCTACCGGTAAGTTTGTCATTGGTGGTCCGCATGGTGATACGGGGCTTACCGGACGTAAAATTATTGTTGATACCTATGGCGGTAAAGGCGCGCATGGTGGTGGCGCTTTTTCTGGTAAGGACTGTTCAAAGGTGGATCGCTCGGCTGCTTATGCCGCTCGTCACATCGCTAAAAATATGGTTGCCGCAGGCGTGGCCGATGAAGTTCTGGTACAATTGGCTTACGCCATTGGTGTGGCGAAGCCTGTGGGGGTATATGTTAACACCTATGGCACGTCTAAAGTTAAATTTGATGACGCGGCTATTGCAGAACGGATTCAAACCATATTCGACCTTCGTCCCGGGATGATTGTTCGTCGTCTGGGGTTGAAGAACCCTATTTTTGAGGCCACCGCAGCTTATGGACACATGGGGCGCGAGCCTTATATGGAAAAGGTGAAGGTGATGGAGAATGGCGTTGAGGTGGAAAAAGAAGTGGAATTTTTTACCTGGGAAAAACTTGATTATGTAGATACTATCCGCAAAGCATTCGGATTGTAGATTATAATGTTTTTTTTCAAAGAGGCCGTCTTGTAGTTTCAGGGCGGCCTTTCTATTTTCCAGGAACAATCAACTCTTTGCTCTCTATTTCAGCGTGTTTGTGCCTTAATTTTTTCGTTTTATTTCCGGAATATTTTAACGGAGTCAATGCTCTTGACGTGTTCTGGTGTCTATATTGCAAAAAGGGGGTGTCCGATCGTCATCAGAATTTCGCCCCGGATTTGCTTGTCGCACGACATCTGCTTTTTATGTTTTTTGTCTGGTTGCTGTTGAGGCTTTAAAATATTTTGATTGGGTATAAAAATGAATTTTTATGCTTCATTAAAACTGATTTAGGAGGCAATAACATTTTAATCAGAACTAAAAAATTAGATTTTCGCCCAGAAAAATTTTCGGGTGCAAACTAAAATTGATTTGACTGTCAGAAAAATTTTGAAGTCAAATTAGAGTCAATTTACCTCTCAAAATAATTTTAGAGTGCAAACTAAATTTAATTTGGCTGTCAGAAAAATGATTGACAGCCAAACGGACTCATTTTTAATAACACTCAGCGTGCAGAGGGGCTTATAAATTTTTTAGTTCTCAAATTGATTGATTCTATTTCTGTTTCAGGAATTTTCTAAGCCTGAAAATATAATTTATTGCTAAGGGTTGTTTTTATTAGATAAAGTCTGTTTATAAACTAAGTGTTTGAAATATAAAGTTGAAATTCAAGGCTTGCGAAGTTATAAAAATAAAGGAGTTTTCTTTTTGTAAATGACTGTTGTTATGATAAGTATAACGCAGAAGTTGACTTTATAGACAAACACGGGCTAAAGGAAGATAAATTAAAAGCTAATAACAGAAATAAAACAGGTTTAGCTATTGTCTAAACAGGAGGTTTTAAGCCAAAAGATGCTGATTTTTAACTTTTGAGTTATAAAAATCACTTTTTTTTAAACCCCGGAGGTTAAAAACAGTATAATGCAGGTATGGATATTCTTCCAAAAACATAAAACACGACGGTAAGTTCATAATAGTCAGTTGTATTTCTACCGGTATGTAATTGAGCCCGGGTAGTTTCCGAACATCCATTTTTTGTTATTTTGTTTTCGGGATAATTTACTATTCTATCTTTTTTGTGAATAATTTTGGTTTTTCTGGTTTCACATATATGGCAGACTTGATTAGTTAATAAAATGTTTATTTTAGGGGGTAGCTTATCGTTAGAAACTGTTTATGAAGAATTTTCTCTTGTCGGTTGATTATGAACTGTTTTTTGGTTCTGATTCGGGAACGGTCGAAAATTGTATGATTCGCCCGGTACGTCGACTGATGACTGAATTGAACCGTCATGGTTATAAGATGACGGTGTTTTGGGATATTCTTCATTTCTACAGACTTAAACAGTTGGAGGATAAAGTAGGCGATTTGTATTATGATCGTGATATGATTGAACAGCAAATCAGGACGCTGATTCGTTCCGGTCATGATGTGCAAATGCAAATTTATCCGCATTGGCTCGATGCGTGTTGGGAGAATAATCAGTGGCAGTTTCACCATAATCGGTTTTCACTGCATCGGTTGTGGGATGAACCCAATCCTGATGATGTTGAGACGGTTATGGGCTGCATCACGCAGGCCCGGATTCTGATGGAGTCGGTTATCAGAAAGGAGGATCCCGATTATAAGGTGCGGGTGTTCAGAGCCGGAGGTTCGCGTGTGCATCCTTTTAGTAAGCTGGCCGATGCTTTAAAAGCCAATGGTATTCGGGTTGATTCTTCGGTGGTCTTTGGGACGAAGAGTCTGGAACCTCAGTTCCCGTTCGATTATAGGGCGATCCCTCGTGATTTGTACTATCGTTTTAACGACTCCGTTTTGTTTAAAGCGACCAATGGCTATTTTTGGGAGTTCCCCAAAGAATCGGTGCTTATACCGGGTTTACTGCGTTTTGTCTTTTATCTGCAGGGGCTCTTTTCAACTAATTCGCTGAGTCGTTATGGCGATGGCAAGCCGTTGGGGTTTACACATCGGGAACTTTGGGGGCATTTATGGTTTAATTTGGGTGCCAGATATTTTCGTTTATCACCCGAAAATAAAACCCGTTTTAAATGGGGCTATATGATGACCATGGCCCGCGATAACAGTCAGATTATGCTTAATTCGAAAAATATTGGGCCTGACACCATTCGGTTGGTACGGGAGCTGATGACAAAAAAAACGGTTCGGTTTTATTCTTTTCGACAAAGGCTGGCAGAACTTAAAGTATATGACGATTTAAAATAATATCTCCGCTGTTTTAACGTTTCTTAATAGCAATCGTTTTTTTAGCATAAAGATTAAATCGGCAGGGCTTTTGTGTGACTGTTGAAATGGTTTTTAACATGAGTGCGGTAATAAATTCTCTTTTGTTACGTGTATCTGCGATTGCTTTTAGAGAAATAAAGATTTTAATGATAATAGGATGATCGGGCAGAAAGATATGGAAATGGTTGATTTGAAATCACTTTACCGGCGGATGAAGAGCGAATTGGATGCGGCTGTTTTGAGTGCCATGGCAGGTGCTAATTATATTAATGGCCCGGAAGTGTCTTTGTTGGCTGCTAATTTGTCTAAATATCTTGATGTTGACTATGTGGTGCCATGTGGTAATGGAACTGATGCTTTGCAAATGGCTTTGATGGCCCTCGACCTTAAGCCGGGCGATGAGGTCATTACAGCCGCTTTTTCATTTGTGGCTTCGGCCGAAGTCATTGCTTTGCTTGGACTGAAGCCTGTTTTCGTGGATGTAGATCCCGTAACGTTTAATATTTCGTCTGATTTATTAGAAGCTGCTATCACGCCGCGTACCCGCGTTGTGCTTCCTGTACATTTGTTTGGACAGGCTGCGGCAATGAATGATATTATGCGCGTGGCAGACAAGCATCATCTGTATGTTGTTGAAGATGTGGCCCAGTCTCTTGGGGCCGATTACCATTATCGGGGGGGCAAAAAGAAGCTGGGTACCATTGGGCATATCGGCTGTACCTCTTTTTTCCCTACCAAGAATTTGGGTGGGTGCGGAGATGGAGGGGCTTGTTTTACCAACGATGAGCGCCTTGCGGCTAAAATGGAAATGTTGGCCGGGCATGGCTCTTCTAAACGGTATTATCATGATGTGGTTGGCTTTAATTCGAGGCTTGACACCCTTCAGGCGGCGATTCTTAATGTTAAGCTGAACTATCTGGATGAGTTTTTGTCAATCCGACAAAAGATAGCCACACGGTATAACGCAGGTCTGGCTGGATTACAGGATCTGGCTGTGCCTGGGATGGATGCTTTGGCAACCCACACTTATAATCAATATACCATCAGGGTTTTTAATGGAGGCAGAGATCGGCTACAGAAATATTTGAAAGAGCAGGGTGTTTCATCGCGGGTGTACTACCCGGTACCGTTGCATCATCAAAAAGCTTTTGAGAATTGGGCCGATGGTATTAGCCGACCTGTTGCCGAAAATTTGTGTGGCGATGTGCTGTCTCTGCCTGTTCATACCGAAATGTCGTTGCAGGATGTGGATAGAGTGGTTAGAACTATTAAAGAATTCTATAAAAGTTAAATAGTTCCTGTTCAAAAGTCAGGAGTTTGCGCTGTCGTTTTATTTGTAATATTTATTTAAATGATACATGAATCTGCCATTGTTGATGACGGCTGTCTGATTGGTGAAGGTACCCGTATCTGGCATTTTTGTCATCTTATTTCCGGTTGTTCTGTTGGAAAGAATTGTTCTCTGGGGCAAAATGTGATGGTGGCTGCCGGGGTGGTGTTGGGTAATAATGTAAAGGTGCAAAATAACGTCTCATTGTATGAAGGCGTTACTTGCGACGATGATGTTTTCATCGGTCCATCGGTAGTGTTTACCAATGTGTTTAATCCTCGTAGTGCCATTAGCCGGCGACATGAATATCGTCCCACAAAGGTGTTAAAGGGTGCTACGATTGGCGCAAATGCGACGATTGTTTGTGGGGTGACTATTGGTAGGTATGCTTTTGTTGGCGCTGGAGCTGTGGTAACACACAATGTGCCTGATTACGGATTGGTGACGGGTGTGCCGGCCAGACAGACCGGATGGATTAGTGAGTATGGTCATAAATTAGTGTTTGATAATGGAAGGGCGGTGTGTCCTGAAAGCGGTCAGTGCTATGAACTTAACGATAATGGTGTTAGTAAAATATTGAAAGAATGAGTGTAGCGGTAAAATTTGCAGTCGTGGGACTGGGGCACATCGGCAAGCGTCATGTTGCCATGATTGAACGAAATTTGGAGTCGCAGTTGGTCGCGGTTTGTGATATCCGCAAGGCTACTGAAACTGGTTTTGAGGATCCTTCAATTCCTTACTATTCTTCTATTGAAGAATTATTGGTTCATACCGATGCCGATGTTATTAATATTTGTACGCCCAATGGTTTACATGCTCAAATGGGGTTGCAAGTGCTGGCGTATCATAAGCATGTGGTTTTGGAAAAACCGCTGGCTTTGACACGTCGCGATGCTGAAAAAGTTATTTTTAAAGCGTTACAGATGTCACGTCAGGTTTTTGCCGTGATGCAGAATCGTTATTCGCCACCTGCTAAATGGCTGAAACAGATGATTAGCGAGCAACGGCTTGGGCGTATTTTTATGGTGCAACTAAATTGTTACTGGAATAGGGATGAACGTTACTATAAACCCGGCGGATGGCATGGAACCGCCAATTTGGATGGTGGGGTATTATTCACTCAGTTTTCCCATTTTATTGACATCATGTATTGGCTGTTTGGTGATATTGAGAATATAAAAGGAAATTTTGGAAATTTTGCTCATCATCAGTCAACACCTTTTGAAGATGCCGGTACTGTCATTTTTGATTTCGTTAATGGCGGTATGGGAACCATTAATTACTCTACGGCTGTGTGGGATAAAAATATGGAGAGCAGCATTACTATTATCGGGGAAAAAGGATCGGTGAAAGTTGCCGGTCAGTATATGGATAAAGTGGCTTATTGCCATGTGAAGGATTATGTTCCTGAACCCTTGGAAGAAGCCCTGCCGGCTAACGATTACGGTGGCTATAAAGGATCGGCTTCTAATCATGGTGCCGTTATTGAAAATGTGGTAAAAACGCTTAAAGGCGAAATGCAGGTGGCTACCAATGCTTTGGAGGGTATGAAAGTGGTCGATATTATTGAACGGATATATAGCGTTAGGGGCGAAGGTGCCTTAACCATTCGTGAAAGTTTATAACCTGCAATTGATACGAGGAGACGGTTGTCATAATATAAGGGCTTTTGGATATTGTTGATGTGGCGACGTTTAAGGAGAATGTGAATGATTTCTGAAATTTGGAGGTTCTGGTTTGGTTTTTCACTTACACTTGTTTAGTCTTGCTGCGTAGGTTATTGATCGGCTGGCATTTAATATCGGTCGTCAACCGGTAAAAAGTGTTTGCAGGAAGAGTGTATTTCCTGCATTATACTTGTCCTTTAAACGGTTAGTTATCATAGTAAACTTCCGTTTTTCGTACTACGCAAGCTTCAAAAATGGTTTTTTGCCACCGTATATTTTGGGTAAGCATTTAACAAGTGATTCTAATTTAGAATATTAAAAGGATTGATCGTGTGTTAAAAGGAATAGGATTCCATATAATTTATTTATTTTGTGAGCTTTCTGTGAGATTAAAAAAAATATTTGGATTTTAATATAAATAATTACTCGTGAAATTATCCAAAAAGCAATATGTATTGGTAGAGCGTCTGCTTGAAAATTGGGTTGAAAAGGGATTGCTTTCATCTGATCAGAAACAGTTGTTAAGCAGTGATATAGGCAGAAAAGCCGTTAATTGGCACCGTGTGGCACAAAACATGCTTGGGTTAGCGGTTTTTTTCATGGTGATAGCATTTTTTCAGCTGGTAGCCGATGAATGGGTTTTGCGTTTGCTGGATAATTTTGTGGCTTTGTCGGATGGTTTTTTTATGATATTGCTGGGGGTTTTAACTGTCACTTTTATTTTGGTTGCCTGGTTTGTGCAAAATTCAGCCAAAGTGTCGTCCCGAATATTTGAAGAAGCATTGCTTTTGATGTCAGGGCTGTCGTTTGGCGGTATGTTGTATTATGCGCACGTTATTTTTGAATGGCAGCCAGGAACACAAATCTTACAGCTCCTAACGGGGGCCATTATGATTTTGTGTCTTGGTTATTTTTTCAGATCTTCTCTCTTATGGCTGTTAGGATGTGCCCTTTTTTTCTTTTGGTTTGGGCTTCAAACCGCCTACGCCGATGATTGGAACGCTGTATTTTGGGGCATGAATCTGGCAGTGCGTTATCTCGTTTTTTCGGCTGTTTTTATGCTGGTACTTCAAGGGTTGAAGAAATTGGGCTATATAACGCGTTTTTATAGTCTCACGCTGCAGTTGGGATTGCTGCTGATGTGGTTTTCTTTTTGGATGTGTGCCTTATTTGGCAATTATGCTTCATGGGAGGCCTGGGAATCGGCTACTGCTCTTCAGTTGTTGCCGTGGGGTATGGCAATGGCAGCTTTGGCGTTTTATTTTTGGCGGACAGGTCGTCGTAAAAAACGACAGGATTGGGTGTGGATGGGTAGTCTGGCTTTTTTTGCTGATGCGTGTACGCAATATTTTCTTTTTTTGTGGGAGCCTTTACCACCGGTCTTATTTTTCTTTATATTGGCCGTATTGTTCTTTGTTATTGGCCGAAAAGCAGAAGTAATTTGGGGAAAATGAAACCGAAAAGAGGCTAAAAGTTGTGTGAGTCTTTAGCATCTTTCCGATGGGGATAAAATTTGCATCACTTTGTTCTTTGAGAGGTGAATTAATTTTGCCTATGATCTGCTTTTGTGATATTGTGTTTATTTTTTCTTCCTGAAAATATCCCGCATACGATTTAGTAATCCTTTGTTGTTGTCACGAAGTGTATCTGTATCCTGCATTTTTTCGTTTGTTTTTTCTGATTCGTTTGGCGCGAATAGTCGTTCAAAAAAATTCATCTCTTCAGCCGGTTGGAAATCTTCCATGTAATCGCCACAATCCATTTGATCGGCGAGGTAGTCGGGGAGTGGATAGAAAATGTTTTGTGACAGATAGCGCTGGTTTGCCGAGGCTTCAGCTTTTTGCATAAATCGGGCAAAAATAGGTAAAGCCATGTGTGCCCCTTGCCCTAATGCCGTGGTCCGGAAGCGGATGATGGGATGGTCGGCGCCCACCCAAATGCCGGCGACCAAATTGGGGGTAAAGCCAATGAACCAGCCATCGGTATTGTTTTGTGTGGTGCCGGTTTTGCCGGCATAGTCGCCTGTTAAATGGTAGCGTTGATAAAGGCTATGCGCTGTTCCTCGTTGCGCAACCTCACGTAGCATTTGTACCATCATTCGGGCGGTCTCTTCGTTAAAGGCCTCAGACAAGTGATTGTGTTCTTCATTTTGATACAGTATTTTTCCGTTGGCATCTTCAATGCGCATTATTAACACCGGTTTTATGGCATGCCCATAATTGGCAAAGGCGGT
This sequence comes from Geofilum sp. OHC36d9, assembly GCF_052400685.1. NCBI lineage: Bacteria > Pseudomonadati > Bacteroidota > Bacteroidia > Marinilabiliales > Marinilabiliaceae > Geofilum > Geofilum sp. OHC36d9. The sequence goes on from NZ_JBQTGJ010000007.1 coordinate 158,748, forward strand.
ATAGGCCGTTACCATTTCCAGTAGGGAGAGCTCGGCGGTTCCCAGAGCAATGGATGGCACTTTCGGAATCGTTGATTCAATGCCCATTTGGCGTGCCATTGTGATAACATCCGTCACACCTGTTCGGTTAATCAGTTCTGCCGCCACGGTATTGACAGAATTGACAAGCCCTCCTTTTACGCTGTAGTAACCTTTGTGGTTGCCATCGGCATTGGATGGCGTCCAATCATCATAAGTCTTTTGTTCGTTTGAAATCATTTCGCACGGCATAACCCCTTCGTCTAGTGCGGTGGCATAAACAATGGGTTTAAAGGTGCTGCCCACTTGTCGTCGTGAAGTTACATGGTCGTACGGGTAGTATTTGTAGTTGAGACCGCCACTCCAGGCAAGTACGTAGCCGTTGGTTGGGTTGACGGCCAAAAAACCGGACTGCAATGTTCGTAAAGCCAGCCTGAGGGAATCGATGGGCGAAATTGAAATCGTTTTTTCGACACCGTTAGTGAAGATGGTCATGCGTGTTGGTTTTCCCAAAGTTTTGATGATGCTGGTTTCGCTTAAGCCCTGATTCTGTAGTTGCTGATAACGAGGGGTCTTTTTGAGTTCCTGTTTGAAGAACGACGGAAAAGCATCCCACGGCTCTGACTGATTCCAATGTGTGTTAAATGTTTTTTGCAGGTAACTCATGTGCTGGTGTACAGCATCAGATGCAAAACGTTGTAATTCTGTATCAAGTGTCGTATATATTTTTAGTCCCTGGGTATAGATGTCGTAGGTGTCACCATACGTTTGGTGCAGAATGTCGAGTGTCTGAATCCGCACCTGATCCAGAAAATAGGGCGCAGGCCCTGTGGTTCGGTCGAGACGATGGTAGCTGGTTTTGATGGGTTGCGAGCGATAAAGGCGGGCTTCGTCGTCGCTTAGAAAACCATTTTGCTGCATACGCTGTAAAACGATGTCACGGCGTTTTTTACTCCTTTCAGGATTTAATCTCGGATTATAAGCTGTGTTGGCGGCCAGCATGCCTACCAGTGTTGCCGCTTCAGGAGGAGTTAGTTTAGAGGACCTTTTATTGAAGAAGCGGTTGGCTGCGACTTCAATGCCATAAATGTTTTCTCCAAAAGGAACTGTGTTTAGATATAAGCCCAGTATTTCATCTTTGTTATAGACTTGTTCCAGCCGGGAGGCGATAAATATTTCTTTGATTTTACTTACCGGAAGCGTCAGGAAGCCCAGATCTTTTCGGGGGTATAGATTTTTTGCCAGCTGTTGACTGATGGTACTGCCGCCACCCTGACTAAAATCACCCAAAAGAAATGTTTTGATGATAACCCGCCCCAGACTAATGTAATCCAATCCTTTATGTTCAAAAAATCGGCTGTCTTCCGTTGCTATCAGGGCATTTTTCACATGTTGGCAGATGTCTTTATTATCAATTGTCAGACGGTTTTCAATATAGTATTTCCCAATAAGTTTATCGTCTGACGAATAAACTGCCGAGGCTGTTTCGTGGCGGATGTTTTTGAGCGTTTGTTTGTCTGGCAAACGGCCAAACAGGCCTATGTAAACTAAACATATAAAAAGAGTCAGAAGGCTTATACCCAATGTCAATAATTTGAAAGCCCATAGCATAACCCTTTTTTTCAATGGTGAGGCTTTCTTTTTTTTAGATCTTTTTTTTGAGTGGGTCATGAAAATAAGATGTCTGGATTCTGATGTTATTGGTTTAATTGATACCAGCGGGCGGTGTTCTTTACCGCTTCCTGGATGGGAGTAAAGGTGAATTTGAAGCGATTTTTAAATTTATCCGCCGAATAAAAGGACTTTAACTGAGCCGATCGTGCTGTGTCGCGGGTGATGGCTGGTGCTTTGGCGGCAATAAAACAGAGAAGGAGGTTAATACGCCAGCCCAACTCGGTGAGTGGTTTTGACACTTTGATAAACGGTGGTTTTTTATGTAATTCTTGTGCTATGATGGTAAACATCGTTTTAAAAGGAAGATTCTCTCCATTGAGAATAAAACGTTCATTTAGAACGTCGCTTTCCATCAATATAATGATGGCTTTGGCCACATCTCTCACGTCAACAAAACCGGTTATGCCATTGGTATAAAAAGGCATCCCTTGTTTTACCGAATAAAAGAGTTTGCCGCTGCTTCTTTTCCAATTAACCGGGCCTATTACAACGGATGGATTAACTATGACTACCGGCAGTCCTTCTTTTGAAGCACGCCAGACTTCCATCTCAGCTCTGAATTTGCTGTGTGAATAGGCCGACCGGCGTGAATCTGGCTGCCATTCCACTTCTTCATTTACCAAAGCATTGTCGAGTTGCTTGCCCAATGAACTGATGGAACTTACATAACACACCTTTTGAACCCCTTTGGACAGACAGGCATTCATTAGGTTGGCGGTGCCCTCTGAGTTTATAGCCATCATTTTGTCTGATTCGCCCGGGTTAAATGATACCATAGCAGCAGCATGGATCACGCGTGTTACTTTCTCAAGTGCCTGTTCCAGTGAAAAGTAATCCGTTAAGTCGGCTTCAACCCATTCAATCATATTCCACAACGAGGTGTCATTGTGATGGTAATATTGAAATATTTTTCTGGTCTCTTCCAGGTTGCGTCTATTTCTGTAAATAGCTCTTACCTTGTAACCCTTTTCGGTCAGTTGAACTAATAGGTGACTGCCTACTAATCCTGTTCCTCCTGTTAATAGTATCATAACTGGTTGATTTTTAACCGGGATTATAATATTGTAATCATTTAATTATGATTGAGCGTTGACCCGTTTCGTAAATTGTTACTAAATTAGCACATTCAAATCATTTAAGAACCTACATTTTAGTTTTTATTGGTTCTGTTTTTTTTGATTATAGTGTTTCATTTTTAAACTTTAGAATATGTTTTCCGGAATCATTGAAGAAGCGGCAACGGTAGTAAAATTGATAAAAGAAAAAGGAAATTTGAATATAACTCTCCAATGTTCTTTTGTGGATGAGTTGAAAATTGACCAGAGTGTGGCACACAACGGCGTTTGCCTGACGGTGGTTGCAAAAGATGACAAAGGCTATACCGTGACTGCAATTCAGGAAACACTTGATAAATCTAACCTTGGGTTGCTTAATGTTGGCGATAAGGTAAATGTGGAACGCAGTATGTTGATGAATGGCCGATTGGATGGTCATATTGTACAAGGACATGTGGATCAGACGGCACGTTGTGTTGAAGTGAAAGAGGCCGATGGCAGTTGGTATTTTACCTTTCAGTACGATGTTGATAAGAAGATGAGTTCACAGGGATATGTTACCGTTGAAAAGGGCTCTGTTTGTGTAAATGGGGTGAGCTTAACCGTGGTTAACAGCAAAGAAGATCGTTTTTCGGTGGCTATTATTCCTTATACTTATGAATTTACTAATTTTCATCAGATTAGGACGGGCAGTGTGGTTAATCTTGAGTTTGATATTATTGGTAAATATATTAGTCGGATGATGGTGAAATAGACTCATCTGACTGTAAAGGCAAAACAAAGCCCGGAAATTCTCTCGAATTTCCGGGCTTTGTTTTCAGTATTTTTCTTTATTAGTAGACGACATATTTTACTTTTACTTTTGGAAAATAGGTCTCATGGTTATTATAGATTACGATGCGATAGGGATTAAATTGCGTGCTGGGTAGCCTGATAAATAACTTATCAGGCGTTTCTCCGCTTAAAACCTTATTAAGTTGGAATTGGAAATAGTCTTTACTCATCGAAAATGTGAAAGAAGCTTTTTCGCTGTTAAATCCTGCCTGGCCTGAGTTTGAAAAGCCCATGTAGCTTTCGTTATTCTCTTCATAAGAAGGGTAAGTGAATTTACCATCTTCGTTTTTTACCTTTATAGAGAGCGTTTGACTCTTTGGAAGGTACAGGTCTTCTTCTTCATCTAATGTGGTTGTATCAGCTTTCAAAATTAATTCAACGACACTAAATCCTAGTTGTGAGTTTGATATTCTATAATGATCTACCGAGTCAGCCCATTGCTCGTAGATATCAGATAAATCAACTTCCATATAGCTCCCTGCCATTCCTTGAGCGAATACCTGACCGGCGTCTGTATCATTGAAAATCACATTTGAGGTATAAGTGTGTTCAAAGCGATTGAAGATACGGCCTTCTTCGTTTATTGGGAAGACATAGTTATGAGACTCTATGGCCAGTATTTGTTCTTTTTCGAGGTCGTAAAATTCTTTATGGTAGTAAAGCGTTAAATTTGACAGGGTATTTAATAAATCAATTCTCAATAAAACACCATTGGTTACATCCAAAGAGTTGTCGAGGGTAACATAAAGCCCGTTTAGGATATCTTTAAAAGCATCGCGTTCTGATTTATCCCCTGTTGAAATATTGCGCACGTCGAATAGTCGACTAGCCAGCTCATCCGTTAAACGTATTTGTATGGTGTCTGCTTTGTAAGCCGACCATAAAGAGTCTGTTCTGTTGTCATAGGGCGTGATTCTTTTCTCGCCCAGTGCCACCGGATTGTAACGGCCATCCATTGGCTCATTGCTATAGTATGGTTGGTCGGACGATAAACGTTCGGTTAGTTCATAAACCTTGAGGTTCAGACTGGCATCTTTATCACCAAACCAGCTATAATTAGTGTAGTATAAATTTAATACCACGGAATCGGGGAAATAGTTTAAGCCGTCGGCGTCAAGACTATCAATGGCGTCGCCAATATTTACTTCAGTAACGAAGTCACTCTTGGTGGATCCAAGTCGGGGATCGTTAAAATGGCCTATAAATCCAACGGCACCTTGCATGGTTCCGTCTGATAAAATAGATTCCGGCAGTATGTTCTTGACAACCATCTTTTGTGAGTCGGCATTGGCCGTGATCAGGTCTGACGTTGGGAGTATCTGGCCCCCAATATTGGATGGATCGTTAGTGCATCCAACAATAATTAACGAAGATAAAACGATTGAGCCCAGAGCTGTTGCTAATCTTTGTTTCAGGTTTTGCATAAAACTGTAAAATGGTTGTGTCTCCTCTATTTGTTTGTTTGTGCCCTGCCTTTTTTAATCCATTGATTAAAGTTCATCATAAAATTTGTTGTAGGCATCAATATAATCTTCTTCGCTTTGGTATTCTAAAAATGGTTTTCCGGAAGCCTTAATGTACTCTGTCAATTCAGAATCAATGCTTTCACTTCCCTGAATAATGCCATCTGATAAATCAATAGCCAGTTTGGTCAGGTTTGTGTAAGTGGGATCGTCCAGTTGTTTTAGCTTACTTGCCTCAACGCCCATAGCCACCAGTTTGTCCTTCATTTCTTTGTTGAGAGGCTGGTTAAAGGCATCGTTATAAACCGAATAGACAACCTTGGAATTGGCAAAATATGGATCGTCCGACATTAGTGTTTTTACCATTAATGGCGACATGGCGGTAAACCATCCATGACAATGAACAATATCCGGGGCCCATCTTAGCTTTTTGGTCGTTTCCAAAACACCTCGTGCGAAAAAGATGGCACGTTCATCATTGTCTTCAAATTCAGTGCCATCTTCGTTGGTTAGCGTCTCTTTTCTTTGAAAATAATCATCATTGTCGATGAAATAGACTTGCATCCGGGCTGCCTGAATGGAGGCTACTTTTATTATTAATGGGTGATCGGTGTCATTAATGATCAGGTTCATACCTGAAAGACGAATAACTTCATGGAGTTGGTTGCGTCGTTCATTGATGGATCCGAATCGGGGCATGAAAGTTCTGATTTCTTTGCCTCGTTCCTGAATGCCCTGTGGTAGGTTTCTGGCTATCAGTGACATTTCAGATTCCGGTAAATAAGGGGTGATTTTTTGTGAGATAAATAAGACTCTGGTATTTTCCATTGGTCTGTTAAATAATGAAACAATCTGTCGTAATTATTTTACGACATTTTATTTTACGACATCAATTCATCTGTGATTAGATAAATGATGACTTTTTTGTTTAGGTATAATTTTATTTTCTGCACAAAAATACAAAAAATAAAGGATCAAAACAAAGTCGTTTGGTCTTCGTGAAATGCTGATTTTAGCTGCAATGTATCGTTTTTGGTGTTTTTTGGTGAAAAGAAGTAAGGTTTTTTAAGAGTCCTTTTTTTAATTTTTGGGTTTTATTCTTTTAATTTGCTCTGTTTTTTTATTTATAAACTATGGAGGTGGTAGAAACTTCGGCGCAACTTGCAGCCAAAATAAAGGACTTTAAAGCATCTGGAAAAACAATAGGCTTTGTGCCAACAATGGGTGCATTGCATCAGGGCCATTTGTCGCTGGTAAAGGAAGCCGGCCGCCTTTGCGACGTAGTAGTCGTTAGCGTTTTTGTTAATCCGACTCAATTTAATAATCCCGACGATCTTGATCGATACCCCCGTGATATTGAAAAGGATATGGCACTCTTAAGGCAGACTGCCTGTGAACTTCTTTTTGTGCCATCTGTTAATGAAGTGTATCCTGAACCCGATACAAGGGTGTTTGATTTTGGGTCGATTGATAAAGTAATGGAAGGTCAGTTCCGGCCGGGACATTTTATCGGGGTGGCTCAGGTCGTAAGTCGTTTATTTGATATCGTAAGACCTCATAAGGCATTTTTTGGGGCAAAGGATTTTCAGCAAATTGCAGTGGTTCGGGAAATGGTTCGGCAACTTAATATGAGTGTGCAAGTTGTTGATTGCCCGATTATTCGGGAGGAAGACGGGCTGGCTATGAGTTCGCGAAATTTACTTTTAAATGACGAACAGCGAAAAAAGGCACCTTTAATCGCTCGTTCTTTATTTGATTCTTGTAATTTTGCACTCGCTAATGGTGTGAAGGAAACCCGTCAAATGGTGATGGATGCCATTAATGCTTCTAATCAGTTAGAAGTTGAGTATTTTGAAATTGTGGATGGAAACACCCTTCAGCCTGTGATGTTGTGGGACGACAGCGATTATATTGTGGGATGTATAGCTGTTTATGCAGGTGAAATCAGGCTGATTGATAATGTGGTTTACAAAAACAGTATGTCATGAACATTCATGTTGTAAAGTCGAAGTTACACAATGTAACTGTTACCGAGGCCAATCTGAACTATGTGGGTAGTATTACCATCGATGAAGAATTGATGGAGGCTGCCAATATTATTGAAAATGAGAAAGTTCAGGTGGTGAATAATAACAATGGGGAGCGTATCGAAACTTATGTCATTAAGGGAGAACGTGGCTCCGGAGTGATTTGTCTGAATGGAGCTGCTGCCCGTAAGGTGGCTGTTGGTGATATTGTTATTATTATCACCTATGCCATGATGCCCTTTGAAGATGCTAAGACGTTCAAGCCGATTTTTGTTTTTCCCGATACTGCGACGAACAAATTGATTTGATTTATTTTCATTGAAAATATTAAGTGTTTTTTATGACCGTCCCATTTTGGGCGGTCTTTTTTTATTATTTCTTTTTCTGCACTTTTGTTAAGTGGTTGCTTTTTTAAACCAGTATTTTCGATCTTAAATTATTTATAATGGCCAAAACCAAAACGGTATTTGTTTGTCAGAACTGCGGTTCGGAATCTCCAAAATGGATAGGTAAATGCTATTCGTGTGGAGAATGGAATACTTTTGTTGAGGAGACTGTTATCACCGGGAAGGCCGGCGCATTAAAAAGTGTTGGATCGTTGAGTGGTGTTAAGCAAAAACCGGTTCCGGTTACTGAGGTATCTGTTGATAAGCTACCACGTATCGACACCGGTATTGTTGAGTTTAACAGGGTGCTTGGCGGAGGTATGGTACCTGGTGCAATGGTATTGCTTGGCGGTGAGCCCGGAATAGGGAAGTCTACTTTGGTGCTTCAGCTGGCTATGCAATTAAAGGACATCACGGTGCTTTATGTTTCAGGTGAGGAGAGCCCACAACAAATAAAATTGCGTGCCGATCGATTGGGTAAAGATATGGGGGCTAATTGTTTGGTGGTAAGTGAAACATCACTGGAGCATATTTTAAATCATGTGGATAATGTTAAGCCCGGTCTTCTTGTCATTGATTCGGTTCAAACCATGGAACGTGAAGGTGTTGAGTCGGCGCCGGGCAGTGTGTCTCAAATACGGGAATGCACCGCCGCTATATTACGGGTGGCAAAGGAGCGTGATTTGCCCGTCCTGCTTATTGGTCATATTACTAAAGAAGGAAGCCTGGCGGGGCCTAAAGTTTTGGAGCACATGGTTGATGTGGTTCTGCAATTTGAGGGCGACCGTCATTATATGTACCGGATATTAAGGTCGGTAAAGAATCGGTTTGGATCTACTTCCGAGATGGGGATTTTTGAGATGTTGGGCTCCGGACTTCGAGAGGTGTCCAATCCCAGTGAAATGTTATTGGCGCATCAGGATGGCAATATGAGCGGTATTTCTATTGCTTCAGCCATTGAAGGTATGCGTCCGTTTTTAATTGAAGTTCAGGCGTTGGCCAGTACGGCGGCTTATGGCACGCCGCAGCGGTCGTCTACGGGTTTCGACCTTCGCCGGTTGAATATGTTACTGGCTGTTTTAGAAAAGAGAGCCGGTTTTAAATTGGCGGCCAAAGATGTTTTTTTGAATATTGCCGGCGGTCTTAAGGTGAGCGACCCGGCTATCGATCTGGCGGTGGTTAGTGCGGTTTTGTCGTCAAACACTGATCTGGCTATTCCGGGTAGCATCTGTCTGACCGGTGAGGTTGGCCTCTCTGGTGAAATCAGACCTGTTACCCGTATCGAACAGCGAATAGGCGAAGCTGAAAAGTTGGGTTTTAAAACGATTGTGATACCACGATACAATAAGGGTGTTGATTTTAAGAGCTATACTATCAATGTGGTTCAGGTGTCCAAAATTGAAGAGGCTTTCAGACAGTTATTCGCCTGAAAGCCTCCTGTTATTTAGACCTGTTTTATCTGTTAATAGAATTCGTTGTTTTGATTTTGGTAGGTTGATTCAATAACTTCTTTATCATCGGTGTTTGGTTTGTATTCATCCGGACAGATTAGATTAACATTGAAGTGCCCGGGTTTTTCAAACAGGTCTTCCTCGGTAACACCAGATTGAGGGTCGTTATAGGCCGGTTTCATATATTCCGCCCAAATGGGGAGTGCCATACTGGCTCCTTGTCCCTGTCGGATGTCATCAAAATGAATGTCCCGTTCTTCGCCACCGACCCAAATTCCCGTAACCAAATTCGGTGTTACACCAATAAACCAGCCATCCGAATTGTTTTGTGTAGTACCTGTCTTTCCTCCTATCTCGGCTTTAAAATGGTAGCGATATCTTAGTCTGTATCCAGTCCCTGTGTTAACAACACCTTCCAGAAGGTTAATCATCAAATAGGCATTGGATTCGTTGATGGCCTCTTTTCTTCTGGGACTGAAAGTTGATATTACGTTACTGTAGCGGTCTTCTATTCTTGTTACAAAAAGGGGTTCGGTGTGAACGCCTTTGTTGGCATAAGTGGCATAGGCGGCTACCATTTCCGAGAGGCCTATGTCAGGGGTTCCCAGGGCCAATGCCGGGACTGGGTCCATGGGACTTTTTATGCCCAATGTGTGTATCATGCGAACGACCGCTTCCGGGGTGTATTGCTTCATGATCCAGGCAGTCACATTATTGTTGCTTTGGGCTAACCCCCACTTCAGAGAAACCATTTCACCCTCTCTTTTTGAACCGTCGTTGCGGGGAGTCCAGGTTTGGCCTGTTGGCAAATAAAATGTTTGCGGAATATTGGGCACCATGTCGCATGGCGTTAATCCTTCCTGCATGGCCAATGTGTATACAAAGGGTTTGATAGTTGATCCGACCTGACGTTTGCCTAAAGTGGCCATGTCGTATTTGAAATGTTTGTAATTTGGCCCGCCAACGTAGGCTCTTACATAACCTGAATGCGGATCCATGGAAAACAGGCTGGCGCGTAAAAAGGATTTGTAATAATGAATGGAATCCAGTGGACTCATAATGGTATCCACTTCGCCGTGGTAGGAGAATACCCGCATTGAAACTGGTTTTTCAAAGGCTATTTTAATGGAATCTTCAGAGGTTCCCTGGCGTTTTAATATGCGGTAGCGATCCGTTTGACGAATGGCTCGGTTGATGATATTATCATAAGCCTCCTGTGAGAGATGGCGTGTAAACGGAGCCCGGCTGCGACCTTTCTTCTCTTTAAAGAATTGGGGCTGTAAATCCTGCCCCAGATGTTTGGTGACTGCTTTTTCGGCATAAGTTTGTAGATGCGAATCGATGGTGGTGTATATTTTTAAACCGTCGCGATAGATGTCGTATTTGGTGCCGTCCGCTTTTAGATTTTTGTTTACCCAGCCAAATAATGGGTCAGTATTCCAGGCGATGCTGTCTTCATAGAATTTTTGACTTTGCCACGATGCATAATTTTCCCGGACAGGTTGTTCCGCAGTAAGTGTCAGGCGCAGGTATTCTCTGAAATATGGTGCAAGGCCGCCAAGATGGCCGGCACGTTGAAACTCAAGCTGCAACGGCAGCGTTTTCAGGGAGTCATAGGTTTGTTTGGTTAGATATTTGGCCTTCATCATTTGGTGCAGAACAACGTTGCGTCGTTTTAAGGTTATTTCCGGCCGGCGTACTGGGTTGAACAAAGAAGGGTTCTTTAACATTCCTATAAGGACTGCTGCTTCCTCTGTTTTTAAATCAGATGGTGATTTGCCAAAAAATGTAGAGGCGGCTGATTTTATGCCGTAGGCATCGTAAATAAAAGGTGCTTTGTTTAAATACATCGTCAAAATTTCTTCTTTGGTGTAGCTGCGTTCAAGTTTGACGGCGATTACCCACTCTTTTAATTTTTGCAAAGCGCGTTCCATGACGTTGGTGGCCGGATCGTGAAAAAGTAGTTTGGCCAACTGTTGTGTGATGGTACTTCCGCCACCTGAGCTTTCTTCCTGAAGCAGGATCGTTACAAAAAGAACCCGCGCCAATCCTCTGGCGTCAATTCCCGAGTGGTCATGAAAACGAATATCTTCAGTGGCTATTAGTGCATTGATTACATTGGGCGATATTTCGCGATAATCCACGCGACTGCGGTTTTCACTGAAAAAGGTTCCAAGGACTTTGCCATCGGCTGCGAAAATTTCGGTGGCCAGCTGAGTCTGCGGATTTTCAAGCTCTTCGAAACTAGGCATAAAACCAAGCATCCCTGATGAGATAAGTGAAAACAGGATGACGACAAGTATCACTCCGGTGGCAAAAGTGCCATAAAGTGTAATAATGATTTTTTTCTTTAACGTTAAATTTTTCATCCGTAAAGATTTGTTTTTAAAGGTCGGCTGAAACACCTTGCTTGCTATTAACCATGGTATTTGTGTTGCCTTACAAACCGGGTTGTTTCATACGAAAAATAATTTGGGGATAAATGTACTAAATTTTGTGCCAGAATTTGCGTTGGCTATTATTTGGTGAATTTTTGGAGCGGAATGATATTTTTATTTTTTTCTTTTGATTATTTTATATCCGCCTAATCTACTGGCTTTATTTGTGTTAAAATGTAAAGTTTGGGGAAGAAGTTTTCAAACATATTATAGGGTCAGACATAATTTTATAAATTTGTTGCCTTTATTAAATGTTTTGTAGGTAGAAATTAATATACAATGGCGCAAAATCAAAGTAGTAGTGATGTCAATCTGGTGATTGTTGAGTCGCCGGCCAAAGCTAAAACCATAGAGAAGTTCCTTGGAAACAAATTTTTGGTAAAATCGAGCTATGGTCATATAAGGGATCTTCAAAAAAAGGATTTTGGCGTTGATATTTCCAATAATTATGAACCTCAGTATGAAGTGTCAGTCGACAAGAAGCAGGTGGTTAAGGAGTTGAAAGAGTTAGCCGCTAAAGCTTCTATTGTATGGCTTGCTTCTGATGAAGACCGTGAAGGAGAGGCTATAGCCTGGCATTTATATGAAGTTCTTAAGTTGACTCCAGAAAATACCAGACGTATTGTTTTCCATGAAATAACCAAAACGGCTATTTTACGAGCCATCGACAATCCGCGTCAAATAGATCTGAATTTGGTTGATGCTCAACAGGCAAGAAGGGTGCTTGATCGTTTGGTTGGTTTTGAACTATCGCCGGTATTATGGAAAAAAGTCAAGCCATCGCTTTCGGCGGGCCGTGTACAATCGGTTACGGTGCGTTTGCTGGTAGAGCGTGAGCGTGAGATTTTTGCATTTAAGGCTGAATCGGCCTTTCGTGTTACGGCTCGTTTTACGGTAAAACCAAAAGATGGTAAAGAGCATTTTATGGATGCGGAGCTTAATCATCGTTTTAAAACTGAGGATGAAACAGCCGAATTCTTAAGCCGCTGCAATAATGCTTCTTTTGTTGTGGATGAGGTTATTCGTAAGCCATTGACCAAATCGCCTGCAGCACCTTTTACCACATCGACCTTGCAGCAGGAAGCGGCTCGTAAGCTCGGCTTCTCTGTGGCGCAAACCATGTCTGTGGCGCAACGTTTGTATGAGGCCGGGAAAATAACATACATGCGTACCGATTCTGTAAATCTGGCTGAATCAGCTGTTAATATGGCGGTGGAGGCTATAAAAACTCAGATGGGTGACAGCTACGTAAAAGTGCGGAAATATAAAACCAAGAGTAAAGGTGCGCAGGAAGCTCACGAAGCAATACGTCCCACCTATCTGGATCAGCCTTCGGTCTCTGGTTCTTCTGCCGAACAACGACTTTACGATTTAATTTATAAAAGAACAATGGCCTCACAAATGAGTGATGCTAAAATTGAAAAGACAACCGTCTCTGTAAATGTTGCCGACTCTTCCTATAAATTTCAGGCAACGGGTGAGGTGGTGCTTTTTGATGGGTTTTTGAAAGTATATATGGAATCGTCTGATTTGGAAAAGGAGGACGAGGAACAGTCCGGATTTTTACCCCCTTTGCAGAAAAATGATTCCTTGATTTTATCAGCAGTGGAAGCCCGTGAACGCTGGACGCAGAAACCTGCTCGTTATTCAGAAGCAAGCCTTGTTCGTAAACTGGAAGAATTGGGCATTGGGCGTCCGTCAACCTACGCACCTACCATTAGCACGATTCAACAACGTGGTTATGTCGTGAAAGAAGATCGTCAGGGAACACCACGTGAGTATCGTTTTCTGTCTTTGAATGAAGGAAAGCTCATTCGTCAAATAAAAACAGAAAATTCAGGTGCTGAGCGGTCGAAGTTATTTCCCACGGATATAGGAATGGTGGTCAATGATTTTTTGGTGAGGTATTTCCCTGATGTTGTAAGTTTTGATTTTACGGCGAAGGTTGAAAAACAGTTTGACCAGATTGCAGAAGGAGAGCTTAATTGGACTAAATCAATAGATGCGTTTTATAAGCCATTTCATAATCAGGTTGTAGAAACACTGGAGGTGTCGGATCGAAATACCGGAGAGAGAATTTTGGGAACCGATCCTAAAACCGGGAAACCCGTTAGTGTTCGTATTGGCCGGTACGGGCCAATGGCGCAGCTTGGAGAGACTTCGGATGAGGGTGAAAAACCAACTTTTGCTTCTTTGACACGCGAACAGCATATTGAAACCATTACACTGGAGGAGGCCTTAAAATTATTTGAATTGCCTCGTGATTTGGGGCTTTACGAAGAGAAAAAAGTGGTCGTCGGTGTAGGTCGTTTTGGTCCTTACGTGCGGCACGATGGTAAATTTGTGTCGTTAAAAAAGGGGATAGATGATCCGATGGAGATAGACCTGAGTCGCGCCATAGAGCTTATTGAAGAAAAAAGAGAAAAAGACAATAAACGGATTATAAAAACGTTTGAAGAAGAACCGACGCTGCAAATTTTGAATGGGCGTTGGGGACCATTTATAAAGTTTGGAACTGATAACTTTAAGATACCCAAAGGTACCGAGGCCGATAAGCTAACGCTTGACGAATGTCTTAAAATAGTCTCTGAGAGCGATACGAAAGGGAAGAAAGGGGCTGCCAAAAGTAAAAGTACGACTAAAAAGAAAGCGACAACAAAAACAGCCTCAAAAGCCAAAGCAAAGCCCAAATCAAAAACGGCAACCAAAGTTGTTAAGAAAAAGAAGTGAGCATGATAAACCGTTATCTTGAACCATACATAAAGCAGCCTTTTAATTTAGTGGGTCTTCAAAAAGAAGAGACATTGGGTGATGAGGTGGCGTTTTTTGATGGGAGTGCTGACTGGTTTATGAATGTGAAGCCCAGGATGGTTCTTGTTGGCGTTGAGGAGTCAAGAAATGCTTTTGACAATAAATCATGTGATAAATCGCCGGCTGCTATTCGCCAATGGCTTTATTCCATGAGGGGTTTTGTTGATGGTTCTGTTATTTGTGATGCTGGTAATGTTAGAGGCAATAAAGTTATTGACCGGTATAGTGCTTTAAGGGAAGTGACTTCTTTTTTTTTAAAGAAAAAGGCCGTTGTTATTGTGCTTGGAGGATCACAGGAGCTGACAAGGTCATTGGTCGAAGCGTTGTCGCCCGAGCAACAAGAGTTATCATTAATGGTGGTCGATGCGATGGTGGATGCCGGCGAATCTGGGGATTTTTCATCACGAAGCTGGCTCAGCCCGGAGTTGCTTAGTTCTACTGACTCTCGAGTCAATTTGACTGTAGCCGGACTTCAGAATTTTTTGGTTTCGAATAAAGAGACTGATTTTTTGGCTGAACAGAATGCGGAGGTGTTAGGATTGGGTCAAATTCGTCGTGAGTTGATACAAAATATTGAAGTGCCTTTCAGGGATGCCGATTTAACCAGCATTGACTTTAGGGTTTTGGCAAACCAGCCTTTAATTGAAGGTGTGCTTTCGCCACAGGGACTTGATAATTACGATGCGTGCGCAATGTGTCGCTACGCCGGATTAAGTGATAGATTAAAAATATTTGGCCTTTTTGAAACACCTTTCCCGCAAAACAGAAAGGACGGCAATGGGTGGCTTGCGGCTCAGATGATATGGCATTTTATGGAAGGTGTTAACAATCGATTTTACGATTATCCTGTGGCATCGACTGATAGCTATCGGTCATATATGGTTGCTGTTGATGGGATTAATGAGCCTTTGAAGTTTTATCAGAATCCGATTAACGATCGATGGTGGGTTGTGGTTGGTGACAATAAGGGGGAAGAAAAGCTGGTGGCATGCGCCGCGAGCGATTACCAAAGAGCTTTGCAGAATGAATTGCCAGATAAATGGTGGCACTATTATGTTTGAAAATAAAAAATGAAACTATTTATTTTTTCAATGAAACTTTCTAATTGGAAAATTAGTATATGACTTCAGTTATTTCAATAAGTCAGGATAATATTACTAAAGGTCGTTTGTTCCCTTTTGTGTGGATTTTTTCCACAATAATTGAAAGGCTAACGGTGAAACACCGACTTTTTTATTTTTTATCCCGAGTTTGCCTGAATAGTTTTATTTTTTTTACGTTCTTTGGTATCAGTTCTGATCTTTTTGCTCAATATGAGCCGCAATTTAGTCAGAATATGTTTAACCCGCTGTTTGTAAATGCTGGTTATTCAGGTTATTCCGGTCGCGTAAATTCTGTATTGATTAACAGAACACAATGGGTCGGTTTGGAAGGGGCACCAAAAACAACGGTTGTTGGTGCTGATATGGCTCTCAATTTATTTCGAAACAGGGGAGGCGTTGGCTTGGTGATAATGAATGATGAGGTTGGATTATATAAGAATCTTACCATGCAGGCGTCGTTAGCTCAGCGTTATGATTTAGAAGTAGGCGAATTGGGAGTTGGTATTAATATGGGATTCGTGAATCAGGTTTTTGATGGCACAGGTGTTATTTTAAGAACCGCTTCGGGTGGTGACTATCATCAGGAAACAGATCCGGCGGTGACGAAAGAAGAAATGAATGGTACAGCGTTTGATATGGGTTTGGGAGCTTGGTTTTCAGCACCTGATTATTATATAGGAGCATCAATTTTACATTTATTTGCTCCAAAACCAAACTTTAAGGAAGAGTTTGACGTATATATCCCACGTTCTTTTTTTTTAACAGGAGGTTATTTTTTTCGTTTACTGGACAAACCTGTTGAATTTCAGCCTTCTACTTTCCTGAAGGTGAGCGAAGGGGCCTGGCAGCTTGATTTAAACGTAAATGTGCTGTTTCATAAGAAATATTGGGGAGGCCTTAGTTATCGAATTCAGGATGCCATTGTTTTGCTAGGTGGTGTAGAATTGGCAGGAGGAGTAAGGATCGGTTATAGTTACGATATTACGACTTCTAAGCTTGCTGGAGCTGGTAGTAACGGAAGTCATGAGATAATGGTGGGATATAGCTTTGATTTGGCTACAACCAAACGCGAAAAGCGATATAAGAGTGTTAGATTTTTATGATATTTAGGATATATGAGTTTTGTAACAGACAGTTTTAAGATTATTCGTAAATTATGAAGAATGTACTTGCCCTAAGTTTAGTTTTACTCACGGTATTAAGCGGGTGTGGTAAATCCGGTAATGGTGAGTTGGTCGGGGTTGGCCGTAGCGCTTCGTTTTATGAACCTGATCCTTTTGGAATGCTTTTTATTTCTCAGGGAAGTTTTACAATGGGTACTAACGACGAAGATATAACCAATTCTATGACGACGCAGACGAGGACCGTTTCTGTTCCTTCTTTTTGGATGGATGAAACAGAAATTACCAATAATGAATACCGTCAGTTTGTGTATTGGGTCCGAGATAGTATCGCACGCTCTATTTTGGGCGAACAATTTGAGGAGTTTTTGATTTCGGAGGACCAGTATGGTAATCCTATCGATCCCCCTTATCTGAATTGGGATGCCTCGCTGGAGTATGATAATGAAGAATACGCAGAGCTTTTGGATGAGATGTATCTTCCCGAGACCGAACGGTTTTTCCGACGCAAAGAGTTTGATACCCATAAACTCGTGTATGAGTATCAGTGGGTTGATTTGCAACAGGCCGCAAATAAAAATAATCGGTTCAATTTCGAAACCAACCGATATGAGGGAGAAGTTCATAATCAGTTTGGAGAGACTGTTGAATTGAATGATCGTTCAGCTTTCATTATGAAAGATAAAGTCAATGTATATCCAGATACTTTGGTTTGGATCTCAGACTTCACATACTCTTTTAACGAGCCGCTTACCGAAATGTATTTTTGGCATCCGGGATTTGATGAATATCCGGTTGTGGGAGTTACCTGGAAACAAGCATCGGCTTTCTGTATCTGGCGTTCCGAATTATTAAATAATTTTCTTAGTTCTAAAGGCCAACCTATTGTAATGAAATATCGATTGCCCAATGAAGCTGAATGGGAGTATGCTGCCAGAGGCGGACTCGATAATAACGTTTATCCTTGGGGTGGTTTATATACCAGAAATAATCAGGGCTGTTTCCTAGCCAATTTTAAACCTCTTAGAGGTCGATATGGCGATGATGGTGGTATGCGCACCATGAATGTTGGCTCTTTTTCGCCCAATGATTTTGGGCTCTATGATATGGCTGGGAATGTTGCTGAATGGACTTCCAGCGCCTTTGATGAAACAGCTTATGCTTTCATGCATGACTTAAGTCCTGATTACAAGTATAATGCATTACCGGGCGATCATCATGTTATGAAACGTAAAGTTATTAGGGGAGGCTCTTGGAAAGATGTTGGTTTCTTTCTGCAAAATAGCACCCGTACATACGAATATCAGGATTCTGCAAAATCATATGTAGGCTTTCGTTGTGTTCGTGATTATATTGGTAACTAGCCAAGAACTTATTCAACTTTCTAATCCAGATAATAATTATTCGACATGAGTGGAAGTGATTTTTTTCATAGCCCTGTCTACAAAAATGTTATGGCTAAGGTCTATGGCTTTGGAGCCGCTTTGGTTTTAGCAGGGGCGCTGTTTAAGATACAACATTACCCGGGAGCCGGTTTTATGCTTTTGGTTGGGATGGGTACTGAAATAGTAATTTTTATTTTCTCTGCTTTTGAACCGCCGCATGAAATACCAGATTGGAGTTTGGTATTCCCTGAGTTAGTGGGACTGGATCCTAAACCTAATAGCCGTGATCATGGTTCAGGTGGAGGGGGCAGCGATCTTCAGGCTCTTATCAGTAGTGGTCATCTGGATGAAGCGACTGTTGAAAAGCTTGGAGAGGGCTTGAAAAAACTTTCAAATACAGCTAATAGTTTGTCTAATCTGTCTGATGCAAGTATGGCTACTGACGCTTATTTGGAAAGTATGAAGTCGGCTTCTGACAGCATAGGTAATTTTTCAACTATTCAAAATAAACTGGGGCAATCTGCCCAGTCTTTGGGAAGTAGTTTTGAAAATACGGCAAAGGTCGTTTCTGAGAGTGGTACTAAACTTGCTAACGACCTTTCCGTTACCGGAGGAGGATTTGTTGATACGATAAAAACCAGTGGGGAGCAGTTGGTGAATGCCTATCAGTCGTTTGGCGAGACCATGAAATTGCAACTTGAAAATGTATCCGTCAATGGAACAAAATATACCGAAGGTCTGGCATTAACCAATGAGAAGTTATCATCGATTAATGCTGCTTACGAACTTCAACTGAATAGTATTACCCAGCAGGTTGAGGCTTCTCAGCAATTGTCAAAAAGTCTTGGTGATATAAGTGACCAACTTAATCTTTCTGTTAATGATACGGCTCTTTACAAACAAGAAGTTGCCAATTTGTCAAAAACACTGGGAGAGTTGAACACCATATATGGCAATATGTTGAGTGCCATGAGTGTGGGTAATAAATAATTGTAACCTAAACAGTAACACAAAATAGCTTATGTCTGGTGGTAACTGCCCTGAAACGCCGAGGCAAAAGATGATCGGGATGATGTATCTTTTCCTGACTGCAATGCTTGCTTTAAACGTTTCTGGTGAATTATTGAATGCTTTCCAGTTGGTGGATCGTAGTATTTTGCAGGCCAAAGAATCGGTGGAGGCTAAAAATAAGTCAATTTATGCCGATTTTGAAAGTGCCTATGCAATGAATGAGACCAAAGTAGGAGATAATTATCGGCACAGTATGAAAATACGTGAGGCTGCTGATAGTTTGGTTAAGCATATGCAGGATTTAAAGGAGTTATTTGTTCTGAAGGCCGATGGTCCGGAATTTAATCTTAATAATTATCCTTCAAAAGCTAATCAGGATATAGCGGCGCAGGTTATGATTACCGAGAAGGGGGGCGAACGGAGCAAAGAATTAAAGCGTCGTATTAATGAATACAGAGAACTGCTGAAAAGTTACATTGATAAAAAGGATACTGGTATTATTCATAATTTGGATGTAATTTTTGATACCGAAGATGGTGAAATGAAAGATAATGTGGCTGTACCCTGGGAAAGTGTTAAATTTGAGCATTTACCTTTAGCTGCCTCAATGGCACTTTTAAGCCAGATTCAGGCGGATGTGCGAAATATGGAGTCAGACGTTGTTCGGTATCTTTATACTAAGATTGATGAAAGTTCTTTTAAATTTAATTCGGTCGAAGCTATCGTAATTCCTCGCTCTGATTATGTAATCAGAGGAAATGAGTATTATGCAGAAATCATGATGGCTGCGCGAGATACCACGCAACCGCCTATTGTAACGGTTGGTGGAAAAGCTTTAACCGTAGAACGGGGACGTGGTGTATTACAGATCCCTGCCAGCAGTGTAGGCCGAAAAACATGGTCGGGTGAAATTGCTGTTATGCGCCCTGATGGAACTTATGACCGACGCGAGGTTTCTGGAAGTTATATTGTGGCTCAACCTAATGTGGTTATTTCGCCAACTAAAATGAATGTTTTTTATGAAGGAGTAGATAATCCGGTTGAGATTTCTGCCCCAGGAATTCCATCCGAGAATTTGAATATTCGTATTACGAATGCGAAATTGGTTAAGAAGGGTGCTGATTATGTTGTACGTCCAAATACATCAACCGCAGGAAGAAAGGCTATAATCACAGTCACTGCCAAGGAAGATGGTAAGACACAAAATCTCGGAAAAAAAGAATTTAGAATAAAGAGAGTGCCTGATCCCGTGGCCAAAATTAATAATCAACGGGATGGTAAAATTGCAAAGGCTTCATTACTGGCTCAATTAGGGGTAATGGCTGATATGGAAAATTTCGAATTTGATCTAAAATTTCGCATTGTTGGTTTTAATGTTTCTACAATTGTGAATGGGTATTTAAATGAGTTTCCATCGAAAAACAGCTTTTTTACCGAGGATCAAAAAAATTTAATGAAAAGAACTGCCAGAGGACAAAAAGTATTTGTAACAGATATTCAGGCTCAGGGGCCTGATGGTCGATTACGTTCTTTAGGTTCAATTACACTGGTAGTGGATTAGTGATGTTCAGATAATGATTTAAAGTATAAGACAATGAGAAAACAAATTTTCCTGATTTTTTTACTTCTGGGCTTAGGTTTTGTTTCGGCCACTGCTCAAGAGAGTATATTAGCCGACCGGCCGTTGGATAATATTTTTGAAAAAGAACACATCGCTAATAAGCGACCTATACCATATCCTTCATTGAGGGAAGCAGATATTGTTTGGTCTAAGCGTATTTGGCGTATTATTGATTTACGTGAAAAAATTAATTTGCCACTCTATTATCCTACTGATTTTCGCGACGACAGATTTAGTCTTATAGGTTTGTTGCTTCATGGTATTCAGCATGAAGGATTGCCCGCTTATGCTTCCACCGATGATGAATTTAAGGTGATGATGGGACTGGATGACGTAAATCAGGCAATGGGTGCTACCACTGAAACTCAGGAAGTTGTTAATCCTGAAACAGGCGAAATTCAGACCATGACAGTTCAGCGTGATGTTCGTGTTGACGAAGTGAAACAGATAATGGTTAAAGAGGTCTGGTATTTTGATAAGAATTATTCTCGTATGGATGTTCGTATCCTTGGTATTTGTCCTATTCGCGAATATGTGAACCAAAGTGGAGAAGTGGTGAAACGACAGACATTCTGGATTTATTATCCGGAGGCGCGTGATTTGCTAGCACGTTATGAAGTGTTCAATACCACTAATGATGCGCAGCGTCGTTCGTTTGATGATATCTTTATTAAGCGTTATTTTGGAAGTTATATAACTCAGGAATCTAACGTTTATAATAATCGGCCTATTGAGAATTATGCGGTTGGTATTGATGCCGCCTTAGAAGCTGAACGTGTGAAAAATGAGATTTTTAATTTTGAACAGGATTTGTGGCAGTATTAACTGAAAATAGTTTTCTCTTGTTATAATTTAAAAGCCGGAATATCTTATTCCGGCTTTTTTGATATTATTGGTACATTGCATATGTTGACTTAGAGATGGAAGTCCCCGTATTCTGTTTTTATGTCGGTTGTAAATTGTTTAATTTGTTGTTCGTTATCTTTTGGGCAGATTAGAAGTTCTGTGCCAGAGTCAACAACGATGTAATTTTCCAATCCTTTAATGATGGCAATTTTATCTTTGGGGACATTTACAATGCTTTTTTTTGTGTCATATAACAGCACTTTACCATTGATAACAGCATTATCATTAATATCCTGAGCTGAATATTCGTAAAGAGAAGACCAGGTCCCCAAATCGGACCAACCAAAATTTACGGTTTGAACATATACGTTACTGGCTTTTTCCATTATGCCATAATCGATAGATATATTTTTGCACTCGGTATAGGTTTGTGTAAGCGTTTCCTGCTCGATGCTTGAGCCTATTTTGTCATCCAGGTTTCTGAATAATTGTTGAATATCCGGAAGATGTTTTTCAAATGCCTGGTCTATGGCGGTCAATGTCCAGATGAATATCCCGCTGTTCCAAAAAAATTCACCACTTTCAAAAAATACTTTGGCCAGTTCTGCGTTTGGTTTTTCGGTAAAGGTTTTAACTTTTTTGAAGGCTGGGGTTTCTGCTTTTGATTTGCCAATCTGGATATAGCCATAGCCTGTTTCTGGTCGGTGAGGTTTAATTCCCAGAGTTAAAAGAGACTCGTTTTGGTTGGTGAATTTAATACCTTGCTCTATTGATTGAATAAATGCATCTTCGTTAATAATAAGGTGGTCGGCCGGAGTTACAATGATATTCGCATTTTTTTCACGTGTCCTGATATACGCATTGGCATAGGCAATGCAAGGAGCTGTATTCCGCCTGAAGGGCTCTTGTAGTACCTGCGCCTCGGTTAGTTCAGGGATTTCTTTTAAGACTAGATCTTTATAATCAGAACTCGTTACAATTAAAAAGTTCTCTTTGGGGCAGACAGGGAGAAAGCGTTCATATGTCTGTCGTATTAAACTTTTTCCCATACCCAGTATATCTAAAAATTGTTTGGGTGTTGAACTTTTACTCAGTGGCCAGAACCGACTACCTATTCCGCCAGCCATAATAATACAATATGTGTTGTTGTTCATTATCAATAGTTTATTTGTTATGTGTTTAAGGCTATTAATTTACTAATTTACTTTAAATTACAAAAGTGTTGACTTTTTCTTTATTACGGAAATTCTGTCGTTTATTTCGATGCATAAGGATTCCTTTTTTTAGTCGTTTTTCGTTTTTAGCCCCGATAAATGTTCGTATTTTTAACCTGTTATTAAGTCGAGGTCAATTGGTAGGTTTAATATCTTTAGGTTAGTATTTTAAATATTTAAATATATTTTCATGAATTTCCTCTTTCATTTGGGTCGTTATGCTATTTTTCTGGGCAAGGTTTTTTCGCGACCAATAAAACACCGTCTTTTTTTTAAACAGGTTGTTAATGAGATGGATGAACTGGGGATTAGCTCTGTTGGTATTGTCGTGATCATTTCTTTTTTTATGGGGGCTGTAATAACCCTTCAGCTTGGCTACAATCTTGAGCTGCCACTAATCCCCAAGTATACATTAGGAGTTGGGGCACGCGATGTTATGTTACTTGAATTTTCCAGTACAATGGTTGCGCTTATTCTTGCGGGGAAGGTGGGTTCGCACATCGCATCTCACATAGGAACGATGCGGGTGACTGAACAGATTGATGTTTTGGATGTGATGGGAATTAATTCGGCAGGCTATCTCGTCTTGCCTAAAGTGTTGGGATTAATGCTGACGATGCCTTTTTTGGTTTTAATAAGTATGGGGGTTGGCATTTTCGGCGGTTGGTTGGCCGGAACTGCTACCGGGGTGGTTTCTTCCAATGATTTTGTTTATGGTTTACAATATGCTTTTGTCCCCTTTTATATTACCTATGCGTTGATTAAGTCTACTGTTTTTGCTTTTATTATCACTACGATCTCTGGTTATTGGGGTTATTTTACCAATGGAGGATCACTTGAAGTTGGATTAAGCAGTACGCGGGCGGTCGTTGTTAGTAGCATTCAAATATTGGTCTTTAATCTTGTTCTTACTCAATTAATGTTGGCATGATCGAAGTTATTAATCTTAATAAGTCTTTTGAAGGAAATCATGTATTGAAAAATATCAGTGCTACCTTTCAGAAGGGTAAGACTAATTTGATAATTGGTCAGAGTGGTTCTGGTAAAACAGTATTGTTAAAATCGTTGGTGGGATTACATGTGCCCGAGAGTGGAGAAATCAAATACGATGACCGCAATTTTTTGACGATGTCCTCGGATAAGAAAAAGCAAATCCGGCAGGAAATGGGAATGTTGTTTCAGGGAGCTGCTCTTTTTGATTCTATGACGGTTGAAGATAATGTCCGTTTCCCTCTGGATATCTTTACTAATATGACATTTGAAGAGAGGCGGGAGAGGGCTTGTTTTTGTCTTAAACGGGTGAACCTTGATAATGCAAACCATTTGATGCCTTCTGAAATTAGTGGTGGTATGCAAAAGCGTGTGGCTATTGCCCGGGCAATAGCGCTTAATCCCAAGTATTTGTTTTGTGATGAGCCCAATTCAGGGTTGGACCCGCGTACTTCCATTGTTATTGACGAATTAATAAAGGAAATTACTGAAGAGTATAATATTACCACTATTATTAATACGCATGACATGAATTCGGTTATGGGTATTGGTGAGCAGATTATTTTTATTTTTAAAGGTGAAAAATACTGGGAGGGAACTAAGGAAGATATTTTTTATAGTGAAAATAAAGAATTGAATGATTTTATTTTTGCGTCTCCGCTTTTCCGAAAAGTGAGAGAGAATATGAAGAGATAACTTGTGTTTGAAAATAAAGAAAGGCCGGATTAAACATTTAATCCGGCCTTTCTTTTCTATTTTTTAGGATAAGGAACGACCATCGTGGTTCTTAATGGGTATAAAGAATCTTTACAGCCTTCTGCAATTATTTTAGCCTTGGCAGATTTTAGTTGCGATGTTGCCGGAACACTTCCTGTGGTAATAAGGCTAATAGCGATGTCGAGAAATTGTTCCTCAGGATCTCCCAGTGGGGCATTGTAATATATATCATCCGCTTCGTAGTCGGCAGGCAAACCTTCAGAATAGTTGATGCTATTCGTTTTGTTTTCTGACCGTAGTACGATCGGTTGAATACCCCAGTTGTGTCTTTTTTCTTCGTCATATAGTGTGATCGAAGCATAATATTTACCGTGAGTGGTATTTCCTATTTGTATGATATCCATATATGGTTCCAAGCCATAGATGATCATTTCACTGGCGGACGCCGTCCCTTCGGTTGTTAATACATATAATTTGTTTAGGTTTAGATTTGCTTCATGTGCGTATAATTTCACTGTTTCATTATACTCAGTCAGATTGGAATTCCATTTTTCATTAATAAAAATATCGTTAATGGCCGAAGATGGGGCAATTAAACTGGCCATTAATACGGCTGTGTTTACCGATCCGCCTCCATTGTACCGGAGGTCTAGTACCAACTCGTCGATATTTTGGGATTTAAATCCGGTAAAAACGTCTACCAACTGATCATCGTAGTTCGAAATGAATGAGGTGTAGGCCAGATAACCTATTTTTGTGCCACCAATCTCCAGAATGGTATCTTTTACAATTGGATTTGTATTTATCTCTCTGGCTATAAGATTTACCGTTGGAGTCAACTCCACAACAGTGCTATTGGCAATACTACCTAAGGTTATTTCCATGGTTTCGCGATTCAGTAACTCCTGGTAGTTGTCAAAATTGATGATTTGTCCGTCAATTCGAACAATCATATCTCCTCTTTCCAGTCCTGCTTCGCTGGCTGGCGTATCTGAATAGACATATTCCACAACAGCCACCAGTTGCTCTGAATCTGAATTTAAATAGTATAATTGAATGGAATATCCCATGCTTTTTGTGATACCCTGAAAATAATTCAATAGTTCATCAATATCATCAGTTATAAACGACCAACGGTCTTCAGGGCTTTTAAGTAATTTATTGAAATATTCTTTGGAATCGGGTTCTGTTTCTATATTGATAGCCGGCATATCTTCGGTCCAATAATAGGCTAAATCCATATAGTTCCAGATCCATTGATTGATAGAAACCGTTTCTGCGTCTACAAAGCTTTTGTTGGCGGTTAAATCTAGTGTTATTTCTTTTTGTTCCTCACGGGATATTGTTATTGTTTGATTTGCTGATAAATACATCTCGTCATCTGTTCCGTCTGTGTACAAGGATTTTTCTTCGTTGGTCAGTATTCTTTTGGCTGAAACGGTATATGTACCTGCTTCCAAAGGTCCAAACTCCACCTTGTTGTTGTCGGTAAGTGTAAAATTGTTTTGTTCTCCCGTATCTTTTTTTAGTTGAACAACCGTATTTGAGATATTAATATTTTCGCTGTAATCGCTATTGATCTGTACAGTTACTAATATTGAAGATTGGAATTGTTCTGGATCATCATCTTCGCAGCTAATGAAAAAGATGCTTAACATCAAAAAAAATGAAATTAGTCGTAGATAGGTTATTTTCATGAGTAAAGATTTATGTGTTTTAATTTCGATAGATTTATTAAATAGACTAAGCACGAAATAGTGTTTGCCCTTACTTTAAATATTTTCGAAGCTTGATAAATATTAGTTTACTGTCGTAAATGATCAAATGCGACAGTAACGGAAAAATGGCTTTTTTTACTTATTCTGCCACATGATACGAGTCATTAAATGAATTTAGTATTGTTTGCAGTCAATAAAAATACGTAATAAATTGATATTTTTCATCGCATAGGTATGTATATTATAATAAAAATTGAGGGCATTCATGGGTTATTTTGAATGTAAAGACTTTTAATGTTTGACCGATTGGTCGTTTTTGGACAAAAAAAAACAGCTCTTGTTGTTTTCTTATAGTCTGAGACACAACCAGGTCACTATTTTTAACAAAAAAGAATACGCATAAGTTTGGAAAGGGGGAAAAAAAGCTGTTGTTTTGCAGCCGCTTTCCGAACGAGGGGTAGCTTTACAAAAGGGTTTAGGAGTTGTATTTTTACTGTTATAAAAGGCGGTATCAGTACAAAAAACAGATTCTGAAGTATGACAAAAGATAATGAAAAGAAAGATTTCGAATTTTTGAAAAAAAGATTTGGAATTGAGAAATAAAAAGCGTTATCTTTGCAGCCGCTTTCCGAACGAGGGGGCAGCTTTACAAAGGGTTTAGAAAAGAAACTTTTAGTGTTTTATGAAATGTTAGAAGTTTTAGATTTAATCTTGAAAGTAAGACAAAAGGTAATGAAAAAAAAGATTTCAAATTTTGAAAAAAAGATTTGGAATAAAGGAATAAAAAGCGTT
>NZ_JBQTGJ010000008.1:0-304 GCF_052400685.1 Geofilum sp. OHC36d9
TTACGCTTGTCATAAAAACAGTCATTTACGAAAAGTAAACTCCTTGATTTTTATGACTTCGCAAGCCTTGAATTTGAGCTTTATATTTCAAACACTTAGTGTATAGACAGATTTTAAATAGTGTTTGCCTATAAAGCCAACTTCTGCGTTACGCTTGTCATAAAAACAGTCATTTACGAAAAGTAAACGTCTTGATTTTTATGACTTCGCAAGCCTTGAATTTGAACTTTATATTTCAAACACTTAGTGTATAGACAGATTTTAAATAGTGTTTGCCTATAAAGCCAACTTCTGCGTTACGCTT
>NZ_JBQTGJ010000008.1:400-82240 GCF_052400685.1 Geofilum sp. OHC36d9
GCTTGTCATAAAAACGGTCATTTACGAAAAGTAAACGCCTTGAATTTGAACTTTATATTTCAAGCACTTAGTGTATAGACGGACTTTAAATAGTATCATTTTTTTTTAACCCCTCACTTTGCATTTCAAAGTGCTTTTAATTCTTAATTCAATGGAAACCAGACTATCAAAATCAGAACACTGGAGCAACACCATCACTTTCAAAATGGTTGTAATAGCCGCCATGGTATTATTGCTCCTTATTCCACTAGCGATGATAAAAAACATCATCAGCGAACGGGAATCGACTTCGCACGAAGTAGAAAATGAGATATCCTCACAATGGGGAAATGCGCAAACGCTGGCCGGCCCTGTATTAAACATACCCACAATAGCACGAAGCGTTGACAAAAAAGGAGAGGTGCACATCGAGCGCAGCATGCTTCACATTATGCCGACAAATTTAACCTACACAACATCACTGTCGCCCGAAATACGGTACCTTGGCATCTACAAGGCAGCTGTCTACAATAGTGAAAGCACCATTACAGGAGATTTCAGCCTGGAGATAAAGCCGGAAGACAGCCACGGGAAACCAGACTGGAGCAAGGCATTCATAACATTCGGCGTGAGCGATAACAGGGGCATACGCGGAAATGTAGATATCCTCTGGAACAACCAGGCCATAACGCCTCAATCGGGAATGCTTACCAATGATATTACGACAACAGGATTCGGGGCAGAGGCAATAGCCAATCCTGAACTACTTAAAAAAGGGATTCCTTTTAAAATACAATTACAACTCAGCGGTTCAAACAGCTTTTCCATATTACCCTTAGGACAAACCAGCCGTATCAATATGGAATCGAGCTGGAACGACCCACGGTTCAACGGCAATCTGCTGCCACAAAAACGACAGATAGATGAATCCGGTTTCCAGGCAGAGTGGGAGCTGACGCACTTAAATCGCAACTTTCCCCAATTTTGGGAGGGTAAAAAATTTAATGTAGGGGAGCACAAACTAGGCGTAAATTTGTTTCTACCCGTCAATCATTACCAAAAATCGCTGAGATCGGCCAAATACGGCATTCTCTTCATATCATTGACCATGCTTGTTTTCCTGTTTATTGAGCTGACAAAAGATAAGAAAATACCAGTTTTTCAATATCTATTGGCAGGGCTGGCTATGATTCTGTTTTTTTCACTGCTGACAGCCCTCAGCGAGCATCTGGGCTTTAACATTGCTTACCTGATTGCTTCAGTGGCCAATGTTTCGCTTCTAACCCTGTTTGCCTATGGCCTTTTGCAGGATAAAAAAACCACATTATGGGTAACTTTGCTGCTCATAGCTATGTATGCCTTTTTGTTTGTGCTGCTTCAACTTAACGACTATGCCTTCCTCGCAGGAAATATTGGTTTAGTCATTATTCTATCAGTTATCATGAAAGCTTCACTAACCCTTTCGAAAAAGAAATAGTGTTTTAAATCATCTATAAAGACCAACTTCTGCGTTATGCTTACTCATTTTTCAACTTCGAATTAAACGGATTAAACAAATTATTTTGTTGCAACGCACTAATTTGCGGGGAGTAGTTCCCCCTCAAGGGGGGCAGGGGGGTGTGGGGTTAGGAGTGAAGGATCAGGGGTAAGAGGTTAGGGATCAAGGGTCAGGGGTCAAAAATGTTGAATACCCGAAGCGATATGTATGGCAGGATTGATTTGCGCCTGAAGGGCTTGATGGAATAATGTTGATCAAGGCTGAAAGTCTTGGAGTATCAGCACAGGGCATCGCCCTGTGTTATGATATTCAAACGTTTCATCGCCCTGAAAGGGCTACAGCCAGAAATAATTCATCCATATTGCACCTCTCAATTGATAGTATATTCCTAAACACTAATTTTTGTGTGGTTCTCTACCCAATGATTTTGTTCAATAATTAGATGAATTACCCACATCCGAAAAAATTGTATTACTATTTGGCTCTTGCCCTTTCAGGGCGATGTTTTTTTTGATCGTATACATAGGGCGTTGCCCTATGCTTTTGCTTGTTGCCCTTTCAGGGCTATTGGGTGACTGCCTCAAAAGACCAACTTCTGCATTACGCTTGCTCATTTTTCAACCTCGAATTAGTGTTTGTCTATAAAGTCAACTACTTCGTTACGCTTGTCATAAAAACAGTCATTTACGAAAAGTAAACTCCTTGATTTTTATGACTTCGCAAGCCTTGTATTTGAACTTTATATTTTAAACACTTAGTTTATAGACAATCTCTAATTAAACGGATTAAACAAATTATTTTGTTGCAACGCTCCAATCTGCGGGGAGTAGTTCCCCCTCAAGGGGGTCAGGGGGGTGTGGGGTTAGGAGTGAAGGGTTAGGGGGTTAGGGGGTTAGGGGTCAAGGGTCAAAAATGTTGAATACCCGAAACGATATGTATGACAGGATTGATTTGCGCCAGAAGGGCTTGATGGAATACTGTTGATCAAGGCACATGCGGTCGGTTTATAACCCTTAATTTTAAAATTGTATTTTTAAGGCCAAAATTTTTATTATGAATGATCAGGTACCATCCACGGAGCTCACTTCACGCATGCACCGGTTTCGGGAACGAATGACTGCCGACCACCCGGACTGGGAAATGGCCGTTGTTTTCAGCAAAATTAATCTTCTCTATTTTACCGGTTCAATGCCCGACGGCATGCTGATTATCAGGCGCGAAAAAGAAGCGACACTCTGGGCACGACGTAGCTTTGAACGCACACAAAAAGAATCGCTGTTCAGCGATATACGACCGATGAATAGTTATCGTGATGCGGCAAAAGCCTACACCTCCATTCCTGCCACCATATATCTGGAAACTGAATTTGTTCCTTTGGCCATGTACCAACGCTTTCAGAAATATTTTCCCGGCAAAAGAGCGGAGTCGATCGATTATCAACTATCCATGACGCGCGCCATCAAAAGTGACTGGGAACTTGGCTATATGAAACAGGCTGGCAAAATACACCAAAAAGTGCTTGAAAAGCGGGTGCCTGAACTATTGCACGAAGGAATAAGTGAAATGGAATTTGCAGTTGAAGTGTACCGTGTGATGATTGAAGAAGGTCATATGGGTATAGCCCGTTTCAATATGTTCGACACAGAAATGGTCATTGGGCAGATCGGCTTTGGCGAAAGTTCCATCTACCCCACAAACTTTAACGGTCCCGGTGGTAACTATGGTCTTAACGCCGCCATGCCGGGTATGGGGAGCCGTCAGCGCCGACTCAAAAAAGGCGATATGGTATTTGTAGATATGGCGCTGGCCGTTAATGGCTACCACACCGATAAAACCCTCAACTACCAATTTGGCCAACAACTGCCGGATGCGGCCATCGACGAACACAATAAGTGTGTAGCAATTCAGAATAAGATGGCTGAAATGCTGAAACCGGGCACTATTCCCGCCGACATTTACGACACCATTATAAATGATCTGAGTCCCGATTTATTAGTCAACTTTATGGGGTTTGGCACCCATCAGGTCAAATTTTTAGGACATGCCATTGGATTAACCGTGGATGAAATACCTGTTATAGCCAAAGGCTTTAACGAACCGCTGCAAAACAACATGGTGTTTGCCCTCGAACCTAAAAAAGGAATTGCCGGGGTAGGGATGGTTGGCATTGAAAATACCTTTATTGTAACCCCACAAGGTGGCAGATGCATAACAGGCACACACCCCGGATTAATGAAAATTTAAAATGCGACTATTGAATAATATTAATAAATTTAACACGGTTTAATTTAAGTAGAGTCTGTCTACAAAGTCCAACTTCTGCGTTACGCTTGCTCTCAAAATGGTCATTTACGGGAGTAAACTCACATTTTTCGAGCTGCGCAAGCCTTGAATTTGAACTTTATAGCTCAAACGTCCGACTTTATGGACAGGCACTAAGTAGTGCCTGCAAGAAAAATTCAATTTCTGCGTTATGCTTGTCCTCAAAATGATAATTTACGGGAGTAAACTCCCATTTTTCGGACTTCGCAAGCCTTGAATTTGAACATTTCTTATCAAGCACTTGAGCTTTCTTGCAGGCACTAAGCACCAATTTCAGTAATAAAAAATGAGATAACCCTTTAACATTCACTCATTGGAAACATTAAAATACATTTTGACAAATTTTAAATAGCCTTAAAAATTAAATTATAAACAGATGAAAAAATTAATTCTAATCCCGTTTTTACTAATCACTATTGCAAGTTCATCGCAAGTCTTTAACACCTCGTCGACACTTCGAAGCGGTCATTTCAGTTTGGGTTTTGAGCCCTCTGTGTATATTAACGGCGCCTCCGATTTCAATCTGTTTATTCATGGCGGCATTGGTTTAACCAGCAATATTGATTTAGGGCTTCATTTGGGCGTTCTGGGCAACGAAAACTACATCGGGGCTGATGTAGAATTTGGTCTGGGCCGACACTTCTCATTTACTGGTGGCGTTCACGATTATTATAATTTTGGTCTGGATGGAACTCTTTTGTGCACATTACCAATACAGCAAAATGCCAATATATTCATTGGTCTGGATACCGACATTGTTTTTGCCGACGAAGCAGACATGCTCTTCTGGCTACCGCTAGGTGTTGAGATTAATGTTCAGAAAAACATGGCTTTTATTTTGGAATCAGAAATAGGTCTGGGAGATACCAACACTCATTTTATTGGGGGAGGCCTTTGCTTCTATTTCTAGCCTACTGATTTGAGGTTTAGCAGTTCGATAAATTGAATGTAGCATCGAAGAGTGTGTCTCAAAAGTTCAATTATTGCAAGGTATTGACACAAACGCCCTGCTCCAGGGCAATCATTCTATACAGTACAACTATTCATCGGCGTCAACATGAATGGTAACCGCCACATCCAGTTTTTCCGCTAAAATGATCTCATATTTGGTGGCTATTTCATGAGCATAATAGAGACTATATTCACCTGGTAAAATAATATGAAATGTAAGCTCAGTGTGATTTCCATATCTATGAACTTGAAACTTATGCGGCTTCAAATCCAGCTTATCAACTATAGATCGGCCTAAATCAATAATTTCATTTTCTATTTCCGGTTCCAATGCTTCCCCCAGCAAAACACTTATAGAATCTTTCATAATACTGTAAGTGGTATAAAAAATCATAAAGGAAACCAGGAAACCCAGAACGCTGTCCATCCACCAAAAAGACTCACCAAAAATAATACCTACTAGTATCACCAAACTACTGATGGCATCCGAACGGTGATGCCACCCGTCAGCTTTAAGCGAATTATATTTAAATTTTTTGCCAATAATAATAGAATACCGGGCCATTATTTCTTTAACCACCACCGAAATAACGGTGACCCAAATAGCCAACGCTCCGTATTGTACCGACTCTTTAGACTGAAATTTGATAAACGACTCCACCAAAAAGCTAAAACCTACCACAGCTAATAAAACCCCCACCACCAGCGAAGCAATTAATTCAGCCCTGCCATGACCAAAGGGATGTTGTCTGTCGGCAGGTTGGGCAGAAAATTTAAGTCCAACAAGAACAGCTATTGAAGACACCGAATCGGATAAAGTATGCCATGCGTCCGCCATAATAGCAACCGAATTAGAGACTATCCCGGCCCAAAACTTTAATGCAGCCAGCAAAATATTTAAAACAATAGACAACCAGGTAGCTAAAAACGGCGTTTTACTTCTCATAATAATTATGATTTTATTGAATCACTAACGCATGTTGTATCCAACGGAAAATTTTGATTAATCCATGATGACAATCCTCCATTGAGCTGATATATATTCTTAAAACCTTTCTTCTTTAAAATTTTTGCCACGACTCTGGTACGCTCTCCATAATCGCAATAAATAAACAGAAGAGTATTCACATCCAGGTTACTGACCAAATTATTAAGATGCAATAAGTCACCTCCCCATACGGCATCAGGAATTCTATTTATCTGATAGTCGTTCCAGACCCTCACATCAATAAGCAAATATTTATTTGACTCTGAAGTCATCTGATAAAAATCTGCCGGTTCTATAAATTTTACAAAACCAAAAGATATCACTGCGAATATAAGTAAGCATTTCTGCATAGAATCAATTTACCAAAAATAATTCTTCAATAATGGCATCCGACAAAAACCAACCATCGGCCGTACACCTCAAAAATCCATCTTCAATAACTAAATGCTTCTGTTGAATCCGTATCTGTACCTGCCTGATTAAATTATCGAAATAGTCAGGAAAGTTAAGCTTTATCTGTGTTAAATTAACACCTTCGGCAGTGCGCAACCCCAACATAATACGTTCGTTAAACCGATCAATAGGTGTTAAAGATTCCTGTCCGTGTATCGCCTCATAATTTTTCGCATTGTATAAGCCCAGGTTACCTTTATTCCAGCTTCGTGTATTGTTATAAAAAGAATGACTTCCAGGTCCCAGGCCAATATAAGGTTCACCTTTCCAGTAGGATGAATTGTGGCGTGATTTAAATCCCGGCATACAAAAATTTGACACTTCATAATGTTCAAATCCGGCATCCAAAGCAGCTTTACGCAACATTTGGTATTGCATCAAACTACTTTCATCGCTAATTTCTTTATAAAAACCCTTTTTCAACAAGGCATAAAACGGCGTCCCCGATTCAAACGTCAAATGATAGGCCGACAAATGCTGCACATTAAGTTCCTGCATCGTTTTAAGATTATCGGCAAATGCCACTTCATTACTCCATGGTAACCCATAAATCAAATCAATACTAATATTCCGAAAGCCTGATTTTTGCGCCAACTCAACCGCGGACACAGCCTGAGCCGCATTATGCCTGCGTCCCATCTGGCGCAAATCTTCATCTTTAAAACTCTGTATTCCGATACTAATACGATTAAAACCGGTGTACAACAAAGAATGCAGAAAAGCCGGGGTGATGTCATCCGGATTAACTTCAATGGTCCACTCCACATTATCGCTAAAATCAAAATGCTTCAACAACCAGTCGTACAATTCGCTCAACAACTCCACACTTAACAACGAAGGAGTACCACCCCCCAGATAAACCGTATCTATTTTTTCACAAAAATGAGAAGAACGTTGTCGTATTTCCTCCTTTAAGGATTCAAAATAAGGCTTCATTTGATTTAATCTGGTGGTTTTATAAAAATCACAGTAACCACAACGGGTAAAACAAAACGGAACGTGAATATAAATACCTGCCATTCTTCATTAATATTAAAAATAGAGAAAAAACTAAAACCAAAACATTAAATTGTTTCACGTGAAACATTGCAAAACAAGCGATTAACCACACTTATAAACAAGTTATTAACAGAAATAACAGTCTTATTAACAACAAAAAATAAGTTTATCAACAAAACGTCGTATTTTTGTTAAAAATAGAGTTTATGAACAGAAATTGTAATTTGCTGCCGCAATAAAAACAGATTAATAAATGAACTACTTTACCATTCATATTCGTCAGTATAAATTTACAGCTATAATTACCCTCATTATAACATTTGTGAGTTTAATGAACGAATCAAATATTCCATCAACCGGATGGTTATCTTTTAAAAACTCCGATAAAGTGGTTCATATAATTATGTATATGACGCTTTCATATGTTTTGTTTTTAGAAAGAAACCAAAAAAGATACCTAAGTGTTCGTCATCACAAAATACCAAATTTTGTTTTTATGATTATTTTGATTCTTATGGGTGGCGTTATAGAAATAATACAACCCATTGTATCAAACAGAAGTTGTAATTTACTTGATTTTTTAGCCAACGGAGTAGGAGCTATTTTTGGGTTTTTGCTATTCAAATATACCCACCGGCTATTAAAGCTCTAAAAAAAGTTTTTCTTTACTTTCAAAATTATTCACGATACTACCAATCGTTTCTTTCTTAAAAAAGGAGACTATTTCCTGACGTATGGATGAATATTCATCGTGAACAGGACATTTTTTATGGGCCTCGTCGACACTATTACAAGGACGTGTACCCACAATACAGGATTCAAAAAGGTCGGTACCATCAACAATTTCAACCACTTCGAATAAAGTCACTTTGAACGGATCTTTACTAAAACGAAAACCACCCGCCGGTCCTTTAACACTAGTGAGTATGCCTTTACGAACAAAAACCTGCAATATTTTACTCAAAAACTGCATTGGAACCTTTAATTCTGTGGCAATGGTTCGAACGTTAACCAAACGTTCGGGAGTCGACTTAATACCAATATAAATAATTGATCTTAAGGCGTATTTACAAGTATTTGACAACATGATAGTATCGTATTTATGATAGTTATAGTCTGTCTATAAAGTCAACTACTTCGTTACGCTTGTCATAAAAACAGTCATTTACGAAAAGTAAACGCCTTGATTTTTATGACTTCGCAAGCCTTGTATTTGAACTTTATAGTCAAACTCACGCGTTTATGTACAGACTCTATTTGTGCTTGCAAGCAAAGTTCAGTTGCTGCATTAAATTTGTCCTGAAAACAATCATTTACCGTGGCAAACTCACATTTTTAGAACTTCACAAACCGTATGTTTGCAATTTATATTTCAAACATTCAGTTTATTAACAGGCTCTATTCAAGCGTCATTACTGCAAAATTCAATGATTAAGCAATAAAATACGCCTAAGACAAACATTATGAGTTTCCGGGCAAGCACAAAATAAATAATGTCCCGGCCTGATTTTTAGCGACAACTGATTTTTTGAATTCTGCGGATATGACGTCCGCCATCAAATGGTGTCTCTAAAAATAAATCAACAATTTCTTTAGCTTGTTCAACGGTAACAAACCGACCCGGCAAACTGCAAATGTTAGCATCATTATGCGCCCGTGCCAATCTTGAAATTTCAGGTATCCAACACAAAGCCCCTCTGATACCCTGATGTTTATTAGCCGTCATATTAATACCGTTGCCACTGCCACAAATAGTAAAACCCAACTGATTTTCACCATTCTCTACCGAAGTGGCTAAAGGGTGCGCATAATCGGCATAATCAACACTTTCGGCAGAATTGGTACCAAAATCTTCTACCTTTATACCTTTACTTTCAATATAACTCTTCAAAATTTTCTTTAACTCATACCCGGCATGATCACTACCAATGGCTACTTTTGTCCAATTCATTCAATTAATAATTATAACTTATTATAAATAAATATATAACGAAACAATACGTTCACACTGTCTTCATTTACAGACCAAAGATAATAATTAAATGGCTCGAAACAGGTTACTAACAGTTCTGTTTAAATCATTGTTAATAATTTGTGAAAACAAGCGCATAACTATTTAAAAATTTAAGTTGCTATTGTAAAAATGATTCACAAGCTAACTACAAAATCAAAAAGTCAACTATTGAAGCATCAATTTACAGATAGTTTTAAACAGCTTTAAGACCTAAATCACGTTGCTATGGCTTATGAAATTTTCAACTTTAAAAGTTCTTAACAACTGGTGAATAAACATCGTAAAGTATTATAATTAAATACGATATAAAATTAACGCATTGTTAATATCATCTTGATAAAGTACTTTTTAAAATAAAGTCAATACTTTTGCACAAATGTTTTCAACAGAACTAACAGCATAATACCATTATCATATAATTATTAAATCTATAAATATGAATAATAATAGTGTGTGGAAAAGTAAAGGTTTTGCAGCTGAACCTATTTCTGAAGATTTAAATTTGGTGGAAGAAATAGAGCGGCTGAAAAAAGAGAAAAATGCTATTATTATGGCCCATTACTATCAAGATAAAGCCATTCAGGACATTGCAGATTTTGTAGGCGATAGTTTAGCTTTGGCTCAGCAGGCTGCTAAGACAGATGCTGATGTTATATTGCTGGCAGGGGTTTATTTTATGGGCGAAACAGCAAAAATTTTGTCACCCGAGAAAAAGGTACTTATTCCAGATCTGAATGCGGGATGTTCATTGGCCGATAGTGCACCTGCTGCCGATTTTGAAGCTTTTGTAAAAAAATATCCCAATCATCAGGTGGTTACTTATGTTAATACCACGGCAGCTGTAAAAGCTTTATCGGATGTGGTGGTCACTAGTACCAATGCACTGGGAGTTATTAACAGCATACCTGGCGATCAGCCTATTTTGTTTGGTCCCGATCGTAACCTTGGTAACTATCTGGAAAGTTTAAGTGGTCGTAAAATGGTGTTATGGGATGGTGCGTGTCATGTTCATGAAAAGTTCTCCATTGATAAAATTGCTGACTTGAAGAAGCAATATCCGGAGGCCGAACTTTTGGCGCATCCTGAATGTAAACGTCCTTTGCTGATTATGGCCGATTTTGTGGGAAGTACGGCTGCGCTGTTAAAATATTCCATAAAGAGTGACAAAAATACGTTTATAGTAGCTACGGAGTCGGGTATTCTTCATCAGATGCAAAAAATGGCACCCGGTAAGACTTTTATTCCAGCACCGCCATTGGATTCTTCCTGTGGATGTAACGACTGTGAGTTTATGAAGTTGAATACGCTTAAAAAAGTATATTTGGCGCTAAATTATGAATATCCTGAAGTTTTTGTGGAAGAATCGGTGCGCATAAAAGCCTTGCGACCAATTGAACGTATGTTAAAGATTTCGGAGGCATTGAAATTTTGATGACGGTTCATCTACCAATAAATAAGGTCGATCTGTCTAAATGATTGGTTGGTCAATTTTTGTTCTGATATTTTATTTTTAACGTATGGCTTTTGTACTTTAGCATTTTCTGTTATTAAGAATTTTTTATGAAGGAATTGTCTCTATTGTTGGTTGAGGATAATTTGTTGAATCAAAAGCTTATTTTTTTGAATTTGACGCGTTACGGTTTTTCTATTGATGTGGCTAATAATGGTGTGGAGGCATTGGATAAAGTTTCAGATAAAAATTATGATCTTATTTTAATGGATTTGATGATGCCTGTGATGGATGGCTTTGAAGCCACGCGTTTGATTAGGACACGCGAAAAATCGCTGGGTGGTCATACACCAATCATAGGATTAACAGCCAATACTTTTGATGCCGATCGTGAAAAATGTTTAGAGATTGGCATGGATGAATTTATGTCGAAACCTTTTGATGTTGAAGTATTTTTAGCCATTTTAAAAATTCTTAATATTGATTTCGATTAAAATTCTTCAGTAAAGTACCACTTCGGTGATATTGTTGTTATCAATATTTTTTTTACATCAGTTAGCTTACATTTTAGAAAAAATGGGGTTTGGCTGTTGTCGTTAATTATAATTTTCGTTTTTTTGTCGTCTTAATAAATAGCATGGATCTTGATCTTCATAACCCCGGTACCGACGGTCCGGGAGATATTGATTTAGAGCAACGCTTAAGGCCGCTATCGTTTAAAGATTTCAAGGGACAGCAAAAAATTGTTGACAACCTTGAAGTTTTTGTAGAAGCTGCTTTAATGCGCGGTGAGTCGTTGGATCATGTGTTACTTCATGGGCCGCCCGGTTTGGGTAAGACGACCTTATCAAATATCATTGCCAACGAATTACATGTGGGTTTTAAATTGACAAGTGGTCCTGTTTTGGATAAACCGGGTGATCTTGCGGGTATTCTGACCAGTCTGGAACCCAATGATGTGTTGTTTATTGACGAAATTCATCGTTTAAGTTCGGTGGTCGAAGAGTATTTGTATTCGGCTATGGAGGATTTCAGAATTGATATTGTTATTGATAAAGGGCCGGGTGCCAAATCGATACAAATAGAGCTTAATCCTTTTACTTTAATCGGTGCAACCACACGTAGTGGTTTATTGACCAGTCCGTTACGTGCCCGTTTTGGTATCAATTCACATTTAGAGTATTATGATACAGAGATATTGTCGGGCATAGTTTCGAGATCGGCACGTATTTTAAATGTTGCCATTGAAGATTCTGCAGCTCATGAAATAGCCCGTCGTAGCCGAGGCACACCACGTATTGCCAATGCTTTGCTACGTAGGGTGCGCGATTTTGCCATGGTTAAGGGTAGTGGTAGCATTGATATCGAAATAACCCGTTTCTCTTTAAAAGCGCTTAATATTGATAATTTCGGTCTGGATGATATGGATCGTAAAATACTTTTGGTATTAATCGATAAATTTGATGGAGGACCAGTTGGGTTAACGACTATAGCAACTGCTATTGGCGAAGATAGTGGAACGATAGAAGAGGTTTACGAGCCTTTTCTCATAAAAGAAGGTTTTCTGAAGCGAACACCACGAGGGCGTGTGGTTACAACTTTGGCTTACGATCATTTTGGCAGAACGCCCGGTTCTATTCAAAACACATTATTTTAATGTCATCCGGTATTAAAGGTTTAGCTGGCGAAGCAATTATTTATGGGGCCACCACTATGATAGGCCGGCTTCTTAATTGGCTTCTTATGCCATTTTACATACGTACGTTAACCACGGGCGAATATGGAGTCATCGTTAATATTTACGGTGTTATTTCTATTCTTTTGGTTGTTTTTACCTATGGGTTGGAGACAGGTTTTTTCCGTTTTTCCAAAGAAGGGAAAAATCCATCTGTTTATAGTACTTCGCTTATAATGTTGGGCTGCTCCAGTGTTTTGCTCGTTACTGTTTCTTGGCTATTTTCGCCTTCTTTGAGTGATTTTTTTTATGGTGGCAACTACCATAAATCTGTTTTTTTGATGGGGTTAATAGTTGCTTTTGATTCTTTTTTATCTATCCCATTTGCTAATTTAAGGCTTGAAAATAAGGCGGTTCGCTTTGGTATTATAAAACTTACCAATATATTTTTGAATATATTTTTCAATCTGTTCTTTCTGTTGGCTGTGCCGTGGCTGATTAAACATCATTTATTAAGTGATTTTTGGCAATCGTTGTATGCTAAAGGGAATGGTGTTTTTTATGTACTTTTAAGTAATTTGATTGCTTCGGCTGGTATTGCATTATTTTTTATATCTGATTTTAAGCTTCTTAAATTTGGTTTGAATCGTACTTTGGCAACACGTATGCTAAGTTACTCATGGCCGGTTTTATTGGTTGGTATTACAGGCATGATTACTCAAAATAGTGATAAAATATTAATGCCTAAACTGATTAAAAACAATGGTTTAGAAGCTTTGGCTATTTATGGTGCTAATTTTAAAATCGGAGTTTTAATGAGTCTTTTTACCCAGTCGTTTAGGTTTGCTTTTGAGCCCTATTTCTTTAAGAATGAAGGGAAAGGCGTTATGAGCTATGCGCGGATAATGGATTATTTTATTTTTTTCGGTCTGGTTATTTTTCTGGGTGTTATACTTTTTATGGATGTGATAAATATTATTCTTACGAAGGAATATTTATCAGGTAACATCATTATCCCTGCTGTTTTGTTGGGGCAGTTGTTTTATGGAATATATTTTAATCTGTCGCTATGGTATAAGTTGACAGATAAGACTATTTATGGCGCTTTTTTTGGTTTTTTGGGTATGGTGGTCACCTTGGTTCTTAATTTCCTTTTAATACCGTTAATAGGTATTATAGGGGGTGCTTTGGCGATGTTGGCAGGTTATTTGTTAATGATGATAGTGTCTTATTTTTTAGGTCAACATTATTTTAAAGTGCCTTATCCTTTAAGACGGATTTCAATTTATTTTTTAGGCGCCGTTTTGGTTTATTATCTAAATGGCGTTATTGATTTGGACGCCATTTGGTTGACTTATTTTTTTAAGTCTTTGTTATTTCTTTTCTTTGCGCTGATTTTTGTTTTGGTGCAAAAGAAACTTTCATTTAAATAACGCGTAGGATGTTGGAAATTAAAGTTATTAATAAGAGTCATCACAAATTGCCTGATTTTGGAACTATTCATTCAGCAGGCGTAGATCTCAGAGCATATATAGATACATCGATCGTTATTAAACCTTTTGAGAGAGTTTTGGTTCCTACCGGCCTTTTTATACAGTTGCCGGAAGGCTATGAAGCTCAAATACGACCTCGAAGTGGCCTCGCCTTTAAAAATGGTATCACTGTATTAAATTCGCCTGGTACCATTGATGCTGATTACAGGGGTGAGATAAAAGTTATTCTTGTTAACCTTTCTAACGATGAATTTGTTATTAATGATGGAGAGCGTATATGCCAGATGGTCATTAATAAATTTGAGCGGTTTAATTGGAAATTATCGGAGTCGTTAGATGATTCGGAAAGAGGTACGGGCGGATTTGGACATACTGGTACACATTAATTTAGTGTAATTTTTTTTTTATGAAGCGACTACAATTTTGGGCATTAATTTTTTTCACGGTTATTTATATTTCCGGATGTAAAACAACGGAGTCTGTTCCATCCTTCAATTCTTATTTATATCCGCAGGGTAAGAAGGCGACAATTCAAACCATTGACGGCTGGGATCAACGTAAGTTCGATTTTTATTTCATGGAAGCCACTCGTCTTAAGATGATGGGTGATTTACAAAATTCTATATCCTATTACCGGGAGGCACTCAGTATCGATAGTACTTGTGCTACCTGTTTCTATGAGTTGGGTAATATTCTTATTCAGAATAAAGAAATTCCGGCCTCCGAAACTTTTTTGTTTAAAGCTGTACAACTGGATCCTACAAATGAAGAATTTGTTAGCTTACTCAGTAAGTTATATATCAATTTAAACAAGGATACTCTGGCCTTGAGTGCCACGCAGCATTTGTTGGAACTTAAGCCCGAGAATCCTGAGTACAGGTATCAAATGGCTCAGCTTTATTATAAAATCAAAAATTATGATAAAGCTATCGGTCAACTTAATATTCTGGAACAAAATATGGGCATTAATGAGAATATTTCTCTTGAGAAAATGTCCATATATGAGGAGCAGGATGATTTAAAAAGTGCAGAGGGTGAGTTGCTTAAACTCATCGAGCGATATCCGGCTAATAGTAATTATAGGGTTTATTTGGGCGATTTTTATATACAACATAAAAAAATTGCTCAGGCTAAAAAGGTTTACGATCAGGTGTTACAGGATGATTCGTCTAACGGGTTTGTCTATTTCAGTTTGGCTAACTATTATCTGATTAATGATGATCTGCCCGCTTTTAAAACTAATTTATTTTTAGGTTTTGAAAATGGTAATATTCCTTTGGATGTTAAGTTGCAGAAACTTATGTCTTTCATGGTTACCAAGGATCAGAAAAATCACCCTTTAAAGGACGATGATTTTCATGCTATTTTGGATACTCTGGTGCATGTTCATCCTTATTCGGCCAAAGTATATAATATTTACGGTAATTTTTTACTCGACCAAAAGGATACCGTTAATGCGGGCAATCAGTTCGATACCTCTCTTTTAATTGATCAACGCCAGGAAGAAGTTTGGAATCAGTATCTAATTATCACTTTTCAATCGCAGGATACGAGCCGATTTAATACAATTTTTCCACAATGTATGACGGTTTATCCCACTAATGGTTTTTTTAATTATCTGGGTGGTTTATCCTACTTTATGCAGGAGCGTTATGATTTGGCCCTTTATCATTTAAATAACGCGGTTGCAGCACCCGATTATGCCGATGGCTTTTACAGTGACGCTTATGGCCTTATAGGTGATATATGGCATTTAAAAAATAATCTGGACAGTGCCTGGGTTAATTATGATAAGAGCCTGAAGTTGAATGCTAATAATGTGGCTGTTTTAAATAATTATGCCTATTATCTTGCCATCAATAATTTGAATTTGGATAAGGCCGAAGATATGATTAGCCGGGTTATTGAACTGGAACCCGGAAAAGCGACTTATCTGGATTCTTATGCCTGGGTTTTATTTAAAAAGGGTAAATTTTTGGATGCTCTTTTTGTTATAGAACAGGCTATAGAAGCTGATACTTCGGCAAGTGGTGTCATTCAGGAGCATTATGGTGACATACTTTTTAAAAATGGAGACGTTGATAAAGCACTTATATATTGGCAAAAGGCTGCTGCAACTGGCAGTTCTGATTTGAGTAAAACCTTGCCGCAAAAAATTAGAGATCGTTCTTATTATGAGTAATTTGTAGTATTTTTTATGCGAAATATTTTTAAATCTTTTTTCATATTGTCTTTGATTTTTGTTTCTTCCTGCAAATCGGTGAAAGAAATTTCTGTGGGAGAAGTAGATCATAGGTTGAGTGAAAAAGAGTTGGTTTACAAGGTTTTAGATCAACAAAAACCATTTAAAAGCCTTTTTTTTAAGCATGTTCAGTTCGAATTTGACTATCAAGGGCAATTAAGGTCTTTGAAAGGTAATCTAAATTTGATACAGGATTCGGTTATTATCTTGTCTTTAACACCATTTATGGGTATTGAGGCTTTTAGGGTTTTGCTTTATCCTGATAGGATTATTGTTATCGATCGGCTTGACAAGAAAGTTTTGCATGGCGATTATTCTTATGTGGATGAGAAATTCCATTTTCCGGTTGATTTTGCTTTTTTGCAAAGTGTCTTGACCAACTCTCTGTTTTCTTATCCCCAGGGCGATACTTTAAGTTTGCTTAAGTATTACGGATCTGTAAAGAGTGACAGGTATTCACTTACCAGTTCGAAAGGACGCCACTTTTTAAATTATTCAAAAGATAATTTTATTCATACGGTTCTGATTTCTCCTTCTATTTTTAGAATGACCTCGTCTGTAATTACTTATCCTATTCAAAATGTTTCGTTTACTGTGGATTATGATAATTTTAAAACTTTTTCATCCGATTATATTTTTCCATCAGTTATTAATATGAAGGGTAGTCATTTATCTGATACCGCGCACATAAATATATTTTTCAGTTCGTTGGAAGTAAATTCAAGTCAATCTATTTCTTCGCAAGTACCTGATAACTATGAAAATATTAATTTATAGTTTTTTTTTCGCTTTTTTTTGTTTTTTTGATCTGTCGGCTCAGAATATTTCTTCTTTGAAAGCGGATCGGGATAAGCTTTTAGACGATATAAATAAAACTCAACAATTAATTAAAACAAAGCGTATTACGCGAGAATCGACACTTGAACAACTTGAATTAATCAATAGCGAACTTGCTTTACGAGATCAACTTATCACTAAATTATTACAGGAATTAGAACAAATAGAATCGAATATTACAGCGACTGAAGAATCAATTAATCAGTTAGAAGCCGACATAGAATCTTTGAAGAAAGAGTATGCTAAATTGCTTCAGGAGACTTATCGACGTCGCAATGCCATGGATGAATTGGTTTTTTATTTTAGTGCAGGTAGCTTTTCTGAAACGTATCGCAGATATCGTTTGTTGAAAGAGTATGCACGCTATAGAAAGCATCAGGCAGATCAGCTTATTACGTCACAGCAAAAGTTAATTGCTTTGGTTAATCATGTTCAATCACAGAAGGAGCAGAAGGAGTTGTATTTAAGGTCGATTAAAGATGAAAAGCAGCTTTTGGATAGTAGTAAGGCTAAGCAGGCTGTGGTAGTTCAAAAATTACAGTCTGAAGAAGCCTGGCTTTTGAAATCAATTAAGGAGAAAAATGTTCAGGCCAAAGCTTTGGAAA
This sequence comes from Geofilum sp. OHC36d9, assembly GCF_052400685.1. Lineage (NCBI taxonomy): Bacteria > Pseudomonadati > Bacteroidota > Bacteroidia > Marinilabiliales > Marinilabiliaceae > Geofilum > Geofilum sp. OHC36d9. The sequence continues at coordinate 17,907 of NZ_JBQTGJ010000008.1, forward strand.
ATAGAATTATAGAATTGATTGCGTCTGCAGGATCAGGTAGTGATGGGGTCGATTTCGATAAATATAAGGGTAAATTAATTTGGCCGGTCACAAAGGGTTTGGTTATCAGTAAGTTTGGCGAGCATCCGCATCCTGTACTGAAATCCGTTGTTGTGAAAAATAACGGGATTGATATTCAGGTTGTGGGTAATGAAACTGTATTTTCAGTGCATAATGGAGATGTTAGTAGAATTGTTGGTATACCTGGTTATAATACAGCTGTTATAGTGCGGCATGGCAAATTTTTATCGGTTTATGCTAATCTTAAAAGTGTTACTGTTAAACAGGGTGATCGTGTTATGGCTGGTGATCCCGTTGGGGTTGTTTTCAAAGAAAGTGAGCAATTATATGGTATTTTGCATTTTGAAGTGTGGGAAGGTAATGAAAAATTAAATCCATCTGATTGGCTCGTACCTTAATTATTTATAAATTTAGTAACTCTTAGGTGTTTTAAGAGTATAATGTTTTGCTAGTTGCTATTAAGGGGGAATTTAAAAAAAAATAACAAGCTGTGGAGCGAATGGTAATTGTATCCGATATTAAGAACATCAGTTTGGTCGAGAAGTTAATTGACGATTTAACTTCCCGGTTCCAACTGCATGCTGATGTTTATGGGAAGGTCCTTTTAGCTGTTGTAGAGGGGGTTAATAATGCCATTCTGCATGGCAATAGAGGGGATAAGTCAAAACATGTTGTTATTGACTATGAAGTTAATGATTCTGACCTTGTTTTTGTTATCAAGGACGAAGGTAACGGTTTCAATTATCAGAATTTACCAGATCCTACATTGCCTGAAAATATTGAGCGTACCAGTGGTCGTGGTGTTTTCCTTATGAAGCATCTGGCTGATGATCTGGAGTTTAATGAGTGTGGTAATAACGTAAAACTGGTATTTAATAAGTAATTATTTTGAGCCTTACTATTTTTAACGAAGATGTAGATTTACCTTCTTTGCAAGTTAATATTTTGGAGGATTGGTTTAATGAGGCAACCTCTTCAAATGGCCTTAAATTAGGCGATATTTCAGTTATTTTTTGTTCTGACTCCTATTTGTTAAACATTAATCAAAAGTACCTAAATCACGACTATTATACCGATATTATCACCTTTAACTATTCCAGACGGAATGTGCTTTCAGGTGATCTGTTTATTAGTTTGGAGATGGTGGTTAATAATGCTGCCAAATTTTCTATTCCTTTTGATGAGGAATTACATCGGGTTATGATTCATGGTCTTTTGCATTTAATCGGTTTTGATGATCATACCGAAGATGATATCGCTGAGATGCGTTTTCAGGAAAATTATTGGTTGTCAAAAATTGAATTAAATACTTGATTATAAGCTCTTTCAATCTTTTTTACTTTCTTTGGTTTTATTTTTATCTCCCAGCGGTAAGCTGCTTGTATTCTGATCTGTTCAGAAGGCTTTAATTATGTTTAGTATAGATTAAACGATTTTTCTTTGAGTTTGTTTATTACTTTTGCACACTATTACTCTTCTTTTTTAAATAGATAAAATGAGGTACGATTACGATATAATTGTCGTTGGAGCGGGTCATGCAGGTTGTGAGGCCGCTGCTGCGGCTGGTACCATGGGATTAGATACTTTGTTAATCACCATGGATATGAATAAAATGGCTCAGATGAGTTGCAATCCGGCGGTAGGAGGTATTGCTAAAGGTCAGATTGTTAGGGAGATAGATGCTTTGGGAGGGCGTATGGGACAGGTAACCGATGCTTCGTCTATTCAGTTTCGAATGCTCAATCGAAGTAAGGGACCTGCAATGTGGAGTCCCAGGTCGCAATGTGACCGGATGGTTTTTTCCGCAAAATGGCGTGAGACGTTGGAGTCTATCCCTCATGTATTTTTTTGGCAGGATTTGGTTGTTGATTTGGTTCTCGAAAATAACAAAGTCAAGGGTGTTATTACTAAGATGGGCGTAACATTTTCAGCCAATCGGGTAATACTTACAAATGGTACTTTTTTAAATGGGTTGATTCATATTGGGAGCACACAGTTACATGGCGGTCGTATTTCTGAAGAGGCGTCCTATGGTATTACTGAAAAGCTTTTTTCGGCAGGTTTTAAAACCGGTAGAATGAAGACGGGCACTCCGGTTCGTATAGATGCCAGAACCATCGATTTTAGTAAAACCGTAGAACAGAAGGGTGAGGATGGTTTTTATAAGTTTAGTTATTTGCCCGGTTCTAATCGATTACTTAAACAGAAGAGTTGTTATATTACGCATACCAATAGCGAGGTGCACCAGACGATAGAAGCAAAGCTTTCTGAGAGTCCTATGTTTAATGGTACCATTCAAAGTCTTGGACCAAGGTATTGTCCGAGTATTGAAACCAAAATTGTCACTTTTAGTGGCAAGGATTCTCACCAGCTATATTTGGAGCCTGAGGGGGAGACTACAGTAGAGTATTATTTGAATGGCTTTAGTAGTAGCTTACCTATGGAAACTCAGTTTGAAGCTTTGAAAAAAATTCCGGGTTTAGAACATGCGGTTTGTTTTAGACCAGGTTATGCCATCGAATATGATTTTTTTGACCCTACGCAATTGCTTCATACCTTGGAGACAAAATTAATTAGCGGACTATATTTTGCTGGACAGATTAATGGCACCACAGGTTATGAGGAAGCAGCAGCTCAGGGTATAATGGCTGCAATTAATGCTGTTTTGGCACATCGCGGTGAAGCTCCCTTTGTTCTTAAGCGGGATGAATCTTATATTGGGGTTTTAATTGATGATTTGGTTACAAAGGGGGTTGACGAACCTTATCGGATGTTTACCAGCAGGGCAGAGTATAGAATTTTGCTTCGCCAGGATGATGCCGATGTGCGGTTAACCCCCAGGGGTTACAGTTTAGGTTTAGCTTCCAAAGAGCGCCTACAATACTTGCAGGAAAAAATTGAGTTACGCGACTCTATTATTTCTTTTCTTAAAAAACAGAGTGTACGGCCAGATGATTTGAATTTGTATCTGGCGCAAAACAACTCATCGCTACTTAAGCAGAGTGTTAAGTTGATCGATATTGTACCTCGTCCGCAAGTTTCGTTATTTTCATTATGCGATTACTATTTACCGTTCCAAAAGTTTTGTGAGAGTTTACCGGCAGAAAGAAGGGAAGAAATTATAGAAGCGGCCGAGATTTTAATCAAGTATCAGGGGTATATTAGCCGAGAGCGTATTATAGCTGATAAATTAAAGCGACTCGAGAATATTAAGATAACGGATAAATTTAATTATTCTGAAATACATACTTTATCTACAGAAGCCAGACAAAAGCTTACAAAAATTAATCCTGAAACCATAGGGCAGGCCTCCAGAATCAGTGGGGTTAGTCCCAGTGATATTAATGTACTTTTGGTGCTTTTGGGTCGATGAAGTTTCACGTGGAACATTTTAATTGTTTATTATGCGTATAACAGGACATATTGTTGATTTATTTAAGCGGCGTATTTTTGACGGCGAAATTTTAGTAGAAGGCAATCGGATTGTATCCATAAGAGAGTGTGATACGATAAACGATCAATTTATCATACCCGGCCTTATCGATTCGCATGTTCACGTAGAGAGTACGATGTTAACACCATCACGTTTTGCTGATTTAATAGTTCCACGTGGAACAGTTGGGGTTGTAACCGACCCGCACGAAATTGCAAATGTAGTGGGGGTGGCAGGCGTTGATTTTATGATTGCGGATTCGAAGCATGTTCCTGTTAAATTTTTCTTTGGCGCGCCTTCGTGTGTTCCTGCTACGGCTTTCGAAACTTCGGGAGCCGTATTGGATAGTAAAGCCATTGAATCGCTCTTGCAGCGCGATGATATTTGGTTTTTGTCTGAAATGATGAATTTCCCAGGTGTTGTATTTGATGATAAAGAAGTGTGGCAAAAAATTAAATTCGCCCATTATTATAAGAAGCCGATTGATGGCCATGCACCGGGTTTAAAAGGAGATGATTTACGTAAGTACGCCGGTGCAGGGATTTCTACCGACCATGAGTGTGCTTTTCTGGATGAAGCACTGCAGAAAATAAAACAAGGGATGATGATACAAATCAGAGAGGGTAGTGCCGCTCGTAATTTTGATTCTTTGTATTCTTTGTTTGGGTCTCATCCTGATAAATTAATGCTGTGTACGGACGACAGCCATCCTGATCAATTACTTAATGAAGGTCATATTGACCGTCTTTTGCGACGAGGGATTGAGAAGCAAATTAATATTTTTGATTTACTGCGGGCGGCTACCGTTAATCCTGTTCAACATTATGGATTACCGGTGGGTTTGTTGCGTGAGGGTGATCCGGCGGATTTTGTGGTGGTAAAAGATTTGAAAAACTTTCAGGTGTTGCAAACATGGATTGATGGTTCTCAGGTTTATGATGCTGTAAAAGGTGTTCTTTTTGATTTACCATCTATTGAGCCGGTAAATAGCTTTCGCACCGAATTGGTGGATATTTCAAAGTTGAGAACAGGGATTCCATCAGATAAGAATTTTGTAAAAGTTATAGATATTGCCGATGGCGAATTGTTGACAAAATCTTTTTTGTGGGAGCCTGTTGTTAATGAATCACGTGAGGTTTCTCCGGATATTAAACAGGATATATTGAAATTGGTAGTTGTTAATCGGTATACAGCGGAAGAGCCAATAGTAGGTTTTGTGCGTAATTTAGGTTTAAAATCAGGAGCGATTGGGGGAACAGTGGCCCACGATAGTCATAATATTATTGTGGCAGGTGTTGATGATGCATCTATTTTAGCTGTTATTAATGGTCTTATTCAAGCCAAAGGAGGTATCGCCTCTTATGCAGAAGGATATTTTGATCTGCTGCCGCTTCCTGTTGGAGGTTTAATGAGTGCTGAAGATGGTGTGTCTGTAGCCTTAAAGTATCAACAACTTAATGATAAAGCTCGTCATCTGGGTTCTAAACTGAAAGCACCTTTTATGTCTTTGGCGTTTTTGTCTCTATTAGTTATTCCCTCGTTAAAGTTAGGTGATAAAGGTCTATTTGATGTCGATAAATTTAGTTTTACCTCATTGTTTGAATAATTGAATTGATGATTGATATTCCTCAAAAGCGTTTGGCGTATCTCCGGCAACTCGTGGCTGTTTTGCCACCAAGTCCTGGCGTATATCAATATTTTGATGAAAATGATAAGATTATTTATGTAGGTAAGGCCAAAAATCTAAAAAGACGAGTCGCATCCTACTTTAATCGCGAGCCGGATAATGGAAAGACCCGCGTTTTGATTCGAAAAATTCGTAATATCAGACATATCGTTGTCGATACGGAGGAAGATGCGTTGTTACTCGAAAATAATCTGATAAAAAAATATCAGCCTCGTTACAATGTTCTTCTGAAAGATGATAAGACTTATCCCTGGATTGTGGTTAAAAATGAACCATTCCCCCGTGTTTTTCAAACCAGACAAATAGTAAAGGATGGTAGTCGTTATTTTGGGCCTTACACGTCTACTTTTATGGTCCGAACGTTGCTTGATTTATTTCGCCATTTGTACCCTTTGAGAACATGCCGTTACGATTTATCCTCCGAAAATATTCAAAGAGGAAAGTTTAAACGGTGTCTGGAATTTCATTTGGGAAATTGTAAGGCGCCGTGCGAAGGGTTACAAACCTCCCGGGAGTACCAACAGCAGATTGAGGATATTTGCGATGTGTTAAAGGGTAATGTGGTGGGGGTGCTTCGCTATCTCAAAGAGCGAATGACGCATTTGGCTTCACAATATAAATATGAAGAGGCGGAGGAGTTGCGGCAGCGTATTGAATTATTGTCGCGTTATCAGAGTAAATCTACGATTGTTAATCCGAAGATTGATAATGTGGATGTCTTCTCTATTTTAAGTGATGAGTCATCAGTGTATGTTAATTTCTTGAAGGTTTTAAACGGTGCTATTATTCAGGCACACACCATTGAATATCGGCGACGCTTGAATGAAACCGAGGCTGAGTTGTTGTCAATGGCTATCGTGGAAATGCGTGCACGCATGCAAAGTTTTTCGCCTGAGATAATTATTCCTTTTATGCCCGAAACAACTCTTAATAATGTGATTTTTACAATCCCTAAAATAGGTGATAAAAAGAAATTGCTGGAGTTGTCAGAGCGTAATGTCAAGTATTATCGTCTCGAAAAGTTAAAACAGGCTGCCAATAAGCTGCAAACGCCCCGCCATGTTAAGTTGCTCGAGCGGTTACAATCCGATTTGCATTTAAAGCAATTGCCGGTGCATATTGAGTGTTTTGATAATTCAAACATAATGGGGACTTATCCTGTGGCCGCTTGTGTTGTGTTTAAAAATGGGAAGCCGTCCAAAAAGGATTATCGCCATTTTAATATTAAGACCGTAGAAGGGCCGGATGATTTTGCCTCGATGGAGGAAGTTGTGTTTCGTCGGTACAGAAGAATGCTGGAGGAGGGGTCGCCATTACCTCAATTGATTATTGTTGATGGAGGAAAGGGACAGTTGGGTTCGGCAGTCAATGCCTTAAACGATCTTGGTATTACCGATAAAGTTACCATTATTGGGATAGCTAAGCGTCTGGAAGAGCTATTTTTCCCTGGTGACCCGGTACCTCTCTATCTCGATAAAAATACACCATCGTTAAAGCTTATTCAGCATTTGAGAAATGAAGCCCACCGTTTTGGTATTACCTTCCATCGTGATAAACGCAGTAAAGGTGCCTTGATTTCCGAATTGGATGGCATTCAGGGGGTCGGTCCAAAAAGTGTTCAGGTTTTAATGTCGCATTTCAAGTCATTATCAGGTGTTAAAGCGGCATCTTTTCAACAATTAGAAGAAGTTGTTGGAGCCAAACGAGCCGGCGCAATCATATCACATTTTTCCGGTCAATCAGAAAAATAATGCTGTTAATTCTGATAAGGAGAGCTGATATTTTTTATCGATCTGATGTTTCTCTATCTCATTTTTAATGGCGCTTTTTGTATGGTATCTGTTTTTTACTGCTTGTGTTAAGTCTTCAATAATTTGCTTCTTTGGATGATTACTATTGATTTCTATGTTTTCAATTTTACCTTTATCTGCCTGTATTTTTATTATAAAGACAAATTCATTGGCTTTACCTCTTTTTTTAAAGACGTAGGAAGGCCCGTAACTATAGTTCCATTCGGGTGTGGCATATTTATTAGCTGCTAATTCTTTTATTGCCTGTATTTCGTCAGACGTAAAGTCTATTCTTTCCGTTTCAATTTCATGCTTTTCAATGGTGTTTACAAGTTGAAGCATAAAGTCCCTGGGGGATAAATTTTCGCGATATACTTCCGACAGGTTCATGACTTCACTGCGTACTGATTTTACCGCTTTATCGGTGAACCTGGAGGGGTCGCTCTTGAGACTGGCTGTTAGTTTGTTTAGCTCCGATTGATAAAGAAGGGTGCCGTGATGCATTACGCGTCGTTTGAAAACGTGACAGGCATTACCTGATATTTTTTTGTAGTCGATTAATAAATCGTTACGCTCACCATTCCGAACCGCCACTCCCCATTCGTTTAATACATCAACTATTGGTTGGGTTGCTTTTTTAAAATCCACCAAATGACCGGTTTCTCCATTTCTTATAAAGCAAAAGTTGATATTTCCCAAATCATGGTAGACTGTACCACCACCCGACAGTCGTCGGTATAATGGAATGTTTTGTTCTTCCAGATAAGGGAGGTTGATTTCTGATAATGCATTTTGATGTTTTCCTATAATGACCGAAGGTTTGTTGATGTAAAAAAACATAATGTCATTATCTCTCTTTCGTAATAGAAATTCTTCTGTCGCCAGATTAAACGATGGTTCGTTGCTGCTACTTATAATGGTTCTGGTCATAATGTATCCTTTAGTGCTGTGCGTCGTTTTGTTTTATATTGCTTAAAATTCTGTTTGGTATTAAATGATAACTTTATATAAAACATTTAAAGTACAGTTTAATAAAGTTTTATAGATGTATATTTTATAAACTGCTGTTACTTTAATTGCGTTATTCTTTTGAATAAATTTTTACATTGGTCGTCATTTTTTATTTGAATAAACCATTTAGAACTATTCTTGTTCTTTTTTTTATTTAAAAGTAATCGATAATTTCGAGCAATCAATATTGTTTTTATGCGGGTTGTTATTCAAAGAGTAAAGAGTGCTTCGGTATCCACGTCCAATGGTTACAATCGGTCCATAAAGAAAGGTTTGCTCGTTTTGGTGGGAATTGAACATGCCGATGATCAAACAGATGTTGAATGGCTGGTTGGTAAGATTTCCGGGTTACGTATTTTTGATGATGATAACGGTGTTATGAATTTATCAGTTCAGGCTGTTAACGGCGAAGTGTTGGTTGTTAGTCAGTTTACGCTTCATGCCAGTACGAAAAGGGGAAATCGTCCATCATATATTAAAGCGGCTCCACCGGAGTTTTCAATTCCATTGTACGAGCGCTTTGTGAAAGAGATGGCGCGAAGTTTGGGCAAACCTGTGCCGACGGGTGTTTTTGGCGCAAATATGGAGGTGTCGTTGATTAACGACGGACCTGTGACTATCATTATAGATTCTAAACAAAGAGAATAGTATGACCATTGAAGAGGCACAAAAAAAGGTGGACCAATGGATCGAAACCATTGGCGTTAGATATTTTAGTGAACTAACCAATACTGCCGTTCTGATGGAAGAAGTCGGCGAGTTGGCTCGGATCATGGCCCGTCGTTACGGCGAACAGTCCTTTAAAGATGGGGAGGAAGGTTCCGATGAAAGATTGGCAGATGAAATGGCCGATGTTTTATGGGTGCTTATTTGTTTGGCGAACCAAACGGGCGTTGATTTGACAGAGGCTTTGAGTAAAAATTTTCAAAAAAAATCAATACGTGATGCCATGCGACATAAAAGTAATGCTAAATTGAAGCCTTAATTGTGGCAGGCAATTATAGTCGTGTTTTCCTTAAAACTCTAATGGCAGATCAGGGCAGTGTATTTTTGAGTCTTTAGAAATCAGAATTTTACGCTATTTTGAAATCGGGAGTTGAGACGATGATGACTTTATGTTTTTGGCAATATATGCTTGTTCATGGAGGCGGTACTTTAGTTAATAAGTTCACATTTGAGGCTTGTGAAGTCATAAAATTAAAGGCGTTACCTTTTTGTAAATAACTGCTTTTATGGGAAGCGTCGCGCTGAAGTTGTACTTTTATAGACGGACTTTGAATAGGAGAGACCTAAAATTTTATTATAATGAAAATGAATTCTTTGTTTGAGGAATTTTCGGATGATTTTGCTGCTATACCTGTTTTTGACCCTGCTCGGTTGGGTAATTCAGATTCTACGGCTAATTTATTAAAGAAAATATTCAGTTGTATTGATTTAACTTCTTTAAAAACAACTGATAGTAGTAATTCTATTGAGACTTTTTGTGAGAAAGTTGCTGATTTTCCTGAAACGTTTCCCGAAATGCCTAACGTGGCTGCGGTGTGCGTGTATCCTGTTTTTGCATCTATTCCTTCTACTAAATTGAAAGGATTGTCGGTTAAAAGAGCGGTTGTTTCGGCATGTTTTCCGTCGTCTCAAACGTTTCTGGAGACAAAGGTCGATGAATGTAAAAGAGCCGTTTATTTTGGGGCTAATGAAGTCGATATAGTCATCTCGGCCGGTGAATTCCTCGAAGGGAATTATGAATTTGTGGCTGAAGAGATTGCTTCCATTAAAAAGGTTATAGGTAATGCGCTTCTTAAAGTTATTCTTGAAACCGGAGTTCTTGATACGGACGAAAATATATGGAAGGCCTCTTTGTTAGCTATGGAGGCTGGTGCTGATTTTATTAAGACATCGACCGGAAAGCTGGAACCAGCAGCCACACCGCAGGCAGCCTGGATTATGACGCATGCTATTCTGGCTTTTTCGAAACGACGTAAGCGGATGGTGGGATTTAAGCCGGCAGGAGGTATTGCATCGGTGGATGAGGCTTTGGTATACTGGCGTATACAGGAAAAGGTGCTTGGAGAGGAATGGTTGAGCCCCGAATTGTTTCGGATTGGCGCCAGTCGTTTGGCCAATAACCTGCTTTCTGCTATTGCTCAATTAGAGGGGAAACCGGATGTTAAATGGTTCTAAATTGACCGTTTTGGTTAATCGGGAGTCCTGCCTTAGGGGACTCTTTTTTTTGTTCTGCAGTGGATTGTTTAATCTGAATTTTTTTGTTTTTGTGATTTGGGTTTTACATTCTTCGGGTTGTGGTGAAATACACCAGTTCAATTAACGACGCACGAGCTTCAGATTCTGGGTAACTGTTTAGTATTTTTAATGCCTCGTCACGAAAGTGTGTCATACGTTCTTTGGCATATCCAATGCCGCCACGTTCTTTTACCATCTGCATAATGAGTGCTATTTTTTTCTCATTCTTGTGATGACGTTTAATGGTGCGCAGAACTTTTCGTTTCTCACCATTATTCATTTGATTCAGCACATATATAAGCGGCAGTGTTATTTTCTTTTCTTTCAGGTCGTTGCCCGTAGGTTTGCCTGCGAGGTTGGTTTTTTCATAATCAAGAAGATCGTCGCGAATCTGAAAAGCCATCCCCAAAGCCGTTCCAAAGTCGTGCATTTTTTGCAGCTGCTCGGTAGATGCTTTTACCGAATAGGCGCCTGCTTTGGTACAGGCTGCTATAAGCGTGGCCGTTTTTTTGCGAATGACCTCATAATAAACTTCTTCAGTAATATTGAGCTGACGTGATTTTTCAATCTGTAACAATTCCCCTTCGCTCATTTCTTTTACAGCTTCTGACACGACTTCCAAAACGCCTATTTGCCCTGTTTTTAGGGCGCTGATAAGTCCGACGGATAAGAAGTAATCGCCCACTAAAACGGCTATTTTTGAGCGCCACAATGCATTGATGGAGAAAAATCCCCTTCGTTGATAGGTTTCATCCACCACATCGTCATGAATTAAAGTGGCCGAATGCAATAGTTCTATGAGGCCCGCGGCAGTGAAACTCGCTTCACCAATCGTTCCATTTAATTTGGCCGATAAAAATACCAACATCGGACGCATCTGCTTGCCTTTACGCCGAAGCAGGTAATTGGTGATAATCGTCAGCAACGGAATCCGCGAGTTTAATTGAGTCCTGAAATAAGACTCAAATGATTTCATTTCCGCGGCTATCGGTGCTTTAATTTTTGATGTTGTATTCATGTAGTCGTTTGATAAACCTCAAAAATAGTAATTATTTAGACAGATTCTCAGGAATTTTTCTTAAAAGCTACAGTATCAACATTTCCATTTGGTTTAAAATTCTGAATTTAGGGTCTTGTTTCTTGTCAGGCAGCAATAGGCGTGTGAATGGGCTTTTTAACAAATTAATTACATATAAATAGTTAAATATTTTAAATGTAATATAATACGCTCTTTTATTCTTCTTATCTTTGTGGTTCATACTACAAAACCATTTTGTTGGTAGGCTGTTTATTCGTTGATTATAGAAATACAAAATGGCAGATATTTGTTAAAATTATGGAAATGGAAAAAGTTGCCCCGCTGAATGTAAAAATTAAGGACCTTGATCCTGCGGCTCTCGAGCGTGCAGCAAGTATGCTTAAAGCCATTGCACATCCTATGCGCATTGCTATTATTTCTCATCTGGAAGATGGGAAGAAGTTAACGGTTACCGAAATTCATAATTTGTTAAACATAGAGCAAAGCACCACTTCTCATCATTTGGGAATTTTAAAGGATAAGGGTGTTTTAACTTCTTTGCGTGAAGGAAAAAATACCTATTACTTTTTGAAGCACGATAGCTTGCGTAATATTATTGATTGCGTAAGTAAATGTAGTGTAGGTTGATAAATGGTATTTGTTGAAGTCTTTAATTTAATAGTATTTGGTTTGAATTTGAGCGAGAGCTCATTATTCTTCTAATATTTTTGTTAATGGTAAAAATAAGACTTACTAAGGAGTTCCGTTTTGAGATGGCACATGCCTTGTACAATTATGACGGGTTGTGCAAAAATATACACGGACACTCATACATTTTGCAGGTTACAGTTATTGGTGAACCTATAACCGAATCCAATAATCCAAAATTGGGTATGGTGATGGATTTTGGTGAACTGAAAACCATCGTGAATCGTGAAATTGTTTCAAAGCTCGATCATGCAGTGGTCATTGGTGATACTTATCCCAAAAAATATGTGGCTGATTTAAGGGGAATGACCGACCGTCTTTTTGTGTTTAACTATCAGCCTACCTGCGAAAATATGCTTCTTGACTTTGTGCAACGTATTCAGCCTTATTTACCGGATGGTGTTGAACTTTTTAGTCTTAAACTACACGAAACTGCCAACTCCTTTGCGGAATGGTACGCCGCCGACAATAAATAGTTTTTCTGATAAACAATCTTTATTTTAGCATGATTATTAATGCTAAAATAAAACGGCATGTCCGAAAATAAGAAAACGCTATTTTTACTGGATGCGTATGCTTTGATCTTCAGGGCTTATTATGCATTTATCCGTGCTCCGCGAATTAACTCCAAGGGGCTGAATACCTCTGCTATCTATGGGTTTGTTAATGCTTTATGGGATATTGTTCAGCGCGAAAATCCATCGCATCTGGCGGTAGCCATTGATTTTGCCGGGCCTACTTTTAGGAATAAGATGTACAGTGAGTACAAGGCCAACCGCGAATCTACACCTGAAGATATTAAGAAGGCCGTTCCTTACATCCGGCAAATTTTAAAAGCTTTACGAATTCCCTTGCTGGAAATTGAGGGGTTTGAAGCCGATGACGTGATTGGCACATTGGCTTTAAGAGCTGGTGAGGAGGGGTTTGATACTTATATGGTTACACCCGATAAAGATTACGCACAGCTTGTAAATGAACGTGTTAAGATGTATAAACCGAAGGCACGTGGTAACGATATTGAAATTTTGGGCCCCGATGAGATCCGAACGAATTTTAATGTGCCGGAACCCATTAATGTTATTGATATTTTGGCTTTGTGGGGTGATTCGGCCGATAATGTACCAGGTTGCCCGGGAGTTGGTGAAAAGCGGTCTAAGGAGATGGTGGCTAAGTATCATAATATTGATAACATATATGCTCATATCGACGATTTTTCGGGTAAGCAGAAGGAAAATTTAATTAATTTCAGGGAACAGGTTGAGCTGGCGCGTAAATTGGTGACCATTCACACTGAGGTGCCTTTAGATGCTAAATCGGATGATTTTATCAGATCGGAACCCGATTTGGAAGCCTTAAAGAATATTTTTGAGGAGTTGGAATTCCGGACGTTGTGGAAGCGCATATCCGGAAAGGAGCTAACTCAGGCCAAAGCACAACCCATGCAGACTTCTTTGTTTGGCGATGATAGTCCTGTTGTCCAGGCAGTAGATGACGACAGTATTAATTTTAAATCTATTGATGAAGTTAAGCATCAATACTTTTTGGTGGATAATGAGATGGCTGTTGATTCGTTGGCGATGGAACTGGCTATGCAGACCGAATTTTGTTTTGATACGGAAACCACCGGTTTAAATGTGCGTGAAGACGCGCTTCTTGGAATTGCTTTTTCGTGGAACGTTCATGAAGGTTATTATCTGGTTTTGCCGCCTGAAAGGGATAAAGCAAAGGAATTACTCGATAAGTTTCGTCATGCGTTTGACAATCCCGGATGTCTTAAAATAGGCCAGAATATAAAGTTTGATCTGTTAATGTTACGCCAATATGGTATTAATGTCGGGGGCCCGTTGTTCGACACAATGGTGGCGCATCATTTGTTGCAGCCCGGGTTGAAACATAACATGGATTATCTCTCGGAAGTTTATCTGCATTATCGTCCCGTTAGTATTGAGTCGTTAATAGGTTCCAAAGGTAAGAACCAGGGGAACATGCGCGATGTAGATGTTCAACTGGTAAAGGAATATGCCTGTGAAGATGCCGATGTGACTTTTCAATTAAAGCAGATTCTTTATAAGGAGCTTCAGGATGCTGCGTTAACAGGTTTTTTTGAAACTGTGGAAATGCCATTGGTACGTGTGTTGGCTCAGATGGAAGAGGAAGGCGCCCGAATCGATACGGCTGTGTTGAAGCAAACGGCATTGGAGCTGGAAGAAAAGCTGGACGGCATACAAAAGGAGATTATTGATATGGCTGGCATGACATTTAATGTGAACAGCCCTAAGCAGGTGGGTGAGGTTTTATTTGAGCATTTAAAAATTGAGGGTAAAGCATCCAAAACCAAGACGGGACAATTTTCCACCAGCGAGGAGAATCTTCAAAAGTTACGCGATAAACATCCTATTATTGGTCTGATACTGGAGCAACGTGGTCTTAAGAAGCTGTTGTCTACTTATGTGTACGCGTTACCTCAATTGGTAGATAAACATACAGGGCGTATTCATACCAGTTACAATCAGGCGGTGGTGGTTACCGGCCGTCTCAGTAGTACGAATCCTAATTTACAGAATATTCCCATTCGTGATGACGAAGGAAAGGTGATGCGTAAAGCGTTTGTGCCACGTCAAAAGGATTGGCTTTTTTTCAGTGCAGACTATTCGCAGGTGGAATTACGTTTGATGGCTCATTTAAGTGGCGATGCGCATTTGGTTGATGCTTTTCGTCGTGGTGAAGATATACATGCAGCTACTGCAGCGCGTATTTTTAAGGTTTCCATCAGTGAAGTGACTTCTGATATGAGGCGGAAAGCTAAGACGGCTAATTTTGGTATTATTTACGGCATTTCTGCCTTCGGATTGTCTGAGCGGCTCAATATACCAAGGGGAGAAGCAAAGGCTATTATTGATGGTTATTTTGAGAGTTTCCCGGGGGTTAAATTATTTATGGAAGCCTGCATTGCCACAGCACGCGAAAAGGGGTATGTGGAAACCTTATCCGGCCGTAGGCGTTATTTACCTGATATTAATTCGCGTAATGCCGTGGTTCGTGGCGTGGCCGAACGAAATGCCATTAACGCACCCATTCAGGGAACGGCGGCTGATATTATAAAAAAGGCCATGGTCGATATTCAGACTGTATTGGCTGAGAAACAGCTTCAATCGAAGATGATTCTTCAGGTTCATGATGAATTGAACTTCGATGTGGCACCCGGTGAACTGGAAGTATTAAGATCTATTGTGATAGAAAAGATGCAATCGGCATACGCACTTGATGTACCTCTGTTGGTCGATACCGGAGTGGGGCAGAACTGGCTCGATGCCCATTGATAATTGGCGCTTGCAAGAAAACTCCTGTGGCACATAAAAAAGCTTCATTTTAGATGCTTTCGAAGCCAGAAAAATTATGATGTTGTTAATGATTATTTTGAACGCGGGCGTAACGAAAAAAAACGTTTATCTTGGCAACCCAATTTTAATGAAATTAGGACGGGAAACCGGCTTTACGAATCTGTTTTATCAAGTCGTTTGCAAACAACAACCTTAAAACTTTAGGCCTTGTTCGGAGCTGCAGTCAGAGGTCTTTTTGGGACTTTAATCAGATCAGGCAGATAAACGGATATTCATTAATTTTTTTAATTTTAAAGGCGTGTAACTGATAAATTTAGAATAAACGTGGATCTCTTTTTTGTTATTTTGGGCATCCTGTTACTTTTGACAGGTATTGTGGGATGTGTATTGCCAGTGTTGCCGGGTCCACCTATTAGCTATGTGGCGTTGCTAATGCTACAGCTTACCCATTGGGGTCATTTTTCTTCGGGATTTTTATGGGGAGGGGCTCTGGCTGCTGTGATCGTAACAATTTTGGACTATTGGGTGCCGGCCTGGGGAACAAGAAAGTTAGGAGGCAGTAAACGTGGCGTTTGGGGTGCCTCCATTGGTTTGCTAATTGGTTTTTTTGTGGGGCCGCTGGGTATGATTATTGGTTCTTTCATGGGTGCATTAATAGGTGAACTGTCCTATCATTCAGATACCACCCGCGCCCTCAAAGCGGCTATTGGCTCTTTTATTGGCATCATTACAGGGATGGTTTTAAAATTGACGGTTTCTGTTTTTTTTGCCTGGCATTTTTTTAAGGAGTGGTTGTTTTAGCATAAAAAAAGCGATCTGATTATTTCAGATCGCTTTTTTTGTGTGTGCTTTGTTCTGATTTTACAGACAAACACTATTTAGAGCCTGTCCATAAACGAAGTGTTTGAAATATAAAGTTCAAATTCAAGGCTTGCGAAGTCATAAAATTCAAGGAGTTTACTTTTCGTAAATGACTGTTTTTATGACAAGCGTAACGCAGAAGTTGACTTTATAGACAAACACTATTTAGTTTTGTCTTTTATCACCGGCATGAGTCAAAATTGTACCGTTAAGCATGCCTGTGTATTTCGACATATCGCCAAATACATTCATTGCCGTTTCAACTTCTTTGTCATCCTGCAGATTGTATAGGATCGCTCCTTTTTGGTAGTAGTAACGGCGCATTAGTTCAATGGCAACCAAATTTTCCACTTCGTCGCGGAAATTATCAAGATCTCTGCCGACATTGGCATGCAGATGTTCCTCCATGTCATCAAACAGTTTGCGGTTTAATTCGTAATATTCTTCTTCTTTGGCCGTTTCTTTCAGTTTTTTTAGCAGGCTTTCAGATTCGGATTCATATTTGAAATCCTTTAAGCCACTAACATATTCTTTGAAATCAGTGAATATTTCGTCCGTTATTTTGAATTTATCAGGCGTTGCAATGGCGTTGTGTTCCAGTGAAAATTTAGTGGCATAATCAAAGGTGGTTTGGTTCATGATCAATGCCATGCTAATGTTGCTATAAGTCTCTTGTTCTGTTTCAATATCAGGAGATATGCCACCGCCATCAAATACCGTACGGCCATTTTTGGTTTTAAAAGGTTTCATGAGTGAATCAGGAACCAGACCTACGCTACCGTCTTCGTTACGGTTTGCATAATCAACGGCTTGGATGCAACGGCCACTTGGAATATAATACTTTGCTGTGGTCACTTTCAGGCTTGAATTGTATGCCAGGTTACGGGTGGTTTGAACCAGTCCTTTTCCGAATGAACGATGTCCGATTATGATGGCTCGGTCCTGATCCTGAAGGGATCCGGCAACAATTTCGCTGGCCGAGGCGGAACCCCGGTTTATCAGCACGGCCATTGGCATAACTGTGTCAATGGGTTCGCGGGGGGCACGATAGCTGTTGTCCCATTGCGCAACCTTGCCTTTTGTGTTGACGACTTCACTGCCACGAGGTAAAAACAGGTTGGCAACTTTTACGGCTTCATCCAATAACCCGCCGGGGTTTCCCCGAAGATCAAAGACCAGCTTTTGCATTCCCTGATTCTTTTTTAAGTCTATAAATGCTTTTTCAACTTCCTTGGCGCAGTCTTGTGTGAAATTATTAAGTATGATAATTCCTGTTTCGCTGTCGAGCATACCGTAATAGGGAACCGGGTTGATTTGAATAACGCGGCGGGTAATGGGGATTTCCAGTTTCTCATTTTTACCCGGACGTTCTATTAATACTTTAATTTGTGTACTGGCAGGTCCTTTTAATCTTTCACTTACCTTTGATACATCTTTGCCTTTCATATCGTCGCCATCAATTTTCAGAATGCGATCGCCGGCTTTCAATCCGGCTTCCTGAGCCGGGAAGCCTTCGTAGGGTTCTGAGATAACAATGTAATCGCCGCGTTTTGTTATAATAGCGCCGATACCTGCATATTCACCTGTTGTCATAAATTTGAAATCATCCATTTCCGATTCCGGAATGAAAGTGGTATACGGATCAAGCGATTCGAGCATTGCGTCGATGCCCGTTTTTATTAATTTTTCAGGATTGGTTTCATCTACATAAAAACTATTCAGTTCCCTGAAAAGCGTGTAGAAAATATCCAGATTTTTAACAATTTCAAAATTTCTACGGTCGCTGGAAGCTGCAACAAATCCAACAAGTATAACCGAGCTTAGCAGGCTGGCTAACAACCATTTTTTTAAAAAAAATCTTTTCTTCTTTACCATTTGATAAGGTATTTATTAATTTTTATTGCTGTTAGGATTGTCTTCACAAATACCGTTCCATGTGATTTTAACCCGACACTTCCGATGTTGCAAATTTAGTATTTATTATGAAATGAGCATGTTAATTAAGTTACAAACAGGTGTTAAGCGCAGTGTCAGAGGTTTGTCGCCTTATCGGAACGGGGAAGACAGTAGAAAATGCGTGTTGTGCGAATGCCGGTATTATCAATCAGGGTAATAATATGACGCCCTTTGTCCGGTTGGATTTCCATGTCGTGGGGAGATTGGGTGCTGCCCAGAAAATTACCATCCAGATGCCAGAAAATTACCGCATCGGGATTGCGGTGAATAGCTTTTAAAATGACTTTTTGTAAAGAGCCATCGAGTCCTATGGGCAGCGCTATGGTTGTGTTGGCCGGTGGATATACAAATTCCATGGGTTGCTCTTCACTACTGTCGAAGCAGCCTGGTTTTAGTGGAGGTAGTGTTTTATATTCCGGATGGCGTCGTTGGTAATACCATTCCATTACAGGAGGGAGTGTGAAGTAGTTTACGGCCTTAATGTTGTTGGCTGACTCACAACCAATGCGGGTACGATAACGTTCGTCTTTGGTCACGTGTTCGATGTGATGATAGGGGCATGGTTTATTTTCCCTGGTTTGACGGGGCACGAGAAGTGTGTCCGTTTCGGAGCAATAAGGCCCCGCACGGTAGCCTGATAACCGGCAAATGGTTGTTTCTGCTAAATCGTCATAAGGTGTCGCAAATTTTGGTGTGGGGGGCAGCAGATTGAATAATTCGAAGAGCATAGGTCCGGCAGCGGTGCCTCCCACTATCCCAGGACGGCCTTCGCCGGAGGCATTGCCTGCCCATACGGCGATCACATACTGTGGGGTTACGCCTACAGCCCATGCATCTCTGAAGCCGAAACTGGTGCCTGTTTTCCAGGCGATTTGTCTTGAAGTGCCGAAATATTTCCAGCCCGACTCTTCGGGGGGCCGTTGCAGATTGGTCATTGCTTTAAATGTTTGATAAATAGTTCCGGCTCTAAGTACAGGTGTATATGATATATTATTTTTTGTGGATGGGGTATGAGTGGTTGGTTCACAGCTTAACGATCGCGTTAAGTGATCGCTGTATGTGCCATCGTTTGCGACATAATAATTGAGTGTTCGCGACATGGAGGCATAGCAGCCTGCCAGCTCCAGCAAGGTGATTTCGCCTCCGCCAAGTATCAGACTTAAACCGTAGTGGCTGTATGGCTGATTAAAAGTGGTGAAACCGCATCTTTTTAGTGTTTTTAAGAAGATCTCACCACCAAAACGATCAAGCAGTCGGACGAAGGGGATGTTTAGCGATCGGCTTAAAGCTTCGTCGGCGGGCACTGCTCCGTCATAGAAGGCTTGATAGTTGCGAGGTACAAAATTTTTGTAATACGTTGGAATATCTGGTAGTAACGTGGTGGGCATTATTAGTCCTTCCTGTAAAGCCGCGGCATAAAGTATGGGTTTCAGAACGCTGCCTGAACTACGTGGTGCTCTGATAATATCAACCTGATTGCCCTTATAGGGTTCTGTGGGGTCTGAATTTCCGATGTAGGCGATTATTTCACCGGTTTCTACGTTTGCGATTAGGGCCGCTGCGTTATATATTTCATTTTGGCTTAATCGGTGGCTGTGTTGATTAACGATGCGTGCGGCATTAATTTGTAAATGCCGGTCAATGGATGTACGAATGTTTTTTCCTTTTTTGTTTTTCAGATAAAAATCAAGCAGGTGCGGGGTCAGTTGCGGCAATGCCTGAGGTTTTTCGGGCAATGGTTCCAAAAGCGCCAGTTGACACGTTAAACTATCCAAATAACCTTTGGTATATAGCTTTTGTAACAGGCGGTTTCTCTTTTTTATCAGAAGAGTCCGGTTTTTCCCGGGGTGCATTAAGCCTGGAGCATTTGGTAATACGGCCAGCAAAGCGGTTTCACTCCAGGTTAATTCTTGCGCAGGATGATTGAAATAACGCCATGAAGCCGCTTCGAGACCAACGGTGTTACCTCCAAATGGAGCATGGGCTGCATATAGTTTTAAAATGGCGTCTTTGCTGTTGGTGAGTTCCAGACGCAGTGCCTTTATAATTTCTATGGTTTTAGTAAAAACAGTTCGTTTGGATGGTTGTGCCAGTCTTATCACCTGCATGGTTATGGTACTTCCTCCGCTGACGATTTTGCCTTGCTTGATATTTTGGGACAGGGCCCGCAGCAATGAAATAGGATTTACGCCCGGATGTTTATAAAAATAGGCATCTTCAAATGTTAAGAGGGCGGTTATAAATTTAGCAGGGACTGAATCGGCTGGTGGAAATCGCCACTGCCCGTCGTCGGCAATATGAGCACCAAGTAACTGTCCGCTGCGATCAGTCACAACGGTCGAATAGCTTGTTTTGAAAAGTGGCCGCGGTATTGAGTACCAAAAAAACAACCATCCGGCAATGAGAAGAATACCCCATTTCAGATGGTTGTTATGTAGTGCTTTTCCGAAAGTTTTCCTGCTAATGCTAAGTAAAATAGGTTTAAACGATATCATGGCAAATGGTATTGTGACCGCCAATTTACCCAATATTTTTTATCGTGGTACCTGATGTTAAATAAAGGCAGCCAGAATTTGAACGCAGATAATTAAAATCACCATAGCCACAGGATAAACGGTTGCGTATGCCACTGCCGGAGCATTGGTGTCGGTCATTGGCGAGGCAGCGGCCAATCCCGGTGTGCTGGTCATGGCACCCGTTAAGGTTCCCATCAACGACAAAATGTTCATTTTTTTGGAAAATCTGGCGACAATTACGGTCAATATCATGGGGACTAATGTGATGGCGCCCCCGATCACAAACAGATTATAGCCATAGCTCTCAAAAGTACCGACGATATTAGCACCAGCTTTGGTTCCTACTTCTACCAAAAAGAACATGAGGCCCAACTGGCGTAGCAGTTGCGTGGCAGCACCCGACATACTCCAAATGATCGGACCGGTGCGACCCAGTCGGCTGAGTATCATTCCTACTAATAGAATGCCTCCGGTTAACCCGGGACTGAAAGTGAAATTATCACCGAATGAGAGTGACAGATTACCGAATACTATACCCAGAACAATACCTGCTGCAATGGGAAAGAAGTCTGTGTCGGACAGTTTCTTATCGTTATTGCCGAAGATGTTAATAACCTGTTTCATGTTTTCCCGGCTGCAGGCGACTAATAGTTTATCACCCATCTGTAGTCGTATCGATGGCGATGGCGTGATGTCAATACCACTTCGTCGAACACGGGTGGCGGTTGCCTGATAGTTGGTCCATAAGTTGAAGACGCGTAATTCTTTGTTAATAGCATCTTTATTGGTGACCAAGACGGATTGTACTTCGTAGGATTTATGCAACGGTATTTCTTCGTCACTTTTACTACCAATGAGCAGACCTATTTTGGTTAATGCTTCTTCAGTTCCCACAGCCTTTATTAGGTCACCTTTGGCCAATGTTGCGACGGGGGAGGGTACGATGGGTTCTCCCTGGTGTTGAATTCGTGAAATAACCGCATTGGTCATCGAGCGGAGTTTTAGTTCGCCAATGGTTTTATTACAAACGGCATCGTTTTCAACTTTAAAAATCTGGCTTTTTATTTCGGGAAATCCTGAGTTGCTTTCTTTTTCGTATTGTTCTTCTGCTGCCTTTATGTTGGCGCGCGTAAGTTTTGGGTATAAGCGTACAAATAAGATGACTCCAATGACACCAAACGGGTAAGCAATACCGTAACCGATGGAAATGAGCGGTGAATGAGCGGTTGCGTCAATTCCTGCTGCTAATCCGGGTGTGCTTGTTAATGCACCTGTGAGTAAACCGATGGCAACAGGCATTTCTATGCCGCCAAATTTGTAACTTAGAAAGGCAATTAAAGAGGCTGATACAATGACAATGGTTGTTAGTAGCACCAGTGTACGCCCTTGTTTCTTAAATGAATCAAAAAAACCTGGTCCCGCTTGCATGCCAATTGTGTATATAAAAAGGACCAGTCCCAGTGTTCCTATTATTGGTGGCATGGTAACACCCAGATGACCAAATAATAGGGCCACGAAGATGATGGCTGAAATGTCCAGCGAAATGCCGGCTACTTTGATGTTGCCAATGATGAATCCAAGGCAAATAATGACGAATAACGCCACGTACGGTTGACTGATGAGCTCCATAATAGTTTGTGATTTTTTTGAGGGTGCAAATGTAGGGTAAATATAGGTTTTGGACCTGAAAAAGACGTTGTTAAATGTTGTAAAACTAAAATTTATGCATTTTATAACATCTGTTGTGTTTTAATATGAAGGTTTACTGATGTTTGTTTTGTTTTTAATTATTATGGGTGGCTATTTTTCTTACTTTTGTGTACTATGTAGTGCTTTGCCCGAAAATGCCAGTGGCAGACAAGAAAGCTTTGTTTTTGAGGCTTGCGAAAGTCGAAAAAGTTGAGTTTACTGGTGTAAGTAACTCCTTTGAAGGCGGACGTAACGAAAAAAAATGGCGTTTTTTTGTTGCCATTATATAATTTTTAAATCTTAGCACTTTATCCTGTATGAAAATAATATATTATCATGGACAAGTCACATGACCTCGTAAAGAAGCAGCATTTGCTGGATCAGCGTTATCTGGGTATGGCAGCTATATGGGCCCAGAATTCCTATTGCAAAAGACGGCAGGTAGGGGCGTTGCTCGTCAAAAATAAAATGATTATCAGCGATGGGTACAATGGGACGCCTTCCGGTTTTGAAAATATTTGTGAGGATGAGGAAGGCAAAACAAAACCGTACGTACTTCATGCCGAAGCCAATGCGATTACGAAAGTGGCACGAAGTAACAACAGTTCTGATGGTGCGACGCTTTATGTTACCTCGTCACCGTGTATTGAATGTGCCAAGCTTATTATTCAGGCTGGTATTGTAAGGGTTGTCTTTTCTGAAAATTATCGGGTGGATGACGGTATCAGGTTACTTGAAAGAGCTGGTATAGAAATAGTTCAAATTTAAAGTTCTTCTTTTATTTTTTAAAAAGATGCATTACAAAAACAGCTTTAAGCAAATTATTTTACCTGTTGTTATAGCAGGTGTTTTAGTGGTTGGATTTTTTATGGGTAAGCTATTTTCTCCAGCCAGCACTGGGGCGTCAGATGGTAAACTCTTTATTTATCCGCAAAAGAGTAAGGTGGAATCCATTCTTAATCTGATTGAGGAGGAGTATGTCGACACGGTTGACCGGGGAAAGCTGGAAGAAAAGATTATCCCTGAGATATTGAAAAATCTTGATCCTCATACTGTTTATATCCCAAAAGATGATTTGCAGGAAGCGAATCAGGAACTGGAAGGTAATTTTGGTGGTATTGGCGTTCAGTTCAGCATTCAAAACGATACTGTTTTAGTGATTGGCGTGGTGTCGGGCGGTCCATCCGAAAAATTAGGTGTATTACCCGGCGATCGCATTATTACCGTTAACGACAGCGTTATTGCCGGAAAGGGAATTCGTTCGGATGACGTGGTTGGAATGTTACGTGGCGAAATGGGAACCCGGGTTAATGTGGGTATCAAACGAAACGGACGGCCCGGGTTGATCGATTTTGAGATTATTCGTGGTAATATTCCCGTTTATAGTGTCGATATTGCTTATATGGTGACGGATTCTATCGGTTATGTTAAGGTCAGTCGTTTTGCCCGAAATACTTACAACGAATTTCTCACTGCGTTGGCAAAGCTTAAGGCTTATAACTGTCAGGATTTGATTCTCGATTTACGTGGAAATTCAGGGGGTTACCTTGATGTTGCCATTAGTATGAGCAATGAATTTTTAGAGAAAGGTGATTTAATTGTCTATACAGAAGGGAAATCGAGTCCTCGTCAGAATGTGTATGCCAATGGTACCGGTTCGTGCAGGGATATGGGCGTGACTGTTTTAATTGATGAGTTCAGCGCGTCGGCCAGCGAAATTGTGTCGGGGGCTATTCAGGATAATGACAGAGGGCTTATTGTGGGACGTCGTTCCTTTGGAAAAGGGTTGGTTCAACAGCAAATTCCATTGTCGGATGGTAGTGCGTTGCGGCTGACGGTGGCCCGTTATTATACACCCAGTGGTCGCTGCATTCAAAAGTCCTACGAAAATGGGTTGGACAATTATAATCTCGATATCATAAATCGTTTTCAGCATGGCGAGTTTTTTGTTCGCGATAGTATAAATTTTAATGATTCTCTTCGTTATAAAACAAAGGGTGGACGCATCGTTTTTGGTGGCGGCGGTATTATGCCGGATATTTTTGTGCCACGCGATACATCTATGTTGTCCGATTATTATTACCGTTTGCGCGATCGCGGCATTGTTTATCAATTTGCTTTAAAATATAGCGATGATCATCGACTGGTTTTGCAACGTCATCAAACGGTTGAGGAATTATTGTCTTTTCTCGAAACGCAATCTTTTGGACGCCTGGTAGCCAACTTTGCCACATCTAAAGGAATTCCTTACAATGCAACTCAATATAAGCTCTCCGAAAAAATCATTAATATTGAAGCCAGGGCTTATATTGCTCGTAATATTATGGATAATGAGGCTTTTTACCCGGTGTTGCATAAAATTGATGAGGTGTTGATAAAGGCGGTTGAGGAGATTCGATTTGAACATCCACAGAAGTTATTACAAATGGCCGGTATTGTTGGGGAAGAAGACGTTAATTAGTATCAACAGAAACGCAAATGCTCAATGGAATCGTCAAATTCAAGGCCTGCGAGATCCCGGAAAATGTGAATTGTATGGTAAATGGTCATTTTGAGGATAAGCGTAATGCTGAGGTTGGACTTTCCCTGCAAGCAATAATTAAGAGATTGAGTTATGCTTAGGTTTTTATTATTTATTTTTCTGTTCTATTTGATTTTTAAGGTTCTTGCAAAGTTCCTTTTTCCCTGGCTTCTTGCTTCAGGAATCAATAAAATGAATGCTGATAAGCAAAAGAACTATCAGGATTTTGTTAAAAACAAAAAGAAGGAAGAGGGACGGGTCTCTGTTGACTATGTTCCTCCGAAAGGTAAACATTTGTCTTCGGATGAAGGCGAGTATGTCGATTACGAAGAGGTGAAGGATTAACTATTTATAAGGGACAAAAAAACGGCTGTCATACCTATTGTGTATTTGACAGCCGTTTTTTTTAGCGTTTATGAAGGCCACACTCTTTGGTGTCTGGATTTTCCCACCACCATCGGCCGGCCCGGAGGTCTTCGCCGGGTTGAATGGCACGCGTACACGGCTGGCAGCCAATGGAAGGGAAACCTTTGTCGTGAAGTGTATTGTATGGTACTTTGTGGGTTTTGATGTATTGCCAGACATCGTCCTCAGACCAATGAGCCAGCGGATTAATTTTTATCAATCCATTGTTTTCATCCCACTCTATAATGTCGATATTTTGACGTGTTATTGCCTGTGACGCACGTAAGCCACAGATCCATGCATCCATGGTGGTGAAAGCCCGTTGCAGCGGTTCTATTTTGCGTATGTGGCAACATGCTTTGCGGTTGGTGATGCTTTCGTAAAAAAGATTAATGCCTTTGTTGTTGACCATTTCTTCCACTTTTTGATGATCGGGAAAAAAGATCTCTATTTTGGTTTTATATTTCCGACTGGTTCTATCAATAAGATCATAGGTTTCAGGGAATAATCTGCCTGTATCTAAAGTAAATATGCGAGCAGCTGGTTCTATTTTTAATATCATATCAGTTAACACCTGATCTTCGGCACCCAACGATGACGACAAGGCGATGCGGTCGCCGAAAATCGGGAGCACTCGCTTTAATATGTTTTCTGCTGTTTCCTCTTGAAGTTCAATGTTTAGTTGTTTTATTTCTGTGCGATCCATCTGATTTTGTATTGTAATGATTGTTTATGTTTTACGGTGTTTGTTTTCAATTATAGATTAAAGGCAGTCGCCAAAGCAAACACCCATGTGACGGCCCTCTTTTACCAGGTGGTTGGTGGTTGGATCAATCAATTTTATTTTTCCACCCACATCGCTCAGTGGTATGGATACAATTTCTCCGTTTTGTATAGCTACCATGGTGCCAAATTTTCTTTCGTGTATTAATTCTGCTGCAAAAGCACCCAGTCGGGTGGCCAAAATCCGGTCGGTTGCAGTCGGGCTCCCGCCACGTTGAATGTAGCCTAAGATGGTTTCGCGGGTTTCGAGACCCGTCAATTTTTTGATTTGTTTGGCGATGAAGACACCGGCTGACTTTTTAGACTGTTTTTGAATTCCTTCACCAACTACTACAATTGAATAAGGTTTCTTTTTGCGGCTTCGTTCCAACAAACATTCGGCCACTAAATTAAGATCATGGGTAATTTCGGGAATCAGAATTACGTCGCCACCACCGGCAACTCCTGAGTTTAGCGCAATCCAGCCGGCGTGATGGCCCATCACTTCAATCACCATTACTCTTTTATGTGAGTTGGCGGTGGTGTGAAGGCGGTCTATGGCTTCGGTGGCTATATGGACGGCTGTATCAAAGCCAAAGGTCATGTCTGTGCCCCAAATGTCATTGTCGATAGTCTTGGGTATTCCAACCACATTAAGGCCTTCTTGTGCCAGCAAATCGGCTGTTTTTTGAGTGCCATTGCCACCGATGCATACCAGAGCCTCCAGGCCCAGTTCCATATAATGCTTTTTTATGAGATCCGGTTTGGTGTGTGGCGCTTCTCCCTCAATGTTTTTAAAGGGTTTAAGTCTTGAAGTTCCTAATATTGTACCGCCAAGGGTAAGTATTCCCGACAGTAGTTGCTCGTTTAATTCAATGGTTTCCTTTTCAACCAGCCCGTTGAAACCGTTAATAATGCCAACCACGTCCATCCCATATTGAACAATGGCTGTTTTGCCTACGCCACGTATGGCGGCATTGATGCCGGGGCAATCGCCGCCGGCTGATAAAATCCCTATGCGCATGTTTTTGCTCCCCATGGTATTTTTGCTTTTTATTCAACGCCTGAAAGATAATTCAAATCATTTTATCTCTCTTTATTTTTATGGATAATGCTGATAAAAATTCCGTTTCGAAGGTCGTTCTTTTGGTTATGATTGGAATATTAATAATGGAACATCGGTTTCGTAAAGCATTTTTTTTGTAACCGATGGTGTAAAAATTTTTTTTAGAATTGTCCTTTTGTGGCTCGACATGGTGATGAGGTCTATTTGGTTGTTTTCAGCATAGGTTTTAATCGTTGTTACAAAGTTTTTTCCACTAATCGCGCTGAATTCAATGGGTTGGTGTTGACAGTTTTTCTCGCAATAGCTACGCATTTTGTCTATCCGGCGTTGGTCTCTTTTGTCCTCTTTGTTGGTGGTGTGATAAACAGCATATATCCGGGTGTTAAATGGTTTTGTAATCCGAATTAACCGGTGCAGTGTGATGAAGTCGCGATCGTTCTCTTCCATTAAAAATAAGATATTACCAATTTTTAAGTGGTTTACACGACTGTTGGCGGGCACGGCCAGAACCAGCGCTTTTGTGCGGTTAATAACATCGCCGGTAACGCTGCCCATGGCTTGTTTTATGGGGTCGTTTTTGCTGCTGGTACCCATAATGATCACATCCGAACGCATGGCCTTGCTTATTTGTGTGATGACTTCTTCCGGATAGCCATATTCAAAGCGGTATTCAATATGTATGTTCTTGTTTTGAAGTGACGACATATTTGTGATCACTTTGTTGGTTAGTTTTTTTAAACGTTCCTGGCTGTCGCGGTCGTGTCGTTCAATGTCAGGCAGCAGGGGTTCTTCGGTATTGGGGTTGTCGGGGTCGATGTCGCGTGATGCATAATCAGAAAAGCAGTGCAGAATAGTGATGCCTGCCTGAAATTTTTCAGAAAGCGTCAGGGCATACGACAAGGCGTTGATGGAATAATCCGAAAAGTTAACCGGCACCAATATCTTAATCATTGCTTTGTTGTTTGAAGGGGTTTGTAAAGCGGTATTTGGCCTTTAACCACATTGTTTTCTTATCCTACTAAATGTAGTATAAAAATAGGGAAAAAAGAACCCCGGAGAAAATTCTTTACTCCGGGGTTTTGAAATTTTTTTATGATGGCATTGTCTGTTACTCTTCTATCAGAGTAAGCCAGCCGTGCTTGTCAGGTTCTTCACCATACTGAATGGCTCTGAGTTTATGGTATAATTTTTCGGAAATAGGACCCGGTTTTCCATTTTTACTATAAACGTATTTTTTACCGGTATCAATGTCGTCAATTTCGGCTACAGGACTTATAACAGCAGCCGTACCACAGGCTCCGACTTCTTCAAAGGTATCCAATTCCTCCAATGGTACTTTTCGACGTTCGGTTTTTAGTCCCATCTCTTCAGCAAGTACCATCAGGCTTTTGTTGGTAATTGAGGGTAGTACTGATTTTGATAAAGGTGTAATATACGTATTGTTTTTGATGCCGAAGAAGTTGGCCGGGCCGCATTCGTCAATGTATTTTTTCTCGCGGCTGTCCAGATATAATACGGCTGAATATCCTTTTTCGTGGGCAATTTTGCCTGAACGTAAGCTGGCTGCGTAGTTGCCGCCGATTTTAATATAGCCTGTACCGTTTGGCGCTGCTCTGTCGTATTCACGGGTTATCATCAGGTTGGTGGGTTTAAAGCCTTCCTTAAAATAGGGTCCTACCGGTGTTACAAAAACGACAAAAAGATATTCATCTGATGGAGAGACTCCCACTTTGGCACCGGTGCCAATTAGTAATGGACGTATGTATAGGGCGGCGCCTGAGTCCATTGGTGGGACAAAGCGACTGTTGAGTTGTACGGCTTTTTTAACGGCTTTTATGAAAATTTCTTCCGGGACGGGCTGCATGAGCACACCTTCGGCTGAGGAGATCATGCGGCGGGCGTTATCTTCGAGACGGAAAATTCTGATTTTGCCGTCTTTGCCTCTGAAGGCTTTTTGTCCTTCAAAGGCTTCCTGACCGTAATGCAGGCAGGTGGCAGCCATGTGCATGCTAATGTTTTCTGAGGAGCTGATTTCTAACTCTCCCCATTTCCCGTCGCGATAATAGCAACGTACGTTGTAGTCTGTTTTTATGTAGGAAAATGATAATTTTCCCCAATCAATATCGCCAGTCATTTTATTTATGATTTGAGAGTATAAACAAATGGTAAAAATAGCAATATCTTTCCATATTATAGCCTGATATTAGCAATTATCAACTAAAAAGATGAGTTTAGTCACACTTGGGGGTTTGTTATTTTTCAAAATGCGGGAATCAATTGGGGTGGATTGTATGTCAGACTCAAGTGTTTTTTGTGATAAGAATCTGTTTTGTGTTTATGGGCTTCCTTTGAAATCTTCTTAAAACAGATAAAGGTTTATCTTATATAGGTTTTATGGGTAGCGAATAATTATTCGACGTTTTTATAATTATTTTATTACTAGTCTTTTAGCTCGTATGTAATTGTGCCCGACGGCTGAAGTCTGGAATCTTTTATTTATGAGGATGACGTAAATAATTTGTTTTATAGTTTATTTGGAATTTACATTGTCGTTTGAGTTTTTTTAAGGCATGTTTGTTTCTGAATAGGTTCGTTTATTGTCGTTAATGATTATTTTGAAAGCTTGAATAATTAAGAAAATGGCTTTTTTGTAGTTTGACGAAATAAAAAAGGAGGCTGTATTTCAGCCTCCTTTTTTATTAATTTTATTCTCTAATTAAAAAGCATAACTCAAACCTATTTGAAGGACATTGTTTTTAGCGTCGCCATTTTCCATAATATTTGACAGCCCAAGGTTGTATCGGATGCCGATCCCTAGTCCGGAATTCATTTGATAACCAGCTCCGAATCCAAGACCAAATTCGGTTCCTTTCATTCCATCTTTGATATCTTCATCGTCTCCGTCAAACTCCTCTTTTGCAGCCAGATTAAATCCAATTTGAGGACCTGCTTCCAGCATAAAGCTTTCTGTTAGGTTTAATTTTACCATTAATGGGATATCCAAATAAGTAAGTTTGACCACGTAATCGTCAGTAATCTTTGCACCTTTCATTGAAAGAAGGAGTTCTGGTTGAAAAGATAATTTTTTAGATAATGAGATGTTGGCAAAACCTCCAAAATACGGTGCTATACGTGAATCTAAGTTCTCTGCATCATCACCGGACATATTGGCAATGTTGATACCGGCTTTGGCGCCAAAAGAGGTTTGAGCAAACGAAGTAACTGTTGCAAATAACAGGATACCCGTTAGTAATACTGAAAATTTTTTCATTTGGTTAGTTTTTGTTAAGTAATTAAATCTTTTATGTTTATGTTTTAAACATTCAAAAATAATTTAAAGATTGTTACATGTTTTGTTTTCGTGCAATTTTGTGACGAATGGTGTTTTTTTTATGATTAAAGCATTGTTTCTGATGATAGAAGCGGCGTTTGGGTAATTTGACGTGCTTTTAATAAAGAATTTAATATTACCATTGATAAATAGCAGTCTATTTTATCAGTAGTAAAAAGGCTGAGATGGCAATTACTATTACCACAAAATAGCGGAATGCTTTTTCGGGTATAAAGCTTACAATTTTACGACCGACCAAAGTGCCCAGATAAACGGCTGGTATCATTACGAAGTTCATTTGGAGTGACGAGAGGGTCACCGATTCCCAAACAAACATGTGAAGCGGTAGCTTGATGAGGTTGAGTGTGAGATAAAAAAACGCACCGGTACCTATAAAATTAATTTTAGGCAGGCGCATCGAAAGCAGATACAAATCGAATATTGGACCTGCTGCATTGCCTATCATCGATGCAAAACCACCACTTAAACCTGCAAAAATTGATAAAGGTTTTGATTTTGAAAGATCTGCTTTTTTTCCTGCTAAATCGAATATGAAGATGAGCGACAGGCAAATGAATACAATAATGGCGATGATATTTCGGAAGATGCTGTCGTTAACCATTTTTCCAACTAAAACGGCAAGTACAATGCCTGCTAAAGCCCATGGAAGCAGTTTTTTTATCTGCTGCCATTTGGCACTTCGGTGATAGTAACGCAGCGCAAAAATGTCACCAATAATTAAAAAGGGGAGTAATATTCCGGTGGAGGTCATGCCGCCGTAATAATAGGCCAGTATGGGGATGGTTACCATGGCTATGCCTTTGAGTCCACTCTTCGAAAGCCCGTTGATGAATGCACATCCTAAGGTGATGAACCACACTCCCCATGATACGTTTAGCGGATTTAAAATGGATTGAAGCATGTTGCAAAGGAAGTGAATAATTTATAGGGCCTTGAATATTTATTTGTTAAAAAAACAAAAGTGGCGTTTCAGTTTTGGTGGTTCAACAGATCACGAAGAACCTTTGAGGCGGCCATGATGCCAAAAATTGCGGGCATATAGCTGATGGTGCCCAAAGTTGTTTTTTTATTTGGCTCGTCATCCACAAATAACAGGTGATTTTTGTCTGTGGGTTCAGGGCTGAATACCACATTAAAACCATTTTTGATGTCAAATTTGTTCAGTCGTTTGCGTACCATACGCGCCAGCCGGCACTGGTATGATTGGGAAATGTCGCTGACCTGTACTTTGGATGGATCCATTTTGCCGCCGGCTCCCATACTTGAAATCAGCGGTATTTTATTATTTACGGAATGGACAATCAGAAATATCTTTGGTGTCAGAGAATCAATAGCATCTATAACATAGTTAAAAGGTTGGTTTAATAGTTCAGGGATTTTGTCCTTATCCATAAATTCATGGATGGCATTGACTGTTATGGATGGATTTATGTCTACCATCCTTTGTTTCATGATTTCAACTTTTGGCTGATTCTCGGTGCTGCTCAGGGCAATTAACTGCCGGTTTCGGTTGGAGGGTTTTACGGTATCTGCATCCACAATGGTAATTTCGCCAATACCGGAACGAGCCAGCATCTCTGCGGCATAAGCCCCCACACCTCCAATCCCGGCTATTAATATATGGGCTTTCTGAAGCTTTTCCATCTGTTCTTTGCCCAATAATAATTCCGTTCTGCTAAGCCACTCCATTTCTCGTTTTTTTGTAATGCCCGCAAAAATAGTCAGATTTTTGGTTTGGTGAATGTTTCAAAGCTGATATTCGTTTGCGCTACCAGATAATGCGACCTAATAAGACCCAACGGTTTGAAGGTAAGTCTTGTATTGAAGGGTGGTTAGTAATTGTTTTTTGAAGAGAGTATTGTAGAATTTAATATTTAACTATTATTGTGTTATATGCTTAATGATATAAAGTTATTCCATATTATTTCAATCAGTTGTTTAATATCGGTAGCGTGTATTCTGGCTGCATTTTTATAGATCTCTTGTATTGGTTCATTACTGTCGTCGGTTTCTAAAAAGAAAGACTGAGGCGGTGTTTGTTTAAGACTTTGGGCTGCTTTGCTTTTTTCTATCAGGATGGCGGGGCCGAAACTGAGCCTGAATCCGGCAGACGTCAATTGCCGGGCCAATTGTGGGTGCCCTGTAAACCCATGAATTATCCAGGGTTGAATGGGTTGCTTTTCTTTTTTTATTTGGAGTAGTTCGTTAAAATAGCCTACGCAATGAATGACCAGTGGCTTTTTTAATTTTTCGGATATCTGTATGTGTTCTTCAAAAATGGATATTTGTTGTTCTAAGGAGCTACCTTTTAATTTATCTAATCCACATTCTCCAATGTAAAAGAGATTCTTATTTGTGGTTATTTGACTGTTAAATTTAAGTTTGTTTTGGGTTTTACTGTCCCATGGATGCACGCCGTAGCCAAAGAATCCTTGTTGAGGTAATGGCTCTCCCTGGCGAATGCTTTGAATAGCTAACACTGTTTCGGGATGAACATTTTTGTGGGTGTGAAAATCAATAATAGTCATTTTTTAGGCGTTGATTATACCAATGCTGCTTATGATTTTTTTTTATTTGAAGATGTTTATAAGCGTCAGTTTCTGCGTAACACTGTGTCAAAAAGAAAGTTTTATTATTTATGTACTTTGGGTGCCTAAAGGTGGCACCCAAAGTTTTGGTTTTATTGTTTGGTTACGTTAACCCACATTCCTGGTTCTGATGCTCTGATGCTATAATCATACATTGCTTCGCAGCTAACGGCAGGCAGATAAAACCGGCCAATATATGCAGCATGTAATCCAATTACTAACCGTTTGGTTTCTCCGGGCATTAGGCTAAGATATGAGTATACCCGGTCGTCGCGAATGTCGCGATAGCCGGGTTGGTCAATCTCATATAATGAACCATTTCCTTCCATGCGTGAGTTTCTGATTTCCCAGCCTGATGGAAATATTTGTGTCAGAGCCAGGTTGTTTACCGCTTTGGCTCCTGTGTTTTTAAGACTGACGGTGACCTTAAAGTCGGTGCCTTGAGCCATGGTTGATGGATTTATGCTGTTGCCGTTTAAGGTGGCATACTCCACTTTTATGGATAGGTTTTCTTCTACTTTCTGTGTTAAGGTGTCGTGCAACGGTCGTCCGGACATAATCAGGTTGGCAAAAATTTCGCCGTCGGACTGATTGGTGATTGATAGATTTCCTTGCGCCGGGAGCTCTGCATTTGTTTTTTGTTGATTAATGGGTTTTGTAAAGCTTATGACGGTTCCGGGACCGTTGTTAAATGAGTATTTAACTTTTGCTTTAGATGTTTGCTTTTTATTGGTTGTTATATATTTGCTTAAAGCAAGTAACGAGTAGGCCGTTGTTTGAGTGCTCAACCAGTGGTCGCTATTGATGAGGTTGGTTAGTTCGCGGGCTAAACGTGCAGACTTCTCTTTCTCATTCATCAATAACATGGTTTCGAGTGTCATGGCCATGTCACGTTCTCTTGATCCGTAAGTGTTGGAGAATACGCTGGTTTGATCCGGGATTTCAGCAATTGTTTGTGTCAGTTCCCGGGCTACGTCATTTATTCCTGCAATGGCGTAGGTAGCTGCAAGGCGCCATTTGGCCTGCTGCGACAGATTGGGCTGCTGCCGCATCCTGTTCATCCCTGATAGATGAGTTTCGCCTGCCAATGCTAAAGTGTAAAGTCGGTAGGCCTGAATGAAGTCATGGCCATGGTAGCGACCTGATTTATCTGGCACCCATGCGTTGACCTGACTTTTTTGATATTTTAGCCACTGTTTTTTTATCGTCGCAGGAAGGGCATAGCCTTTTAGTTCTGCTTCGACCATAAAATGGCCGGCATACGAAGTGGCCCATTCGTCGGCTGTGGGGCCTCCTGGCCAGTAGGCAAATCCGCCATTGCCTGTCTGGTAGTTGCCCAGCTTTCCTAGTGTTTCCTGTACATTGGCCATTGCCCTTGACATTTGTTGAGGGCTTAGGTCTGAGAGGTCAGAGAGGTACAATTGGGGGAAAGCTTTGGACGTTATCTGTTCAATGCAGCCATGTGGATACGACAGTAAATATTCCAGACGTCTTCCAAAATTAATGGGTGTCAGGATGCTTAGTTCCAAAGTGGTTTTATTGGTGCCCTGAACGCCCGGCATGTTATAGTTTATGCGTGTTGTCTTACCGGCTGCGATCACTTCACTGTTAACTCTTGTGACGGATGGGTTGGGATTTCGAATGGGTAGGTGAACAATGTGTGTGGCTGTTTCCTTTCCCGCACTGGCACTTACTTCTATTGTTGAAGTGCCGGTGACTTCTCCTGCCTGCAATTCAAAAAAGAGGGTCTGTTCTCCCGCCTTGTCAAATTGAATAGCTTGTTTTGATAATCCTTTTATAATTATACTTTTGTCTGTTTTTATTTCAATGTTAACTTCATGGATTGATTTTTCTGAGACAAAGACGGTAACCGGTAAAGCAACGGTTTCGCCCGGGCCCAGCACACGGGGTAGGGCAGCCCATACCATAAGTGGTTGTCGTATGGCGATGGTGCTTTCTGTTGAGCCGGTTGCGTTACCGTTGGTGGCTACTACCATAGCGCGAACAGAGCCCGTGTAGTTGGGTATTTGAAGGGTGTGCTTATTGGTACGGCCTTTTTTCAGGTCAAAAGGACCGTAGAAGTGAACCATTGGGTCAAATCTTCTTGCATTGTTTTGACCCTCACTGTTTAGCATATCTGCATCACCACCAATGCTGAACAGACGTTCTATTTGTCCGCCGTATGCACCCAGCACGTAGTCGTACATATCCCAGGTCTTGACGCCCAAAGCCTCCCTCGCGTTGAAGTGATTCCAGGGATCAGGTGTTTGAAATCTGGTCAGATCCAATAAGCCTTCATCAACAATGGCAAGGGTGTAGCTCATGGCTTGATTCTCGGCTTCACTCACTTTGATGGTGACTTTTTGATTAGGGCGCCATTCTTTGTTACTTTTGATCTGTGGCTTCAGTTGACTGGCTGGCGAAAAGACCGTTATGGGCAGGATGCCGTACATTCGTACCGGTAGATCGTTTTTCTTTTTATCCTGAGGCTGTAACAAACTGATATGTATATATATATTCGGTGTCATATCGTCGGTTACTTCAAATGTAAAATGGGTGCTTTCCGGTTCGGGCTCAACCCACCATGACCGTAGTACTTTTGTGCCGTTCTCAAGACTAATTAATGCCCGGCCTTTTCCTGCTGAAGGGAAGGTGACTGTAGCTATATCACCTACATTGTATTTTTCTTTATCGGTATTAAAAATCAGCATAGAAGCGGCTTCTGCATCAACTCCGCTGGTTTTCTGTGCCCATCCGGGCCAGTCAACCAATACGGTGGTTGTGGCTGCATGGCCTCCAATGGGATCTTCCACCCGGATGAGGTACCGGCCCCATTCGGGTTGGTCGATGCGGAAGGGAATTGAGGCTTTGCCATTAGTGGTGGTCAGGTTGCCTTGTTTGATAATATTGGCCGACCGTGAGCTGACATAACGCCCCAGTTTTTCTTCGCTGCGATCCCACCACCAGCGCCAGTTGATTTTATAGATGGTGTATTTAAGTCCTTTGAGGTTGACAGATTTTCCTTTTTCATCAACGGTTACAACGTCTATCTGATGGTCGGTATCGGTCATTAAATAGCCTTTTTGATCGCCTTGTGGTGCACGGACGCCGATGTAACGGCTATAGGGCGAATATAAGTTGTGATCGGTGCCGATACTAAATGATCCGCCTTGCTCAAAGACGCGTGTGGTAAAGTTGACCCTGACAAAGCCGGGTGTTTTTTGATGAATATTAGGTTGAAAAAGAAATGATGCTTTTCCTTCACTATTTAATGGCGCTTCATAGACGACTTGTTTGGATGGTTCGAAATCCCGTGTCTGGTCGTCAAAACGATAGTTGGGATAGGCATCGAAAGTTGTGGTAGCAGGGTTTAATGTCATTTCTACTTGTGCTTTCAGACCGCTGGCTGAGGCACCGTGAAGCCATTCTGAGTACAACTTAATTGTTGCAGCATTACCTGAAGTCAGTAGTTTGTTCATTTCAAGATTTATCCGCAACCGGTTGGGTTTGATGGTTTCGATGCGCAGACTTTTTGTAAATACCAGATCGCCCATCAAGGCACGTATCTGCCAGAAGCCCGTTGGTGCTTCGGGGGCTGTGGCTGTTTTGAATGTATACAATTTGTTTTGGGGATGACGGCTTATAGTTCGTTGCACCAGTTGCCCCTGCGGGTTGAGTAGTTCGAAGGTCACAGGGTAATTAGCCGGTAACTTGTGCAGTTTGTCTTCGGGCATGAATGAGATATAGAGGCTATCGCCCGGTCGCCAAACACCCCGGTCGCCATAAATAAAACCTTTTATACCCTGTTTTATGGTTTGACCGGATACATCAAATTTACTGAGCGACAGAGACTGGCCATCATCTAATCGCAGGTAACCGCGCTGGTTGTCTTTTTTTACAATTAAAAGGAACGGCCGACCGTTGGTTGTGATCGCACATCTGCCTTCTTTATCGGTGGTGCCTGAACCAATTGGTTGCATCTGAAAGTTTAGGATAGTGACCGTTGCATCCATGACGGGCTGAGTGCTTTGCAGATTGGTGACGAATGTTTCTGTTTGGTTATTGCTCCCGGCCTTGGCTATGATGCCCAGATTGGAAGCCAGTAAATTGCGGCTGACATAACGTTCGCGTTGGTAATAAGCATTGGAACATGGATTATCACGTTCTTCCCAGTTCCAATAAGTATAATTGTATGGATAATCGCTATAGTAATTGTTGGGAGAGTCCCAAAATTCGCCATCGTTGGGCATTATGGGCATCTCGTCGTCTGCGCCATTTGTTTCATCGCATGGATATACTGAGGAGCCGCGTCCAAAGCCCAGTTCTACGCGATAAATGGCACCTGGGTCGGGTTGTATCATTGTGCTTAGATCTATGGCGAAGGTGTTCCATTGGTTTAGATTGAGGGTTGCATCTTCGTTTAGATGAATTAATTGCTGATGTATCAACCTTCCGGCACGCTTCAATTGCGAGCTTTCGTCCATGGTATTGATCTGCAGAAAATAAGGGACGTTGTTTTCGTATATCTTGATGATTCGAAGTACAACTGATTTTAACGATACCGCTTTGAAATGGATGATTGGATTTTCGGATGAGGGAAGGATGTTGCCTTTGCCCACAAAATCAACAGCCGGTTTTAAACTGGTAAATGATATTTGTGTTCGGAAGGCGCCTTCTTTTAGCGTGGCACCAACGATACTTCGAATGCCTGATAGCAGCACCAGCTCTGTGTCTCCGTATGTGGCAGCCGTAGGATAAATTTCAAGAATGTTTTGGTTGACACTGTAGTTTATTTGTTGTCTGTTGGATAAAGAGATCAGTCCATCCAGATTTTGGGTTGCATCAAGTGGTTCGCTAAAGGTTACACGGATAAGCTGCGACGGCTGTTGAATAACTGTTGTTGATTGAATGGTAAAGTCTCCCAACGCCGGAATTTGTATGTTTTCGGTGCCGCTTCCGCTGGCATTGATTGGCTCACCTGTGTGATTGACAGATAGTTGTTGGCTTTCAGTGGTGCGGTTGATGGGTTTTATTTCAAATAGATGCGTTTTGCCATCGGGGTTTTGCCATTCAATGGCGAGTGTTTTGTTCCCGATGGAGGCCGAAAGCATACTGCTGGCTTCTTCAGGGGTGATGTCGTCGGCGACCTGTAAGCGACCGGTGAGTTTGTAGGCTTTATAGTCGTTTTTTTCGGCTGGTTGTATGGGATTCAGTGTAACACGGTAATTTTGAGGTATGGTTGCTATCTCAAAAAAGAAGTCGTCTTCTTCTTTGAATAGTTTTTTGAGATGAAGGGTTATTTTCCATTTCCGGCCGGTTGAGAGTCGCGCCGATGGGGTGAATTTAATGGTTTTGTGATCGGTCCACAGCCAATCTCCTTTTAATGACGGTTCGATGCTTACCAACGATGAGGCGGCTGTTTGTCCTGGTACTGAACCCGGCACCGAGTCGGTAAATTCTACAAAGAACGAGCCTGTTGTGGGTATAAAACCCGAAGAGAAGGCGGCAATGCGTTCATTGAAAGGTGAATGGTCTGTTTCAATTGTTTGTTTGTTTTGCTTACAACTCCAAAGTGATAAGAATAATATCAGCACTATGGCGATTTTGGACGGAAGTGATTTCATCGATACAAGTAATTTGGTTTTCAATGATTAAAAGTACGTCCTTTGAACAGAACTGTCAAAAGTTAACAGATAAATAATTACGGCACCGGATCATGTCCGCTTCCGCCCCACGGATTGCAGGAAAGTATTCGTTTTATGGACAGCCATAATCCTTTTATGGGGCCATGCTTTTTTAAGGCTTCAATGGTGTAGGCTGAGCAGGTGGGCGTGTAACGGCATGACGGGCCAATCATTGGTGAAATGACGTACTGGTAAAATTTTACGGGCAAAATGAGGAGATAAACGACTCCTTTACCAAGGTATTTTATTATCTGTTGCATTTAAAAAGGTTGGTTTTAATGCAATAAGGTTTTAAAAGGAAAATTGTTTAGGGTTATGTATTTAGGCTTGTAAGAAAAGTTTAACTTCTGCGTTATGGTTGTTCTTAAAATGGTCATTTGTCATAGTAACTCACATTTTGCATGCTTCGTAAGACGCAAAAATGACGATTGTTTGTCTGTTACAGGCGTTTTCGGGCAAGTGCTATTTATTTGTGTTCAGAGTTTGGTTCTGATGTATGATTGTTGCCGATTTTGGTTAATTTTTTAATTGATTTTTCAACAGCTTTTTCAATCGTTTTGAAATCATGTATTTCGTTGTCGGCGTATATGTATGCGATGAGAAGTGTTTGATGATCGGGTACAGCCGCATAGAGCTGATGCTTATGAAGGCGATAGCTTTCGCGTATGCGTCGTTTTAAGAGGTTGCGTGTTACTGCTCGTTTAAAGCGTTTTTTCGGCACCGATATGAGGAGTTGGGCCGCTGTTTCATCTTGCCTGGGAACCATAAGGTATTGTGCCCGTAACGGGAATGACATGTATGATTTACCTTTAGGAAACAGCTCGGCAATGAGTTTTTTCCGGCAAAGTCGTTCGTTTTTACTTAAGGTAAATAGTGATGACATCTGGTTGTGTTTGTCAGGCTTCAAAAATAGAAATAAAAATGAAATTTGGTGTTAAGGTCGGGTTTTTGATGAAAAATTTGATGGGTAAGTGGAGATGAAAATTAAGCCCCCTCAATCAATGGTTGATAAAGGGGGCTTTTGGTATGAAGCAGTTTATATGCCGCCGTATTATTTTTTGCTGTTTTGCTGTTTTATGTATAGTTCCAAAGCAGCCGTCATGGATGGTGCCTGTGGCATTGGTGCCTGTATATCGAGGCGTAGACCGGCTTCGGTGACTGCTTTTGCTGTGGCCGGACCAAATGACGCGATGATAATATTTTTCTGTTGAAAGTCAGGGAAATTTTGAAACAGTGACGCAATTCCTGAAGGACTAAAAAATACCAGCATGTCGTAGTCTATTCCTTTGAGGTCACTCAGGTCACTACTCACCGTTTTGTATAAAATGGCCTTGGTGTATTTTACCTTTGATTTGTTGAGTAAGTCAGGA
The DNA here is from genome assembly GCF_052400685.1 of Geofilum sp. OHC36d9. Classification (NCBI taxonomy): domain Bacteria; kingdom Pseudomonadati; phylum Bacteroidota; class Bacteroidia; order Marinilabiliales; family Marinilabiliaceae; genus Geofilum; species Geofilum sp. OHC36d9. The sequence continues at coordinate 57,966 of NZ_JBQTGJ010000008.1, forward strand.
ATTTCTTGTTTGTGAATGTCGGATAAAGGAACCAAAAATTTTTCATCCTTATGTTTTTTAATGACATCCATAAGGTCGGTAAAACGACCTGTGGAATGGAAAATTTTTCGTTTCCGGTAAACAATGTATTTCTGAAGATAAAAAGCCGTCGCTTCCGAAATACAGAAATACTTCATGTTATCATCGATGGTCAGTCTCATTTCTTCGCTGATTCGGAAGAAGTGATCAATGGCTGTTCGGCTGGTAAATATGACAGCTGTGTGGTCCAGGATTGACACTTTTTGTTTTCTGAAGTCTTTGACATCAACGCCTTCTACCTGAATAAATGGTCTAAAATCAATTTTTACATTGTTTTTTTCCGCCAATTCAAAATAGGGCGATTTTGGTGTTGTTGGTTCAGGTTGTGAAACCAGGATCTTTTTTATTTTCAACTTGCTACAATTTTGGTTCAACTTAGGCCGGAACAATACCGGTGTTTTACTTGAACAGTACTTTATAAAGCAGAGATAGCGGTACAATTTCCAGTGCACAAAGATACAAAATAATGTAATATCCTGATAAAAGAGATACTAAATTATTCCGTATGCCTCTGATTGTCTGTATTAAATATAGAAAAATAAAAAGTGTGAGGGCTGTTTTGATAAGAACATTAAGTGTTATTCCTTCTGTGAATGGGATAAGCAATATAAACGGGGTCAGAAAAATGGCGAAGGCTTTACTCATGGCCGACGATTGGGCCAGATAAGCATTGACCGCATCGGAGGTGTTGAATATCTTGCCTGACAATCTGTAAACCAATGCTTTCATGGTCATTATTGTGAATAGAAATACGAATGCAACCGGTAATATGAGTGCGCCTTGTAAGCCTAAAAAGGGTTGGTTGAGGCGTGTTGTTATTTCATATATTAATACAGAGCTGTTGAAGTAGAATAAGAGATATAATAAGAACGACGGCTGACTGTTGGAGATGTTGTTGCGCGAGAGTTTTCCGGTGAAATCAGGATATAGGATGGCATGCATCAAATCGGTGATATATCGTGAGGATCGTAATCTTATCCAACCTAATAACACGACTGATAATACAAGTAAACCAAAAAACCAGTCGTTGTGCAATGGTTCTTTAACAATGGTTTCAGTCTCTTTTATTTCTGTTCTGTATTTTTTTTGCTCTACGGTTGTTTTTGGGGGTACAACCGCTTTTTTGATATTTTGAGTTTTGTTCTCGTTGTTTTTATTGGAGATGAATATCGGGTGTATTTGCGTGTTTATGGTGTCGTTAAAGTTGTCGTACGATTCAAAAATCATGGACCAGTTGACTTTTTGCTGCGCGGCACCTTTTAGGTTAAACAGTATTGAGTCCTGATTTGAAATAGCAGGCTTTGTGATTTTTTTTACCGGTGAATGCTGAGTTGTAGCTGGTATATTTCGGCGGCTCATTCTGATTGAGTCGATTTGTATCAGATGAATGGGGGAGCGGGCGACAGAAATCTGATGCGTGGAGTCGCCTGGCGCAATGATGGCCTGTACCGGTTGGACGACTGGAAGTGTTTGTGCTTTTGACAACGAATCGGTTGATATGGTCTGATAGTTGACACCCATTTTTATTCTTTTTTATTTGGCTGAAACAGCGGCGAAATTGATGACTTCAGGACCCCAGGGTTTATGGTTGTTGATAGCTTCAATGACCGCAACAGGGGTGTTGACTATTTGCCATATTTCCAAGTGTTTTTGTTGCATAAAATTTTCAGTAACCATTTTTGAAGCCATTTGGGCAAGCGGGTCAAAATAGCCATCGGTATTTAGCAAGATGATAGGATGCGGGAAAAAACCCAGTTTTTTAAGTGATACAACCTCATAGAGTTCTTCCAGAGTGCCTGTTCCACCTGGTAGAGCCACTACGGCATCAGTGTCTTTAATAAGCAGTTCTTTGCGATGGCGCATGTCTTCCACATGTATCATCTCTTTTACGCCTTTGTGCTCCCACTCTACATCGATCATGAATTTGGGTATGATTCCTTTAATATGTCCACCCATTTTTAAGGTGGTGTCGGCTACGGCTCCCATCAGTCCGGTGGCTCCGCCACCATAAATGATATTGTATTCGCTGTTTACCAATAGTTCGGTGAGTTGTCGGGTTGCTTCAAAGTATTTTTCAGGGATGCCCGGACTGGATGCGCAAAAGATGGTTATTTGTTTATTCATAATTATTGTAAAGCACTTTCTTTTAATAGTTTAAAACATTCTTATAAAGAATCACTCCAACACCAGGTGGCGGCGCCCAGTAAAATGAAATCTTTAATCAGCGCGTGTCCGGTCCTTGACAGTTCCGGGAATCCATATCCCGTTTGCCATACAATGCCCGAAGTGATAAAAATAAGAATACCTGCCACAAAAATTAATACGGCGAGTGCGCCACCCCATGCGGCGCTTTTTCTTGATACCGGATTTAGCATGATGAGCAAACCTGCTAAGATTTGTATCCATGCAATGATTTGTGCAAAGGCATATATGGTAACATATTTCAGCAGCCACTTGAAGAGAAACGTTTGGGCCATGGCTTGTTCTATATGAAGTGCTTCTGCGTTTCTAAACTTCATCAATCCTAACCATATTAGCACGATACCTAATCCGTAACGAAGTAAAAATTGACTTATTGCCAGGAGTGTTTTCTTGAAGAGGTTTTTCATACGAGTCATTTTGTATTTTTGGTGATTTTGAACGTCATTGACTGTCGTCACCAGCTGGTCTTCATGTTATAATGTTAGTTTGTAATGGTATATCCAAAAGGCGTTAGTGCCAGCCCGGCCATCTTAAAATGCTGTCGTCCAAAAGGAATTCCGATGATTGTTATGGATAGAATAATGCCCCAAAAGAGGTGGTCTAGTGCAATCCAAAAACCAGCCAGAAATAGCCAGATGATGTTAAAAAGTGTGTTTAAACAACCACCTTGTCGGGAAGTGGGGGTCACTTTGCTGGAAAATGGCCACAGCGCCAAAATGCCCAGTTTAAAAGCCTGAAGGCCAAAGGGTATACCAACAATGGTTATCATCATTAGCAAGCCGCCTACAAAGTATTGTATGGCAATGATAAGTCCGCCAAAAATTAGCCATATGATATTTCCTAAAATATTCATAAATAATTATTTATGTGTTGTTATTAAAATAATCCATTTAATTTTGCGTCTATTTTGTCAAGAATATAACTTAATGACGATGGATCATTTACGAAATCAATCTCATCAACATTGATTGTCAGTAGGTTATTGCCTTCGTATTTCATGATCCATCCTTCGTAGCGTTCGTTAAGGCTTTTTAGATAATTGAGGCGAATGCCAGCTTCGTACGGACGTCCTCGTAGTTCAATTTGTCTTACCAGGGCAGGAACTGAAGCCCGAAGATAAATTAACAGGTCGGGGGGTTGAATCAGGCTGGTCATTAATTCAAATAGCGACAGGTAGTTATTGTAGTCGCGAGAACTCATGAGGCCCATTTCATATAGGTTGGCCGCAAAAATATAAGCATCTTCGTATATGGTACGATCCTGAACCACCGTTTTGTTGGAATGGCGTATTTTAACAATTTGCGAAAAGCGGCTGTTGAGAAAATAGACCTGAAGATTGAAAGACCATCTTTTCATATCTTCATAGAAATCGGCTAAGTAGGGGTTTTGGTCAACTTCTTCGTAGTGGGCATCCCAATTGTAGTGTTTGGCCAACAAGCCGGCCAGCGACGTCTTTCCCGATCCAATATTTCCGGCAATGGCGATATGCATAGTTTTATTGGTTTAATTTGATGAGGTCGTCTAAATATTCGCGGTTATTGGCCAGACGGGGAATTTTATTCTGGCCTCCCAGTTTGTTTTTTGCTTTTAGCCAGTCTATAAACAGTCCTTCACGGGCTATGGTGAGGGTTGGCTGCGCCAGAGTGATGTTTTTATATCGTTTGGCTTCGTAGTCGCTGTTGATGGACTGTAAGGTGGTATCCAGCTCTTCTATGAATTTTTGTGTGCTTTCCGGTTGTTTTTCAAATTCAATGAGCCATTGATGTGACCCTTTGGTCTCAGAATCCATAAAAATAGGTCCGGCCGTATATTCGTGTATCACAGCTCCTGTTGCCTGACAGGCTGCCTGAAGTGCTTTTTCAGCATTGTCAATAACAACTTCTTCACCAAAGGCATTGATGAAATGCTTGGTGCGCCCTGAAATGATTATTTTATAGGGGTTTTTTGAGGTAAACCGAATGGTGTCGCCTATGAGATAGCGCCACAAACCTCCGTTGGAGGATATGATGAGTGCATAGTCGGTGTTCGTTTGGGTTTCGTGCAAACTAAGAGTGCGCGGATGTGGATTGCCTAATTCCGATAGTGGCATAAATTCGTAGAAGATGCCGTAATCGAGCATCAACAAAAGGCTGGGAGAAGCTGGGTCGCTTTGAATGGCAAAGAAGCCCTCCGAGGCATTATAGGTTTCCAAATAATGCATTTCTGTTGAAGGAATCAAATCCTTATATTGTTGACGGTAAGGGGTAAAATTGATGCCGCCGTGAATAAAGAGCTCTAAATTGGGCCATATTTCCAACAGATTGTTTTTACCTGAAACTTTCAGAATATTTCTTAGCAACACCAAAAACCAGGAAGGAACGCCCGCCAGTGCGGTCACATTTTCGTTGATGGTGGTTTCGGTAATGAGTCTGAGTTTTTCTTCCCACTCATCTAAAAGAGCAATGTCGCGCTCGGGAGTGCGAAAAAAGTTGGTCCAAAATGGGAGGTTGTTGATCAGGATGGCTGATAAATCACCATATACTGAGCTGTTGCTGAAGTTGTTGATTTGCTGGCTTCCACCTAGCGTTAACGTCTTGCCTGAGAATATTTTCGTGTCGGGATACAGGTTTTGATAAATGACCAGAACATCGCGCCCACCCTGAAAATGACAGTCATTAAGGGCTTCTTTGGAAATGGGGATGAATTTGCTTTTGGTTGATGTGGTTCCCGAACTTTTGGCGAACCAGTTGATTTCACCGGGCCATAACAGGTTTTTTTCACCCTGCCGAAGTCGGATCACTAATGGCATCAGGGCTTCGTAATCGTATACGGGCACGCGTTCTTTGAATGTCTCTACTGATTTTATGGAAGCAAAGTCATATGTTTTTCCAAATTCGGTATTTTGGGCCTTTTTTATGAGCATTTTAAACTGCTCCAACTGGACGTCTTCTCCATTTTGGCTGAAATGTTTTATTTCGTTGACACGTCCGGTGTTGATAAACGACATTATTTCATTAATAACGGGCATATAGAGCTCTTTATGATATGATTTTCAAAGATAGGAAAAATGAGCGATGTATGTATTCGGGTTTTGAAGCCTTTTATCAATCCGTTTCATTTCCTTTCGGCGAATCTTCTTAAAACGTTATCTTTGATTAATTGTTTTAACCATTATATGAAGCGATCGGATTTGTTTGAGACAGAACTGGAAGGTATTGGGGTGGTTACATTTCGTAGCGATAAGAGGTGTCGTCGATTGTCGTTGCGTGTAAAGCCCATAAAGGGTGTTGAGGTTTTATTTCCGCCCGGTTATCCGATAAAAACGGCGATGGCTTTTGTGGTGCAACAAAAAACCTGGATTTTGCAATCGCTTCAAAAAATGAAGTCATATGAAGAGAAACTGACTGTATTTGATGAGTCTACGGCTTTCAGATCACGTTCGTTTGTGTTAAGGATTTCAAAAGCACAACGCAGCGATGTGCGTTTATTTTTAAACAATGGATATCTGGATGTTTTCTATCCGATGCATCGAAAGGTTACAGAAGACTCTATTCAGGAGGTTATTCGTTATGGCATTGAAGAAGCGATGCGTCGTGAGGCAAAGCGTTTTTTAGTGCCACGTTTGGCCGAGTTGGCCAGGCAATTTGGCTTTAGTTATAACCGTGTTTTTATAAAAAATCTGAAAAGTCGCTGGGGTAGCTGTTCTTCGGTTAATAATATTAATCTGAATTTGCATTTAATGCGTTTACCTGAGTCGCTGTCTGATTATGTGTTGTTGCACGAGTTGTGCCACACTGTAGAGAAAAATCATGGACCGGATTTTTGGCGGCTTCTTGACCGTTGTACAAATGGTTGTGCCCGGCAAAAGGCCCGTGAAATGAAATCATATCGTACCACCATTTATTAGTAGTGAAGTCCGGATAGCTAAGGTTTATCTTAACCTTAACCGGAATAATGTGTTGTTTGTTAAGTTGTAGTTATTATTAGTCTTTTAGTGATCGCATCCAGTTCCTGGGTGGTAATCGCAAGTTCTCCTTCCACTTTATGCTTTTTTACGTTGAGTCCCTGCAGTAAGGCTTCAACCATATTAATGGTTTTGCGTATGTGAAATAGCGATAACTTAAACCGTTTGCTTTCGGTCCAATCCAGTATGAGTTGATTGATGAGTGTACTCATAAATTTGGGTACAGCCTCCAGATGTAACTGTAAATCGCGGGTCTCAACGTATTGTGACAGTTCATTCCGGAAAGCACATAGGTTCATGTAAGCCTCAACACAATTAATGAATGCGACGTACGACCATTCGCCGCGTTGTGGCACGGTTGCAAAATCGTTGCTGTTTGACTCGGAGAGGGGTTTCATTATTTTAATGGCTTCAGTGAGTTTTTTTAACGCCATTTCACCCAACAAGAGAGTGTCTTTAATTTCTTCCAGGTCAATGGATAAATTTTCAGTATTTAGTATAAAAGGCATGAAGCTGGCGCCTTTAGGGTCTTTTGCTTCTTGTATTTCTTTTTCGAGTTTGGCAATGACTTTAGCTTCCTGGCTTTCCAGTCCTTTTAGCAATCTTTTTTCTTTGGATAAATCATCAATGCGTTGTTTTAAATAATCGGCGACTTTTAATGAAGCGATTTGCGACAATCTGGCGGTCAGTATTTCCTGACGTCGATGTTTGGTTCTGATCTTGTCGGTTTCCAACCATCTGTTAAATATGTAATGTAGATCTTGTTTGGGTGTGTCATTCCTTCCCGAACCTACCTTTTTAAGTTTGGTTTCGGTTTTTTTTATGATGGAAAGATGCTCCCTGTAAGAAGCGCTACATTTATCATAAAGTATTTTTTGATATTGTACTTTACGAATTGCATATCTTAATTCTTTTAATTCCGATAGGTAAACCTGAAACATCGTAGCTATTGTTTTGGTTGTTTATTTGCGCTTGTATGTATAGAAGTTATTGATTGTATGACTTCTATGTTTCGTTAGCCCCCCTGATAGTGTAATTCTAATTCCGGTATTGTTTTGGTATAGATGAAAATCTATTATAAATAATTTTTTAACATGTAAAAAAAGCCAGTGTGCTTAATTGTTTTGTTATCAACTATTTGTTGTTCTACTGGCGTAAAGAAAGGGTTGTTTAAAAGCAATTCAAATATAGTTAAAAACCTAAAGGTTTGTCAATCTTACAGTTTAATTTTTCTGATCGTTTAATATCTTTTGTATTTAACAATAAAATTAATAAACTTGAAAGCGATTGGAAAGTGGTGTATAGTAGTATTTAATAAACCAAAGTATTGAGTCATAATATTAAATCTTTCTTTCAGACCGGGTAAAATATTTTTTTTAGTTAACCCCCCGTCTAAAAATCTGGAGAGCACCAAATGGGTATTAATAATGGTTGCAGATTGTTTAAGGGCGTATAATACCCATTCGTAATCAGCCGAATATTTGTATTTTAAAAGATATGGGTGGCAAACATCTACACTGACAATTACAGATTGATGGCTTACCACCATGCCATGTCTGAAATCTCTCCAGCTTAATTGCTCGGGCGGGGAGAGCCGCCTTAATCCAATTTCACGCCCCTGGATGTCGGTAATTATGGTGTCACCATAGTATAGGTCGGCTTTGGGAAATCGACTAAAGATAGTTGTAAGTATATTACTATCAGCAATTTCATCCCCCGAATTAATAAACCATAGATATTGACCTGTTGCTATTTGCATGCCTTTATTCATGGCATCATACAGGCCATTGTCGGGTTCGCTGATAAATTTTTGAATGTTTTTTTTGTATTTGTTTATGATGTTATGTGTTCCGTCGTTGCTGCCACCATCAATCACAATGTATTCAATGGCTTCATAGGTCTGCTGTACAATGCTTTCAATGGTTCTCTCCAGCGTATCGACGCCGTTGTATACAACTGTAATGATAGAGACAACCGGAATGCTGGAACTATGGGAGTAGTGACTCATATAATTCGAGATATTGTCCGGCAACAAGGTCGGGTGAGAAGTTTTCAAGAACCCGTTGGCGGGCTTCCTGACGAAAATAATCCTGATTACTGCCCGACAACAGGAAGTCAATGCCTTCTGCCAAACCTTTGGCATCACCGGCAGGGGCCAGGTAACCACAGGTGCCATGTGCAACCATTTCGGGTACGCCTCCGATGCGGAAGGCAGCTACGGGCGTTCCACACGACAGCGATTCCATAACGGTATTTGGTAAGTTGTCTTCTAATGAAGGGAGAACAAATAAATCGGCCGCATTATATAGATTTGCCAATAATTCGGGTTTGTTTATATAATGCATCAGCGTGGTGCGGAAGGGTAGTTTTTCTTCGATACCGGGAGTTGTTTTGCCAAAAATGACTAATTCAATGTGTTGATTGTAAGGTTTATCCTTTAGTTCGTTAAGAGCGTGTAACAAAAGCGGCATTCCTTTACGGGGATCGGATGTGTTGGCTGCCCCAAAAAGAATAATTTTTTTGTCGAGGGGAAGTCCCAACTCCCTGCGCGCCTCGATTCGGGGCTTGGGTTTGAACTGGTCGGTATCAATGGGATTATGGATGCAATGAATGGGGAATTGTTTTATCAGCGTAGCTTTTTGTGCCATCTGTTTAAGCCAGTTACTGCACGTGGCAAATGAAATTGATGCATCGCTATAAATATTCTGTTTTTTGGCGTATTGAACAAATGAGAGATCCTTTGCTGACGATTCAAGCAACATAGGACAGTTGCCACAGCTGTTTGTGTAATGGTCACATTGTGCTGTATAATGGCAGCCTCCCGTAAAACTCCACATGTCGTGAAGCGTCCATACAATCGGTTTTCCGGTATTTATAAGCGTTTGTAGTCCTTTTAAAGAAAGAAATCCCTGGTTGAACCAATGCAGATGAATAATATCGGCATCCCGGACCAGAGGATGGTTGCTTAGGTCAAATCCTTTGCGTGACAATGAAAAGGCAAACCGGCCTCTTTTGTTTTTTTCGTATGGAAGAAAGGCTACGATGTCCTGTAAAAAGTAAAACATTAATCTGGCATTGTCTTTTCGCGAGCGGATAATTGAAGTGACCCAGGTGTGTTTGCTTTTTTTTTCGGCCACCAACATGGAGGCGTCCACATTGCGTTGGCGAAGGGCAGCGACAATTCGAGATGCGGCCACAGCTGCTCCGCCTGTTAAATCACTTTTATTAATGTGTACAACCTTCATATACCTGGTTTTTATTCGTAACGATACATCTTGCCGGATGTCTGTTCGTTAATCATTCAAATGTTTTTGCAACAGTCGTGCGAAGGTGGGTTTAGAACAGGTTAATTGACATCTTTCATTGGACTTTGCACTGTAACAAAGGTAGCAAAAAATGCAATTGGTTTTATGACCCGTATGGGATAGCCTGTTTATTGATTGTGATTGAGGTATTTTGTGCGACTATTTAGTGTTTGTCTATAAAGTCAACTACTTCGTTATGCTTGCCATAAAAACAGTCATTTACGAAAAGTAAACTTCTTGATTTTTATGATTTCGCAAGCCTTGTATTTGAACTTTATATTTCAAACACTTAGTTTATGGACAGACTCTATTTAGTGTTTGTCTATAAAGCCGGGCAATTTTAATTCAAGGTTTTTGTTATTCCTAAAAATGAGAGTGTATTGTTGTAAATGATCATTTAGAAAGAAGCGTAACGGTAAGCTTCAAGAGTCGGGAAAGGAGTGTTTAATTCAAGTCCTGCGAAGTCTGAAAATGTATGTTTAATATCGTAAATGCCTTTTTGAGAATATGCATAGCACAGAAGTTGAACTTAATTAACTGATTCTGCTTAACTGCTATATTGTTTTTGATTGTTGGCAGATATAATGTGCTATTTTAATGCGGTTAATACATCGGCGGTAAAGCGACGGCCGGTAAAAGCGTTTAAAGGCCTGGTCTATGCAACTGTTTTTTATGGCCGGCGTTGGGTTTAAGGGTTGGTGCGTTAATGAAACGGCATATTTGCCGGAGCTTTTCATGTGGGTTCCGCTGCCGTCGGCACCTACATTGCGCACCATTGACCTAATCGGATATACATTGGTACCACCAAGATTAAAACATGCCTGATTAAACCGTACTGCCCAGGATGTAATTTTTTTTTGTTGTTGCTTAAGTAGCATGACCGGTAAATCAGTCCCTTGTTGTGCCAATTGAGCTCGTTGCTTTTTATTAGAGATAAATTGGTTAAAGTCTTGTACCTCCCAATCAACTTTTTGCCAACGGTTGCGCCAGGTCGCCCAACCCCACGAATTGATTCGTGGAAAAAGAAATGCTTCATGGGGATAATTATGCGGTATTTTGATGGGTGGACAGTAGCCTGACACCGAGAATATATTGTCGTTTTTTTCGTGTATGGATAGTGCCTGATTCATGAAGTTAAGAAAGAAGGGTGATGTTTCCAGATCATCTTCTAGGATGATGCACGCAGTATGGTGCTGCAGCACTTCCGAAACGCCTGAAATAACAGATGCCGCCAAACCCATATTCGATGTCCGTTCTACTACGGTTATATGCTTAAATCCCTGAATATGAGCCAGCAAAGTTCTCACTAGTTTAACTTTATCCACATCTTTTGCAGTTTTGGGTGCATCTGAGTAAATGTACAATTCAGACAGACGTGATAAGTTGTTAGCTTTAAGCGCATCTATAGTTTTTTCCAGATGGATTGGACGATTATAACAAAAGAGAACAATGGGATAAATAGCTTGCATTATAAAATAATATTTGAGAACATTCAGCCGAATTTTAATAATCAGTCAATTGTGTGAATGACGAACAAAGTTCAATAAAAAGAATGTGTAACTGGTTTTCAGATTCATATTCTAAGGTTTTATCATACCTCTTTATTTGGCAAAACACTGAAAGTACTTATTTAGAATTTTCATTTAGTAATGTCATCTCAATGCTTTTTAGTGTTTGATATATTGATAAGTTGCTGTTAAATGTATTTTTTAACCCAAAAATTTTAACAATCTCCTTTATCCCTCTTTGTGTTGTTAAAAAGTGTTTAACGTTTTCAATGGGTGAAGAATAGCTCCTTAAAAATTGGTTTACTTGATTAATTTGTGTCGTTTGAATTGGCGTATTTTGCCATAATCTGGGGTTCAGGTCGACATAATTTGAAGCACTAAACAGCTGTCTGTTTAGAGTATTACGGGTGTCACCAAAGACTGAACGACTTCGGTAGTGAAGGCCTGTTTTTTTAAAATAATCTTTAACCCACAACCTATTATGCAATCTTTCAGGTGGCAAAGACAACATCTTGCAGACGATGTCAAAATTATTATAAGGTGAAGTGGATGACATTCCCAGATGGTCAGGTAGTTTATATAAATAATGTAGAAGATTCATTTTTAAACGCATGCTGACTACAGAGTACCATCGCAGATCAGATAATAGCGCTTTATTCTGTTCAAAAAATTTGGTTTCTGCATAAGTTTCCCGATAGGGTAGTAAGGAGTTGCAATTTAAATCATGAGTTAAAGCCAATTGGTATATCTGGCTGGTATTTTCAACCTTAATGCCCGATAAATATCCGCCTGAAAAAGCGCCGCCACTTAAACCGCTTAAAAGAATAGGATTTTTGACATCAGGATTGTCGCTGATAATTTTCTTTAAAAACTCGATATGATTCATCCCATGTAAATGGGTGCCAAATCCGAATAAATCATGCCATTCATTAATGTCTTGATAAGCATTTCCTAATGGGATTTGTTTCCACTGAAGATTTAATTTTTGAGAGACAGATTTTGCGATTTGTGATTCAAAACTTTTTTCTTGTTTGGGAGATATCCCAAATGTATACGTTTTAACTCTATATTTTTGTTTTTCAGGTATTAATGAACATAGAACTCTGGAATCAAGACCGCCAGAAAGGGGGCAAATGACAGTTCCCGTGGTTTGATCGAGAAGATGACTTATATCCTCTCTAATCATTTCTCTAATGTCGGCTTCATTGGCTGGCTTTGAAAGGTCAACTGACAAAGCAGGGTCTTCCTTTTCAACAACATCTATCGTCTTTTTTGAAAAATGTATTGAAGAATAATAACGTAAGGATTTAACTTTTTTAAATGGCGTTACTCCCATTACCGAAAACCCATATTTTAGAAACAGGTATAAACCCTCGTCATCGAATGATTTGTCGTCCTGAAGACAAACATTGGAATACGTTGATATAATTTTATCATCTACATTGTAGTATACAGGGATTCCTCCAATCCAATCATTTTCTACGACGACACCCTCGTCGCTCACAGAAATCAGCAAATTGTGTTTTAACAAATCGGAATGGGGCGGAAATCCAAGCGACCAAACACCTGGTGAAATTGGTTTAATATCTTCACTGATACTATATAAAGCTAAAACGCCCCAATCGCCTTTAATCACTTTCGTTTTAAGACGAGGATTTATTTTGGGTACATAATTTATTTTTTCCTTCGATAGGATGAAGCCTGAAATTTTATTTGTCATTCAAAATTTGTGTTAACTACAATGTCATAAACAAAGTTAATAAAAGAATCTCAACCAAAGTAGATGAGATTCATGAATTCCAGTGATAGGTTATGCTCAGATATAATTTTAATTAGCTGTTGTTTAATTTTGGAATTAGTGGTTCTACATGGTTGGAATGCTCTAAAAACGTTTTATTTAAAGTCGTATGACCTACTGATTCACCATTTTTCAATTTTTAGCTTTGTAATAATAGTTGCTGGGTGTTATTCAATAATTTGTTTTGTTGGCAAATATTAATCTATTATCAATTAAGGAACAATGTACTATTTTTGTCAGCCACGTTTTATTTCGGACTTCTCTTGTGTTAAAAAAGAAAAGGTTTTTTGTTAAAATTATGGTTGCAACGACCTACGAATGCCGAGCCAAGATTAGGACGCTTGCCTCCATTTTGAAATCATGTTTGGATGTCCTTCAAATCGTATGAAGTAATTTCCCAATAATTTACTTTTTGGGTGTAAAGCCAAAGCTATTTGGGGAATGTTTTGTTTTTATGTCTGTTGGTCTTATAGTTGTCGTTTTTAATTTACTGCTTTCTCAATGGTGGAGTGTATGATGCCTCTGGTCATACTATCAAAAGTTTTTAACAAAATCCTTTAAATTTGGAATCACCCGGAATAGTTTTAAAAGCATAAGATATGCAACAGTGATAAAAAGGCTTCTGACAATAAGTAAATATATCCAATGCCACTCTGGATTGAAGAGAGAAATGAGGTAATAACTGACAACACCGGCTAAAGGGATTGTAAAATGTTCAATACGAATAGAGCGAATTTCTAATTTATGTTGAATCACAAACATATTAATGCCCACATAAATAAATTTCGAAAAAGCAGAGGCAAATGCGGCACCTGTAATTCCCCAAATTGGAATAAAAATTAAATTGGTACCTATTGCAAGTATTCCTAAAATAAAAGTAAGATAAGTATTTAGTTTATAGTATTCTGAAGTCACAACAATAACGCCCCCTAAACCCATTGCACTATGCAAAAGATTAGCCAATCCTATAAAGAATATTACCCATTTCCCGGCCTGGTAGCTTACCGGCAATATTTCGAAAACGGCATCTATATTAATCCATATACCAATAAATATCAATACGCCCACTCCCAGCTGGGATACAACACTCTTATAGTACAAGTCTTGTAACTGACCAATATCGTGTTTAGACCATAATCCGGCTAAAGAAGTCGCAGCAATTTTTCCCATCGCTCTTCTGGGAATCTGAACTAAGGTGCCAACATAATTACTTATTGAATAAATACCCGTAGACCCCAATCCGAGAAAGATATTGATCATATAGCGATCAATATAAGTAATGAGCATGCCCCCAAAACCCGATAAAATATAAAATGCCCCAACACTAATCATTTTTAAACCATGCACACTCAATAGCGATTTGTCGGGACGCCGCAAAGAAATATTCCCGGTGCGATACAATTCAAAAACGATGACAGTTGGTGGAAGTCCCAGGGCTAAGACATACAAAAACAGGAATAAAGAAAAGTCGATAATATTAAACAGGAAGAGTAAGGACAATACGAGGTTGATGCAACGAAATATGAATTCTTGCATAAAAACACCGATAACCGATTTAGAAAGTACAGCTGCATAGATGTCGGTTACCAGAAACGACAAGGTGAAAAAAGTAATAGGAATAATATACGCGCCATATTGTCCAAGTAGAACAGACTCCTCTGCCTTAGAGGATAGAATTTGGTCTTTAAACAAGCCAAAAATAATTAGGAATAACACATAGCCAACAATAATAACCGAAGCTATTATACTAAAATAGCCCTTATGTCGGGATACTTTATCTCTGAAATGGTGGAAAAAATAATTCGTTACACCGTTTACCCCCAACGAAGAAAATTGTGCAAACATAGCTGAAACAGCGATAAGAACATTAATCAGTCCTACCTGCTCCTCCGAAAAAATGCGTGGATATAAAATCGCAATATTAACGCCTCCAAGTATTACACCCAGATACGAAAAAAATGAATTTTGTATGGTTTGTTTGGCTATCGTTCCCAAGTTCCGAGTTTTTAAGAATGATGCAAAGATACTATTCCTATGTACTAAATGATTTAATTATCTGAGGATAAGTTTTAGAACATCTTAATCAAAAGTAATATCTTTATTGGTTGGACAATTGTTTAATTAAACTTATACCGGTGAGCGTCTTCGGCGATTGCTTAATTATATACTTTAATAGATTTACATAAAATGCTGATATACCACCATATTCAATATTATTAAGCCGACAATTGTGCCATAAAAGGCTAAATATTCCGCCAAATTTTTGCGCTTCTTTAATATAGTGCTCCACAGCATTGTTCATTTCTGCATAACCTGCTTTTCTATATTGTAAAATGGAGGCTTCCATAATCACCAGTGGAATTTCCCAGATGTCCATCGTATTATCATTCTCAAAATCGTAGGGATGAAAGGGGTAACAGTAGCTGTTGCGATAGCCGTCGTGTTCGGCAAAGGCCAGTGTTGTATCGTAAATAAAATGTGCTGCCTGCTGTATCTTAAAAGTCTGGGGATGGTAGAACATGAGATAATGTTGCCGGATGCCCTGAGGGTGAATGCCTGTGACAGTTTCCATTTCTTTTTTTTGTGAAATCAGGTTTTCCAGTTGGTTTGCACTGGCTATGGTACCATGAAGTGATACTTCAAAATTATCTTTTAATAGTCTGTTTATTAAAGTTTTAATTTTTTTATTTTTCAAAGTGTATTGGGCGTTTTTGGCGCCATCTTCGCGTTTCAGAAAATAGAATGTGGATCTTATTTCCAGCTGTTTTTCCAGATTTATCAGCCAGTCAAAATTCCACCAGGGATCGTTGGTTGCAAAGGGATTCAGGTTGAACAGAATGCCTGAAACAAGTAGCTTTATAGTTTTAGTAAAGGAGTATGTAAGTGGTGATAAACCGATGATTTGTTTTATTTTATAGGCAATATTTCTTGGATGATGAAAAGCGATTCGGTCCACATCATGGCTCAGTAAAAAACCGAAGTTTTGGAAGAGTCGTTTGCGACGAATTGTGAAGTTATGGTTTAAGGCATAATCTTCGAAGCCTTGCAGAATGATTTCAAAATAGTAATTAACCAGCGGTAGGGTGGTGAATCCCAATTTATGCTGAATGCTGGCAGCGTGTGGAAAGCGACCGAATTTATCCCGTTCTGTGATTTCCGTTTCTTGCTTACCCGATAATAGGTAGAAGGCCGAAGACAAGTAGTCATGACAGAAAATCAGGTTGTTGTTTTCATCTCTCCGAAACAGATTGTTGGTTGTTTCGAGTGGAAAGAGGATGGGTAACTGTTGTTTATCGAATTTAATGAAAGCTGACTGTGGTTTTGGCAAAGGCGAGGTTAAAAAAATAATCTGATCGGTGTCGTGCTTGTAACTGTCATCGTTTGCCTCCATAACCCTGATACGACCTGTGAGCTCTGGTTTGGCATACCAATGTTGCCTAAGGTGAAAAAAGAGATATTCAATTTGATTTTTTGACAGTTGCATATTATCTTTTTTTCTGATAGCGTTGTTCGACGCTCTAAAATTAGCGATTTTTTTATTGGCGGGATAAAATAGTGCCTGTCCATAAAGTCGGGAGTTTGAGTTATAAAGTTCAAATTCAAGGCTTGCGCAGCTCGAAAAATGTGAGTTTACTCCCGTAAATGACCATTTTGAGGGCAAGCGAAACGCAGAAGTTGGACTTTATAGACAGACTCTAATTAAATAGTTTTTAACATGGTTTTTAATAGCTTTTGAACTATATTTGCAGCTAATTTTGATTAAATATGCCCTTTTGAAATTTAAAGACGGGATCATAATATGAGCAGTACAGCAGCAAAAAGGAAACTACGCAGTTCGTATGCCACCACGATAATTAGTATTTCGTTGGTGCTTTTTTTGTTGGGAATTATTGGGTTTTTATTGCTTAATGCCAGTCGCTTATCGGTTTATGTGAAAGAAAATCTGGGTTTTACCGTTTTGATAAAAGATAATGCCCGGGAAGCCGAAGTGATGCGATTGCAGAAGATTTTGAACGCAGCACCTTACGTTCGCTCAGCAGAGTATATCAATAAAGAACGTGCGGCTGGTGTTTTGAAGGGGGAATTGGGGGAAGATTTTGTTGAGTTTTTAGGTTATAATCCGTTACTGGCTTCTATTGAAGTGAAGTTGGCAGCTGATTGGGCTCGACCAGACAGTATGGCTCGTATCGAATCGCAAGTGCTTAGCTTTCCCGAAGTAAAAGAAGTGTATTACCAGAAAAATCTGTTGGAGGCAATTCATGATAATATCAGGCGTATTTCGCTGATATTAAGTGTGTTTAGTGTGCTGCTTCTGATGATTGCGATGGCCTTAATTAATAATACTATTCGTCTATCGGTTTATTCGCGTCGGTTTTTGATTCGTACCATGCAGTTGGTAGGTGCCACACGCGTGTTTATAAGGCGTCCTTTTCTCATGAAAAGTGTTTTGCACGGCCTGGCCGGCGCTACAGTCGCTATCATTTTACTGTCGGCTGTTATTTATGGCCTAAGCAGTGAATTGAATGGTGTCATAGGTTTTTCTAATGTTCTATTGATTGGTGTTTTATTTGTTTTTGTGGTTGTTACCGGTATCGTGTTGACTTTGGTTTCAACTTTTTTCGCGGTTAATAAATATTTGCGGTTGCGTACCGATGAATTGTATTATTGATAAAGATTTTGATCATGTCAAAAAAAGAAACAACAAAAAAATCGACTTCCGAAAAGAAGTTTGAAATGGCGCTTGGCAAAGAGAACTACTTACTTTTAGCCCTTTCATTTTTAATTGTCGTTGTGGGTTTTGTTCTTATGATTGGTGGTGGCAGCGACGATCCAAAAGTGTTCAATGAGGCTGTTTATGGTTTTCAAAGAATCACATTGGCACCTATGGTGGTGTTATTTGGATTTTTGTTTGCGATTTATGCCATTATGAAAAAGCCGCGTGCCGATAAATAGAAATTGTTAACTCTCTCGCTTTTTTTTGAATAAACAATCGTTTTTTTATGAATTGGATTGAAGCTTTAATCCTTGGTTTGCTGCAGGGGTTGACTGAGTTTTTACCTGTTAGTAGCAGCGGACATCTTGAAATTGGAAAACAGTTATTGGGCGTGGCCCCCGGTGATAATCTGATATTTACTGTTATGGTACATGCTGCCACCGTGTTAAGCACATTGGTCGTCTTTCGTAAGGATATTATTACCTTGTTAACGGGATTATTTAGGTTTAAGTGGAACGAAGAAACACAATACCTGCTTAAGATTGTAGTTTCTATGATTCCTGTTGCCGTAGTTGGGCTTTTTTTTAAGGATGCTGTCGAAACTCTCTTCGACACGCCCGACATTTTGTTTCTGGTGGGATCTATGTTGTTTGTTACGGCTCTTCTGTTGTCGTTTGCCTACTATCGTAAACCGGGCAACAAAGATATTTCATTTGGTCGTGCTTTTATTATCGGTATCGCCCAGATGGTAGCTGTTATTCCTGGTATTTCAAGGTCTGGTTCAACCATTGCAACCGGGCTTTTGTTGGGTACGCGCAAAGAAAGCGTGGCCAAGTTTTCTTTTTTAATGGTTTTGGTTCCTATTTTAGGGGAAGCTTTTTTGAGTGTTCTGAAGTACGAAGCGCCCGTCGATGCAGCGTCGGGTGGCGTTGGTGTGTTACCTATGGTAGTTGGTTTTGTAGCTGCTTTTGTGGCTGGATTGGCTGCTTGTAAATGGATGATTCGAATCGTGAGTAATGGCAAACTTATATGGTTTGCCGTTTATTGTGCCTTGGTGGCTATATTTGCGATAAGTGGTGCACTCATCGCGTAAATAATGGAATGGAAGATTTAGTAAAGGAATTAGATGTAAGGCAGGCTAAAAGTGCCGAAGATTTTAAAGAAGGGCGGATTCTTTTAATCGACAAGCCACTAACATGGTCGTCGTTCGACGTGGTTAACAAGGTTCGTATTATGCTTCGGGCCAACCTGGGTATCCGAAAAATAAAAACCGGACATGCCGGGACGCTCGATCCTTTGGCTACCGGTTTATTGGTACTTTGTATTGGTAAGGCTACCAAACGCATCAATGAATTAATGGGGTTGGATAAAGAGTATGTGGCTGACATTACTTTTGGTGCAGAAACACCTTCTTATGATCTTGAAACTGAATTTTCGGAAACTTTTGAAACAGGACATATTACCAAAGAAAAGGTCGAGCAATCATTAAAAGATTTTTTGGGAGTTCAAACGCAAACACCACCTGTCTTTTCTGCTGTGCGGGCAGAAGGTCGGCGTGGGTATCAACATGCCCGCAGCGGAAATGGCGATGTTGAGATGCCACCCCGCATCGTTGAGTTTTTTGAACTGGAGCTGTTGAGTTTTAACCATCCGGTGGCTACCGTACGAATAAAATGTAGTAAAGGAACTTATATTCGTTCGTTAGCTCACGATTTGGGGCTGGCCTTGGATTGTGGGGCACATCTCAGCAGTTTACGACGCACTGCCAATGGCGTTTTAAGAGTTGATGCTGCTATGTCGTTCGATTATTTTAATGAAGTTTTAAAAGAAATTCGAACAAATGCTTGACTTATACGTATAAGGTCAGCTTATTTTGTTTAAAAAAATCACTCAAATATAATTTGTTACTATGAAGTTATCGAAGTTTAAATACAAATTGCCAGAGGAACTGATCGCTTTGCATCCAACGCTTAATCGTGATGAGTCGCGTTTGATGGTTATTAATCGGGCCACCGGGAAAATAGAACATAAAATCTTTAAGGATCTTATCAATTATTTTAAGGAGGATGATGTTTTGGTGTTTAACGACACAAAGGTTTTTCCTGCCCGGCTTTATGGTAACAAAGAAAAAACAGGGGCAGAAATTGAGGTTTTTCTTCTTCGGGAACTAAACCAGGATCAGCGTTTATGGGACGTTTTAGTTGATCCGGCACGTAAAATACGTATCGGGAATAAACTTTATTTTGGTGAAGATGACGCCCTGGTGGCCGAGGTAATTGATAATACCACTTCACGGGGACGCACCCTGCGCTTTTTATTCGACGGGCCCTATGAGGAGTTTAAAACAACTTTATATGGATTGGGCCAGACGCCTCTGCCTAAATTTATAAACAGGGAAGTTGAGCCAGAAGACAGTGAGCGGTATCAAACCATATTTGCCAAACACGAAGGCGCTGTTGCTGCGCCTACCGCCGGGTTACATTTTAGTCGTGAGTTATTGAAACGTCTCGAGATTAAAGGTTCGAAATTTGCTTACGTGACGCTTCATGTCGGTTTGGGCAATTTTAGGAGTGTGGATGTGGAAGATCTCACCAAGCATAAGATGGATTCTGAACAGATTTTTATCCGCGAAGAAGCCACTGAAGTTATCAATAAAGCCAAGGACGATAAAAAACGAATTTGTGCCGTAGGAACAACTGTTATGCGAACACTTGAAAGTTCGGTTAGTACTTACGGTCATGTTAAGCCTTTTGAAGGATGGACCAATAAATTTATCTTTCCCAACTATGAGTTTAGTGTGGCTAATTGCATGGTGTCAAATTTCCATTTACCTTACTCTACATTGTTGATGATGACTGCTGCTTTTGGAGGCTATGATTTAATCATGAAGGCTTATAAAGTGGCTGTTAAAGAGAAGTATCGGTTTGGAACCTATGGCGATGCCATGTTAATTATATAACCAAGGGGGGATAAAGAAAACTCAAAGACGGCCCGAAAAATTTTATGTTTTTTGGGCTGTTTTTTTTTAACATTTGGTAACGTCCCATTTTAGATGGCAGACGGAAAGCCTTCTCATATCTGTTTGAGCGTAATTTTAGCGTGTCTGGTTCTGTTGAAGAACCGGAATAATTGTTTTTTCCGAAAAAGGGAATTTGTTCTGAAGAATTTATGACAAGTCGCTGGTGAGTATTTCCTTATATGGACTCTCTTTAATGAAGCCAACAGCCTGTGCAAACACAGAAGAATGTACAAAAATTGTGATACTTTCAATAGTGGCGCCGCCCATAGTGAGGTTCATAACAGACGATGCAGGATTATCCGACTCAAGCAGACATATAATAGACTTCGATTCTAAGTAATCCTGAATCTCTTCGGCTAACGCTCTGTTACTTATAGTAAGTAATTGTTTTAAATCGGTTGACATATTGTATGCTTTTAATGTTCGGCTGCTGTAAGTTAAGTGATTTTTGCGAGTAGATACCATGTTTTTTTTGATAAATAATGTTTCCCCGAAAAATTCAGAGGCAGATATCAACATTTCATTTTTGAGGCTTGCGAAGTCATAAAAATCAAGGAACTGACGAACGAAGTAAAGGCATAAGCAAAGCTATTGCTTTGATTATGCTTTACAAGGAGGAAGAAGACGGAGACAGTTTTATTGACAAGCGTAACGCAGAAGTTGACTTTATAGACAAACATACAATAATGGTTGGTTTTTGGATGGCTCAGGTTGCGACCGTGATAACGCGTTGTTTGTCTGTTTTACAATTATTCGTTTTTTTCTTTGGTTTTTTACTAAAAATTAACTATTCGTAACGTGTTATTATATTGATAGTTGCAATAATATTGAGCGTAAAATGGTTGGGCCGGACTATTTCAATAGTTCATAATCGCTTAAAATACACTAATTTTGCACCCCAATTCGGAATTCTACTATATGCAAAAAATTAGAAACATTGCCATCATTGCCCACGTTGACCATGGTAAAACAACCCTGGTTGATAAAATGCTTATGGCCGGCAACCTTTTTAAAAATCACCAGCAAGTTGGTGAATTAATCATGGACAATAACGATCTGGAACGTGAACGAGGTATTACTATCCTTTCGAAAAACGTTTCAGTGATCTGGAAAGACACTAAAATCAATATTATTGATACGCCCGGTCACTCCGATTTCGGTGGTGAGGTTGAACGGGTTCTTAATATGGCCGATGGCGTTTTGCTGTTGGTTGATGCTTTTGAAGGACCTATGCCGCAAACTCGTTTTGTGTTACAGAAGGCGTTGGCATTGGGATTGAAGCCTATCGTTGTAATTAACAAAGTAGACAAACCAAATTGTCGCCCTGAAGAAGTTCAGGAATCTGTTTTCGATTTAATGTTTAGTTTGGATGCCACAGAGAAACAGCTTGATTTTGTGACTGTTTATGGTTCAGCCAAAGAAAATTGGATGTCTTCCGACTGGAAGGAAAAAACCAACGATATTCACGTTTTGATGGATGCGATTATTGAGCATATTCCGGCACCTGATAAAATGGATGGAACACCTCAATTGTTGATCACTTCGCTGGAATATTCGTCTTATGTGGGACGTATTGCCATTGGCCGGTTGCACCGCGGGAAGCTGAAATCAAATATGGAAGTCGCTTTGGTAGGCCGGAAAGGTGAAGTTTCTAAAACACGCATTAAGGAGTTAAATGTGTTTTCAGGTCTTGGACGTGTCAAAGTCGATGAAGTTGAAAATGGCGAAATATGTGCTTTGGTTGGACTTGATCGTTTTGATATTGGTGATTCAATTTGTGATGTAGAGAATCCTGAACCTTTGGATCCTATTGCCGTTGACGAGCCAACAATGAGTATGTTGTTTACCATCAACAACTCTCCGTTTTTTGGTAAAGATGGTAAATTTGTGACCTCTCGTCATATTCGTGATCGTTTGTATAAAGAGCTGGAGAAGAATCTGGCTTTGCGGGTTGAGCCGACTGACTCGGCAGATGCCTGGATCGTTTATGGACGTGGTGTGTTGCATTTGTCAGTATTGATTGAAACCATGCGTCGTGAGGGGTACGAATTACAGGTTGGACAGCCCCGTGTTATTATAAAAGAAATTGACGGTCAGAAGAATGAACCGGTAGAGGAGCTAACGATTGATCTGCCCGATGAAGTTTCGGGTCGTGCCATCGAAATGGTTTCTATGCGAAAAGGTGAATTGCGGTCCATGGAGCGAAAAGGCGAACGGGTTCATCTTGAATTTATTATTCCGTCGAGGGGTATCATTGGATTGAGAAATGCTTTGTTGACAGCTACGGCTGGCGAAGCGGTAATGGCTCACCGATTTATCGAATTTCAACCCTGGAAAGGGCTCATTGAAAAACGTAAAAATGGTTCGCTAATTGCCATGGAAGGGGGGACTACCTTTGCCTATGCCATTGATAAATTGCAGGACAGGGGTAAATTCTTTGTTTTTCCGCAGGAGGAAGTATATCTGGGACAGGTGATTGGTGAGAATAACAGGGAAGGCGATCTTACAGTAAATGTCACCAAAAGTAAAAAATTGACCAATATGCGGGCTTCCGGCTCCGACGATAAAGTGCGTATTGTACCTCCCATTGTCTTTAGTCTCGAAGAAGCACTTGAATATATTCAGGCAGACGAGTATGTTGAAGTAACACCCAAATCCATTCGTTTGCGTAAGATTTTATTGCAGGAGTTTGAACGTAAACGTCAGAATAAACAATTTTAATCGAGTCACCGGTGATTATAGTCTGGTTTTATTACTAGTATGATCAGGTACTAAATATAACGAATCCGCAAAGATGAATTTAATGATTCATTTTTGCGGATTCTCTTTTTGTTATACTCTACATTTATAATAGTTTGACTAGTTGGCTGCCATTTGATATTTTAGTGGCAAATGAAGCTAAAAAAATATGTTTACTGATGTAAATGATCATTCTGAATGCAGACGTAACGCAGGAGTTGATTTCATAGACAAGTACTATTTAGATTTTGTCAACTGTTATAACTCTGTATGTGTTTGAATTTATTGTAATTCTGATATTGTTTTTCGAATTCTTAACATAGATATTTTTTCCGGTTTTATGGAAAAATCCGATCTCGGTTTCTTTTATAATTTTGAATAGCGTTTGTTCTATTTCTGTTTTCGAATAGTTACTATTCAGTTTTTTATTGATTCTGCCGTAAACCAGTTCGGTGTAGCAAATATGATTAAGAATTTCGGTTTTGTTTATAAACATTGATGATTGTTTCATTATACGTTGTGTTGCGTTTGATTTTCCACTAATGCGGCATCTGTAAGTCCGCCTTAACAATACATTAATGTGATTGAAGAAGCGTCCTGAAACAGGAGTGTCAAATCGATCCGATTATGAAACACAAAAATGATAATTTTGAAAGAGAGTATGGAAAATATGGCGTTTTTTTGCTGATGTCATATATATATTGAATGCTTCGGTGCGCACAATATAAATATTCAGATAGATACTTGCCGGAAAATGTAAATGAAGGGGGTGGTTTGTAGTAATAAGCTCCTCAGGTAGGACTTGAACCTACGACCTACGGATTAACAGTCCGCCGCTCTAACCAACTGAGCTACTGAGGAATTTTATTTTATGGAAATTGAAGAACTTTTAGCTCCTCAGGTAGGACTTGAACCTACGACCTACGGATTAACAGTCCGCCGCTCTAACCAACTGAGCTACTGAGGAAT
>NZ_JBQTGJ010000008.1:82338-174313 GCF_052400685.1 Geofilum sp. OHC36d9
ATTTTATTTTGCTCTGGAAATGGTTTGTAATTATCGTCTGTTTCCTTTTCCTAAAGCCCTGCAAAAATAGATTGTTTAGTTCAATTTTACAACTGGTTTGTAAAAAAAATATCATCTTTGCAGCAAAGAAAAGATTAAGTCTTGATTATGAATAAAGTTATAGGAATGGGAAATGCATTAGTCGATGTTCTGATGCAGGTTAATGACGAAGCAATATTGCGCGATTTGGGATTGCCGAAAGGGAGTATGCAATTGGTTGACAGTGCGATGGCTGATAAGGTTCAATCTATTGCCGGCACCAATGGTAACACAAGAGCCTCTGGAGGGTCCGCTGCGAATACGATTCATGGATTGGCTGAGCTGGGGGTTGCGACCGGTTTTATTGGTAAAGTGGGGCGCGACGACTGGGGTGAATTTTTTCGGTCTGACATGGTAGCGCGGAATATTCATCCTTTTTTATTAGAAAGTAATACTGAGTCGGGGCGTGCCATGGCTTTGATTACACCAGATTCGGAACGTACATTTGCTACTTTTTTAGGGGCAGCAGTGGAAATGACGGCTACGGACTTACCAAACGGTATCTTTTCGACCTATAACTATTTTCATATCGAAGGGTATCTGGTGCAGAACCGGTCGTTGATTGAAGCAGCATTAAAAATGGCCAAATCAAATGGATTGAAAATTTCGCTCGATCTGGCCAGTTTTAATGTGGTTGAAGATAATCTGGAATTCCTTCAAGAGATGGTTGCTAAATACGTGGATATTTTATTTGCTAACGAAGAGGAGGCGCGTGTGTTTACAGGTGGTTTGGAACACGAAAAAGCCCTTAACAGCATGTCGGTAATGGCTGACATCGTTGTCTTAAAACAGGGCGCCAGCGGCTCTCTTATTAAACATTCTGGTACAACCGTTAAAATTGAAGCTGTTAAAGCCAATGTAATTGACACAACGGGTGCTGGTGATTTGTATGCTGCCGGCTTTTTGTATGGTCTTATTAATGGCTTTTCGTTGGAGAAGTGTGGCCGCTTGGGAGCTTTGCTTTCTGCCAGGGTTATTGAAGTTATAGGTCCCAAGATGGATGATAAGAAATGGGCAGAGATTAGGAATGCGGCTGCGCTTATTGTGGATTAGAAGAGGTTAATCGGCCTTTTTATTTAGATCAATCCTAGCCCTAAGCCAACGGAGATAATGATTAGCATAATAGCGACCAATAATCGAATCACATGAATGGTTATTTTTTTGAGCAGTTTGTTACCGATCCAGGCGCCGGCAATGGCTGAAATCACAGCCAGCGATACCAGCAGCAAATTATCAACCAGTCCCGATTGTGTAAACCGGGTGGCATAAACCCCCAGTCGTGTAAAATCGACAAAGGTTGCGACTACAACGGTCGTCCCCAGAAATGCGTCTTTTGACAGGCCTGCTTTTATCAGGAACGCACTGCGTAGCGCTCCTTGGTTGCCCGAGAGTCCTCCAAAGAAACCACTGAGGGCTCCACCTAAAGGTAATTTCTGCTGACTAAAGTGCAAATTTTTGAAATATGGGATTAGATCCATACTGGCAAACGTGATTAGCAACAGGGAGATGATTAGTTTTACAGGGTAGACTGACAGTGTTTTATCAAATAGTTGATAGGTAAACAAAGGGGCGCTATCGGGTATCTTTAGTAATAACCAGGCGCCGGCAAAAGCAGCGATTATTGCTGGGATGCCAAAACGAAACAAAACGTTTTTGTTGGCATGTTTACCAACCAGAAGAATTTTAAACAAATTATTAAAGAAGTGAACCACGCCTGTTAGGGCAATAGCCAGATCAACCGGAAAGAAAAGCATGAACACAGGGGTCAGAATGGTTCCCAACCCAAAACCCGAAAAAAAGGTCAGTATGGCGGTGACAAATGCAGCCAGGCTAATGATAATAATTTCCATAAATATTATGGTTTTCTTCGTATAAAATGATTCAGGTAAGCTGGCTCAAAAAAAATGTTTTTCAGCCAGCTTACCTGAAATTTAATACGGCCGGTAAGGTTTTTTATGAAATTTTGCTCCCTTGCAAGAACTATCTGGTGTCAGCAAGAAAGCTCAAGTGCTTGATAAAAAATATTCAATTAAAGGCTTGCGAAGCCCGAAAAATGTGAGTTTACTTCCCGTAAATGACCATTTTTAGGACAAGCATAACGCAGAAGTAGGTTTTGCAGGCATTATTTAAATACCACCGTAAAATCCAGCTCAAATTCATCGTAAATAACATTGTCGCCAAGGTTATCAAAAAAGCTATTGGACCCGTAGCGAACGTCAAATTTTGAACGGTCAACCACCAGTTTTCCTTTAAAAATTTGTGTTCCTTCTTTAACACTTCTAACGACATTAAATGTCACCGGGTTGGTTTTGTCTTTAATGGTTAGACTACCTGTGAATTCGTAATTTCCTTTTTTTGTGGAAACGCCTTTAGTGATTATCAATTTTGCAGTAGGGTATTTTTCAACACCGAAGAAATCATCTGATTTGAGGTGACCAATTAGTTTGGCATTGGTATCTTTATCAGTGAGGTCCGTATTGGTGATACTTTTCATGTCAACGATAAATACACCATCGGTGTAGTTATTTTCTTTATATACCAGGGTGCCGGAAGTAAAGTTTATGTTACCGTGATGGGAGCCACCGATTTTTTTACCGGTCCATTCAATATGGCTGTCTGTTTTGACGAGTTTCAGCGTCTGGGCACCAGCGCCAAGCACTCCGATTAGCAGCAGACCGCTGATAAATACTATTTTTTTCATAATTCTGTTATTTGTGTTTATGTCGGATTAAAACATCTTAAATTGATTTTTGTTCAAACATTACGTTTTAAAGTTGAACGATGGGGATTGCAGCAACCGGCCTTTTTTATATTTTTACCGCATAGCTCGTAAAGAATATTGGTTGAACTGGGTTATTTGCTGAATGATTGTTTATAACTTATTATCTTTATCAATCCAATTTGATGTTCTGATCGTTTGGTAACAAATATTAATTATTAAGTATATTCTGATGATTGAAAAACTTAAATCAGCCGGACCCTGGCTGGCTGCCGTGGTTCTGTTTATTGTTTTGGCGTTTGCTTATTTTAGTCCGGTACTGAAGGGCCGTGCCTTGCCGCAAATGGACAATACGCATGCCATTGGTATGGCCAAGGAATTGATTGATCATGAAAACGCGACAGGTGAAAAGGCGCAATGGACCGATTCAATGTTTGGCGGTATGCCAGCCTATCAAATCAGAGGAGACGCGTCAGCTAATTTATTTAGTTATGTTAATAAAGTGGTACGTTTGGGGTTGCCTTACAACACTGTTGCCATTGTTTTTTTATACTTACTTGGTTTCTTTCTGCTTCTTAGAAGTATGGGGTTCAGTTACTGGCTAAGTGCCCTTGGGGCAGTGGGATTTGCTTTTAGTTCCTATAACTTTATCATCATCATTGCTGGCCATATTACTAAAGCGTACGCCATAGCACTCATGGCGCCGGTATTAGGAGGTGTTTTATATACCTACAATCGTAATAAATGGGCAGGGGCGTTGATGACAATCCTTGCTTTGGGGGCCGAAATCGCTTATAATCATGTTCAGATAACCTACTATCTGGCTATTCTTATTTTTATACTGGTCGTGAGTAGGTTTATTGCTTCTGTGCGACAGGGAACAATAAGAGATTTTGTGACGCGGAGTAGCTGGCTTGTTGGTGCTGCGGTTTTGGCGGTGTTGCCTAATATTACCGGGCTATGGACAACCTACGAGTATGGTAAGGAAAGTATTCGTGGAAAATCGGAGTTGGTGGAAGAGGAGACCGAACAAAAAGCCGGAGGGCTTGATCCCGATTATGCTTTTGCCTGGAGCTATGGCCGTTGGGAAACGCTGACTTTGTTGGTTCCCAATGTAATGGGGGGCGCTTCCGAGTCCATTGGAAATAATCCTGAATTGTTGCAAAATACCGATCCTCGACTCAAGGATGTTGTTGCTCAGCAGTCGCAATATTGGGGCAGTAAGCCTTTTACTTCCGGGCCTAATTATGCCGGTGCCGTTATCTGTTTTTTGTTTGTATTGGCACTCTTCTTTTATAAAGGAAAAGAGAAGTGGTGGCTGGTGGCAGGAACGATTATTTCTATATTGCTGGCCTGGGGACATAATTTGGAATGGTTTAATATGTTTATGTTTAATCATTTTCCGCTATACAATAAATTTCGTACTGTGGAGATGACACTTATAATTGCTTCGGTAACCATTCCGTTGTTGGCGTTATTGGGATTGCGTGAGGTTATTGAGAATCCGCGACTGCTTCGTCAGCATTCACGTAAGTTTTTGGCTGCATTGGCTTTGTCGGGAGGTGTTGCTTTGTTTTTGTATCTGTTTCCAGGGGTATTTAATTTTATGAGCGATGCCGAACTGGATGCCATCTTAGGACAAAAGTCGGCCAATCCTAATCAGGCAGCTTTGTACGATATGTTGATCCAGTCGTTGCAATCAGCCCGTATGACCTTGCTTAAGGCCGATGCTTTTCGTTCGCTGATGTTTATTGTTTTGGCCAGTGGCTCTTTGTGGTATTTTTCGGGTGATAAAATTTCAGCTAAATATGTAATTCCTGGTTTGCTGGTGCTTATATTGGTAGATTTATGGGGCGTTGACCGGCGCTATTTGAATAATGATAGTTTTAAACCGGCCAGACAGGTTAATAATCAGTTTGTGGCAGGGAAAGCTGATAAGGAGATCCTGGAAGATAAAGATCCCGGATACCGTGTTTTTTCTATTCAGAATCCCTTTAATGAAGTGCGAACCAGCTATTTTCACCATTCCATTGGCGGATACCATGGGGCTAAACTACAGCGTTATCAGGATTTGATTAATCGTTATCTCTCCGACGACGCGACGATGTTAATGGGGGCTTTGCAACGCGGCGAAAAACCCGATGGATTGTCTGTTTACCTAGCTAATATGCCGGTGTTGAACATGCTTAATACGCGGTATATTATTCTGCATCCTGAAATGTCACCTGTTTTTAATCCTCACGCATTGGGAAGTGCCTGGTTGGTTGAGGAGATGCAAATGGTGAAATCCAATAGCGAAGAAATCAGTCAGTTAAAACATCAGGATCTGCGGCTTACAGCTATCGTTCAGGAGGCGTTTGCAGATGTTTTGCAGGATGTGATCATTGGTGCTCCTGCGGATGGTGATACGGTTTATTTGGAAAAATATAGTCCCAGTTCTTTAACTTATCAGGCAAAGATTGAAAATTCGCGTTTGGCGGTCTTTAGTGAGATTTATTACCCCAAAGGATGGAAAGCTTATATCAATGGTCAAAAGGCGGATATTTTTCGTGCTAACTACGTTTTAAGAGCCTTGATTCTTCCGGCAGGTGAAAGTACAATTGAGTTCCGTTTTGAACCCATTTCTTATAAGTATGGAAAAATACTTTCGGCCATTAGCTCTTTATTAATTCTTTTGTTTGTAGCAGCTTATTTTTTACGTCGGAAGTATTTGAAATAACCTGTTTGCTGATTAGTCTAAGGGAGCGTTTTCTGAAGATTTTTAGATGTTTTTAATGGCAGCATTGTATCAATTCAGGATACAATGCTGTTTTTTAATGCCAAAGCAGTGGTGTTATTTTACAGCAGTTGTTTTTTTAGGGTTTCTACCACACCGTTTTCATTGTTGTTTTTTTCGGTGATGTAGCGCGCTGCTTTAAGTATTTCCGGATGGGCATTTTTCATGGCATAGCTGTAATTCGATACAGCCATCATCTCCAGATCGTTTAGGTAATCACCAAAAACCATGGTTTCTTCAGGAAGAATACCAAGGTGTTTCTGGATTTTACTTACAGCAGCCCCTTTGGTTGCAGTATTGTTGGCTATATCCATCCATTCCTGGCCCGAAACCGCAATCTTAAACCCCTTGTGGTAACTTTCAAAAACGGGATAACTGTTTTTTTCAGGATTTTGAAAGTCATAGATAGCTAATTTTAATATTGTATCGTTTACCTGCGTCAAATCGGGGACTTTTTTTAACCTGTAATAATATTTTTCGGCTTCTTTCTGAAATTGTGGAAGGGAATTTTCAATGTAGGCCGAATTCAGTCCACAAAGGACAATTCCGGTTTCGGGTATTTGACGGGCCATTTTAATGAAATTAACGGCGTCGTTATTAGGAAGTGGGTTAATAAGCAGTTGTTCTCCTTTATAACTAACAATGGTCCCGTTTTCGGCTATAAAAAGAGTTTCGTCTTTGATGTTTCGAAATTCATTTATGAGGGAATAGAGCTGACGACCGCTGGCAACCGAGAAGATGATGCCTTTTTTTATCAGTTGTTGGCGAACCGACCAGAATTCCTGGTTTATCTCTTTTTTATCGTTGAGAAGCGTACCATCCAGGTCGGTAATAACCAGTTTTATATTCATAATTCTTTGTTCAGTATGTCGTAAATTCGGGTGTTAGGTTCACGGCACAGAAATTATTTTTACAGAGGGTTAATCAATAAATCGTTTTACAATATTATTATAGGCATCAATGCGCCGGTCGCGCAGAAAGGGCCAGATGCGACGAACCGATTCGGAGCGTTCCAGATCAATATCAACGATGAGAATTTCTTCGTTTTCGTTACCGGCCTGGGTCAAAAATTCGCCTTGCGGTCCGGTGGCAAAACTGTTTCCCCAAAATTGAATGCCATTGGTTGCGCCCGACGGATCAGGTTCGTATCCTACGCGGTTTACGGCTATTACCGGCAGGCCATTGGCTACGGCATGCCCTCGCTGCGAAATAATCCAGGCGTCTTTTTGGCGTTTTTTTTCGTCAGAAGAGTCGGTGCTTTCCCAACCGATGGCCGTTGGGTAGATGAGTAAATCGGCTCCACTTAGTGCCATTAATCGGGCTGCTTCAGGGTACCATTGGTCCCAACATACCAGTACGCCCAATTTCCCAAGTGAGGTTTGGATGGGTTGAAAACCGAGATCGCCGGGCGTGAAATAGAACTTTTCATAATAGGCGGGGTCATCGGGGATGTGCATTTTACGATATTTGCCGGCAATGGAACCGTCTGCCTCCAAAACAACGGCGGTGTTATGATACAGTCCGGGTGCTCTTTTTTCGAAGAGTGACGTTACAATAACCACTTTTAGTTCGGCGGCCAGTTGTCCAAACCGATGAGTCGAGGGGCCTGGTATGGTTTCTGCCAGATCAAAGATTTGAGTATCTTCTGTCTGACAAAAATAGAGGCTGTTGTGAAGTTCTTGCAAAACAATGAGCTGCGCGCCTTGTGAAGCGGCTTGGCGAATGCTGTGATCCAGCTTTTGCAGGTTGGTCTCAATTGTAGGACTGTTGCTTTGCTGGATGAGCGCTGTTTTTATAATCCTCATATGGTAAGTGTTGTTTAATACCCAAATACAAAGATATTTAAAAGGGGTCATTTCAGGTATAAATTTTATGAAATAATCTTAAGTAGTGTTTGTCTGTAAAGTCAACTACTTAGTTATGCCTGTCATAAACATAGTCATTTGCGAGAAGTAAATTCTCCTTTTTTTACTGCGTCAGCCTTAAATATTGCAGCTCAAACTTTTGTCTTTAGAGACAGAGATTAAGTAAGGTGAGGTGAATTCAGAAATTCAAAGAGTCAGAAAAATAGTTTTGGAAGAACTGGAAAATTGACCGTGTGAATTTTGTGTAGTAAGGTCCATGAATTCATAATCATAACGAAGACGTCCCAAAACAAATTATTGTTTTGAGACGTCTTCGTTACGATTTAAAGTCTTTTTATTTGGAGTTATAGCCCCATTTAATGAGTATGGATCCCCAGGTGAAACCTGCTCCAAAGGCAGCCAAAATAATGTTATCACCTTTTTTTAAGCGATCTTCCCATTCGTACAGGCAAAGTGGGATTGTTGCACCTGTGGTGTTACCGTAGCGTTCTATGTTGATCATAACCTGTTCTTTACGAATACCCATCCTTTCGGCCGTGGCGTCAATAATTCGCAGGTTTGCCTGATGGGGTACCAGCCAGGCCAGATCGTCGCCTTTAATGCCATGTTTATCCATCATTGCAACGGCCACATCGGCCATTTTCGAAACGGCATGTTTAAATACATGTTTCCCATCCTGGTAAATGTAGTGCATGCGTTTGTCAATGGTTTCATGTGAAGGGGGAGCTACCGAACCACCGGCTTTCATGTTGAGGTATTGACGTCCGAAACCATCGCTATGCAGCATGCTGTCAATAATGCCATTTTTTTCCTCAGTGGGTTCCAGTAATACAGCACCGGCGCCATCGCCAAAAAGAACGCATGTTGTTCGGTCGGTGTAATCGACAATGGAGCTCATCTTGTCAGCTCCAATTACCAATACCTTTTTTTTAGCGCCACTTTCAATAAATTTTGAGGCGGTGTCCAATGCGTATAAGAAGCCGGAACAGCCGGCATTGATGTCGAAGCTGTGGGCATTTCGAATGTCTAGCTTGTCGGAAATGATGTTGGCCGTTGCAGGAAATACATGGTCGGGCGTTACTGTGGCACAAATAACAAGATCAATTTCATCGGGTCGGATACCGGTTTTATCGAAGATCTTTTTTACGGCTTCCACGGCCATGTCAGAACTTCCTTTACCTTCCTCTTTTAGGATGTGTCGCTCTCTTATACCCACACGGGTCATAATCCATTCGTCTGAGGTCTCAACCATTCGACTCAACTCTTCATTGTTGAGGATGTAATCGGGCACGTATGCGCCTACAGCGGTAATAACAGCATGTAATTTATTCATGATTAATGGTTCGGTTTGTGACGTAAAAATTGGGATGCCTCCGGTTTCCCGCCAAAGAACCGGTGTTTTTACGCTTTGTACGACATTAATAAATTTTTTTATTCGGCTTTATGCCGGGTATGTGAGGTTAAAAAAAAATTGCCTCTAATTTTCATTAGAGGCAAAAATTTCTATTTTTAACCTGATTAGGCTGTAACTTCTTGTTCAACAGCTAGTTTTCCTCTGTAGTAACCGCATTCGCCGCAAACGGTATGCAACTTTACTGCTGAACCACAGTTAGAACATACACCCAGAGCCGGTGCTACGGCTTTATAGTGTGTTCTTCTTTTGTCTCTTCTGGTTTTCGACGTTTTTCTTTTAGGATGTGCCATTTTTCAAACCTCTTTACTTGTTGTTATTATCTAATAATTTCTTTAGTTCGTCCCATCTGGGATCGGTTGTTTCTTCATCCGGATTGTCATTCACTTCTTCCACCAGATAACCTGATAGTTGTTCGATCATCACCGGATTACAGGTGGAATTACCGTTTTCGTCCGTTGGATGTACGTGTCGTATTGGAAGTGAGGTGACGATTAAATCATAGATGGTGGCTGCAACATTTATTTCATGTGCTTCCTGTGGAATGGTGATAATGTCTTCCGACATTTCTTCATATTCCTGACCAAATTTGACATAAACCCTGGTGCTGTAATCCACGGGTAATTTAACCGGCTCAAGGCAAACGTCGCAGACGGATGCTACATTACCTTTTACAATGTAATCGAAAATAAGCATTTGACTGCTCTTTTTCATGTCAATGGTCACGTTTAGGTTTCCATCTTCATACATTGCACCCTCAAAAAGCGAAAAAAAAGAACCATCAATTTCGTATTTAAACTGATGATTACCATCTTTAAGGCCTTTAAAACCAATATTATAATCCTTCAATTTTCTCACTTCATCCTCTGGATAAAACTGTGCAAAGGTATAAAAATAAATATTGCAAGGAAAAAAAAACTGTTTTTTTCTGATAATGGGTCACTTTCATATGATTATAATTTGTTTTTCAGTTGCCATATGGAACTCGCCAGGATAATCATACTTCTGTGTGTGAAACAATTCCTCATGGCTCGTTTCATATGATTATAATTTGATTTTTAAGGTCATATGGAGCTCATCAGGATTAATCACACTCCTGTATGTAATGCTATTTCCATGATTCGTTTCATCTTTTTCAAGTTGCCCGATGGAACTCTCATGGAAATAAACATCCGCCTTTGAGAAGTGTTTTATTGTGGCTATTTTATGCTTTTTTAGACGAAGCTGGAGCGGCTGTAGTTAGCTGTATCCGGAAAGTGGTGCCCTTACCCGGAGCTGAAGTAATAATTGATAAATTTCCACCGTGATACTGCTGAATAATTCTTTGACTTAGGGTTAGCCCCAAACCCCAGCCTCTCTTTTTGGTTGAGTATCCAGGCTTAAAAGCACTTTTTTGTGTGCTTTTTGTCATTCCTTTGCCGGTGTCGGAGATGTCTATTATAACAGCTGTTTTTGCCCGTTGCAGAAGAATGTTAATGTGACCTTCTCCGGCCATGGCATCAATGGCATTTTTACAAATGTTTTCTATTACCCATTCAAAAAGGGAGCGGCAAATAGGAATAACAATTGGTTCAGTTGTTTTGTCATCCAGAGTAAAGACCACTCGAGCGGAGCTTCTTTTTTTTAAATAATTGACCATTCCGGCTATAACCTCATTAATGTTTTCTGGTATTAAATCTGGTTTACTGCCTATTTTCGAAAAGCGCGATGTTATTGTTTGCAGCCGTTGTACGTCGTATTGCATTTCGGAAAGTAGCTCGGGGTCGGTATTTTTCATTTTTAAGACGTCAACCCAGCCAAGCAGGGACGAAGTAGGCGTTCCCAACTGATGTGCCGTTTCGCGAGCCAGACCAACCCATACTTTATCTTGCTCCCATTTTCGTGAGAAACTGAAAGCGGCATACGCAATTGCCATGAAAATGAAGACAATGATAAGCTGAACAATAGGAAACCATTGTAATTTTACTAGTAAAAGAGATTTATTGTAATAGATATATTGGTAGTCGTTGTCCGAAAGTTTTACCGGTAGCGGATGACTGAATTTCTTCATGCGTTCCAGCATCTCCTTCAGTTTTATTTCGGGGTGTTTGTTGGGTAGTTTGATATTGCGATGAAAAACAATTTCTTCCTGGTTGTTGGTGACGATAACGGGTACTGTGGTGTTGTTACTGATGATTTCGAGCACCAGTGTGAGCGTACTTTTGGAAATGGAATCGGCTGCCAGCTGGCGGTTTGCCTCAGCCCACAGTTCTATTTTTTTCTGTTCTTCTTTTTTTAATTCGGTCACCAGCCGATTGGTATATAAAAGCGAAAACAGGCTTATGATGCCTGCCCCAACGAAAAGAAATAATTTCCACCAGCGGGTTTTATTGTATATCTCCATTTTTTTTATTTCACATGGGATTAACGGTATTTTTCATCCCTGTTTCTGAATATGCTGATATAACTGTTATAACGGGATTCGGCAATGGTGCCTTCCTCTACGGCTTGTTTTACGGCGCATCCGGGTTCGTGAAGGTGCAAACAATTGTGAAACTGACATTGGTGCGATATTTTAAATATTTCGCGAAAATAGTGATATAGTTCCTCTTTTTCTATCATCGTCAGACCAAACCCGCGAATTCCGGGTGTGTCA
Source organism: Geofilum sp. OHC36d9 (assembly GCF_052400685.1). Taxonomy (NCBI): domain Bacteria; kingdom Pseudomonadati; phylum Bacteroidota; class Bacteroidia; order Marinilabiliales; family Marinilabiliaceae; genus Geofilum; species Geofilum sp. OHC36d9. The sequence continues at coordinate 93,823 of NZ_JBQTGJ010000008.1, forward strand.
ATTATATAGCCGCCAAATGAAAGAGGGTGCATTTCTGCAAAAGTTGTGGTGTGTTTTCCGGTTTGGTGGCTTTCCGAAATATTTCCGGTTTTAAGATTTAACCCGGGTTCCAGCCTGTTAATAAGGGTGCTTTTGCCAACGCCGGAATGTCCGGCAATGAGGGTGATTTTATTTTTTAACAGATCCTCAACAGCCTCCAGATTTTCTTGTTTCTTGGCGGATATGGACATGGTATGATAGCCTATTGACTCATATATTGAGCGCAACTCAGCAAGTTGTTCGTTGTGATTTAGGTCGTAGCGATCTGTCTTGTTGAATAGCAGGATTACCGGGATGTTGAAAGCCTCAGCCGATGATAGAAACCGGTCGATAAAAACGTTGGTTGTAACGGGGTAATTGATGGTTACCAGTAAAATGGCCTGGTCGATATTGGCCGCCAGAATTTGGGTCTGACGTGAGAGGTTGGTCGCCTTACGAATGATATAGTTTTTTCGGTTAAGAATCTTAACGATTACATTGTCTCCGGTTTGTTCGTCCGTTTCATAGTTTACAATATCACCAACTGCTACAGGGTTTGTATTGCCTGTAGCATCAAGTCTTAGCTTGCCTTTTATGCGGCAAGGCACAGGCGTTTCGTTGTTACTGCTTACCATGTACCAGCTACCGGTTGATTTTATGACAATGCCTTCCTTCATCTTTGAAAAATTACGCGGTTGAAAATAAATGATCTGTTGGGTTTCGGGTGAACCTTATTATCGTATGCAATTTTTAAACCGACTCAAAATTAATTATTTCCTTGTATTTACGATTCTCTTTTGGGAATAGAAATTTCATGGTTAATGAAAATTAAGGCTTTCGGTTGCTTATGTTGGTACTTGCGCGTTCTGCAGGTAGATTTGTTTTGAGCCCGGCAAAAATGTGAGGTTACTATGTAAAATGATCATTTTCAGGACAAGCACAACGCAAAAACTGGATCTTTTTTGCAAGTACTATTTATAAGGTAGCATCGTATTGGTGTTTGATTTTTCGTTCGTAGAAGAAAAGAGTGTTTTGGTCAGTTATTTCATGACATCAGTCAAAATTGTTGCTTTGTTAAAGTGACTCTGTGTTATCTTCACTTATTATTTCTCTAACACTAACTGATGTTTTATTCTCAACAGTCTGAAATTTTGCGGGATTATGAGCAAAGTTATGATCGTCATTTGTTTGCTTTTATGATGGAGATGGACGATTTGGTGCGTGCTGCACCGGATTCGTTAATATTGTGGAGCAAACTGTCGAAATTGGTTCGGAACCAACAGAATCTTGAGGCGGTTGCATTTTACAAGGTAGCCGACGATGAGTTTAAGGTTTTCAATTTGGTTGGTTCTGATATTTCCAACGAGAGTTCCTTCAAATGTACTTCATGCCTCACCTTTTTCACCTCTCCTGATTGCGAGGGTAATGATAATTCAAGCTGTTGTGATATTTCGTATTTTTTTACGCAGTTGGGGATGACAACCGATGAAGGTTACATTAAGGAGATCAGAATTAATAATAGGTGTTACGGATGGATTTTGTTTAAGCTTGATAAAAGCAGAAAAGACAATGGTTTTAATTTTCAGCTTTTGGAATGGCTGGGGCGATTGGTAGCCTGGAAATATGGGCAGGAAGAATTGATTAGCAAGCAGCAAGGGCTTCAATGTGATTTGCAGCAGTTAACTCAGGAAATGACTCATTCGCGATTATTTGTTCGTGGTTTATATCGGGAGGCCCCGTGGGGGGTTATGCAAGTAAGTAATGGCCGTATCCGGTTTGTTAACAGTAAAATTGCCGAAGCAACCGGCTATGATGTTAGTGATTTGATAAATAAATATGTATCAGAATTACTTTATCCTGATAACGGTTGCATCCTGAAGCTGGACCATTTTTTTGCTGAGATCGGATCTACAGGAAAGGGCAATATGGATATGTCGATTCGCTGTCGCAATGGGAGGCCATTGGTTTATATGGTAAAGGGATTTACCTTTTCGGCTGATGATGGGATTATATTGTTTTGTTGTGATAAGACCGACATCAGTGTGGTTGAAAACAGCCTGACTGAAAGTGAAGCGCGTAACCGAAAAATTTTGGAGGCCAACATCGACGGCGTTTTTATTATTTCCCGTAAGGGGCGTTTAATGTACGTGAATCAGGCCGGTTGTGAGATGACTGGTTATTCGCGAAACGAGCTGACCGATTTGGATCTGGAAACTTTATTCCCTTTTAATAAGGGATTGGAGGATTATTTTAGTATAACAAGGGTTATTCGCAGAGATCTGAGCTATCATGGCGACAGTCAGCTTTTGCGGAAAAATGGTGAAATGCGGTATGTGGAAATACATGGTACCACCATTTCGTTGGGTGAAAAAGAACATTATTATTTTAGCATTCATGATATTACAAGGCGTAAAAGAAATGAATCGGAATTAAAACTCAGTGAACAGAAATACAGGTCTTTATCTGAAAATCTTCCGGATTGTATTTTGCGGATTGGTAAAGATGGATTGGTAACTTATTACAACTCGGTTTCAGGTGTTTTGTTTGGGGATGAAAATATTACGATCGGTTTGTTGGTAAGTTATTTGCCGTTTCCCGACCAGAAAAAGATTTTTGGAATTGTTAATCGGGTTATAACCACTTGTGTTATTGAACACATCGAAATTGAACATTTTAGTGTTGGAGAGGACCGTAATGTTACCCTTGACTGGTCCTTTTCACCAGAATTTAACGATGCCGGTGAGTGTTACTCGGTGTTGGGCATTGGACGAAATATTACACTCCGAAAAGAAGCCGAAAAAAATTTGATTTTGGCGAAGGAGAAAGCGGAGGCTGCCGATAAAGTGAAATCGGTTTTTCTGGCTAATCTTAGTCATGAAATCCGTACGCCATTGAATGCTATTGTGGGGTTTGCCAATCTTTTGGATAAGCCTGAATTTGGCACTTTACAGAAGAAGGAATTTTCTGAAGTGATAAATAAGAACGCCGATAATTTAATTTGGATGATCAATGAAATACTTGATTATGCCAAAATGGAAAGTGGCCATTTGAAAATTATTAACAACCCGGTCGATTTAAAAGAATTTCTTTTCGGAATATTTCAGAGTTATCGGCCAAAAATGAATCTGCATTTTAAAGACCATGTCGAATTTCGATTGCAAAAGACGTTCGATTTGAAACCATCGGTGAAAATATTGGCCGATGTTAATCGTTTAAGGCAGGTGTTAACCAATTTCTTCGAAAACGCCATTAAATTTGTTGATGAGGGTTTTGTTGAATTGGGGTTTGAGATCGAGACCGATTGGGTGAAGATTTATGTCAAGGATTCTGGTATTGGTATTTTAAAAGAAAATCAGTCGGTTATTTTTGAAGCTTTTAGACAGGAAGAAGAAACGCCTTCGAAAAAATATGGAGGTACCGGTTTAGGGTTGGCCATTTGCAAGCGTCTGACCGAAGCCATGGGTGGCTCAATTGGTGTTGTCTCCGATAAAAATAATGGAGCTTGCTTTTTTGTGCGGTTAAAGCGGCTTGTTTAATTTTTATTTGAGTTGCCGGATGGAACCCGCATTTAAATAATTAAATTATCCCTCTGTGTAAGAATTTTTTTGTTATGATCGATTCATCTCTCTGATCGCTTGTCTGATGTTTTCCATATCGAGGCCTATTTCACGGAATAGTTCGGTTTGAGAGCCATGATCCACAAATCGGTCGGGCACACCCATTCTTTTAACATGTGCCTGATATCCGTTGTCCGACATAAATTCCAATATTGCGGTGCCTAATCCGCCAATAATGGTTCCGTCTTCGATGGTAATGATTTGGTTGAAGTGTTTGAAAATGTGATGTAATACACTTGTATCCAGCGGTTTTGCAAAACGCATGTCATAATGAGCTGCCGAAATATCTTCTGCTGCTATTTCTTCACAAATACGTTTAACTTTTACGCCTATAGGTCCTATGGTAAGGATGGCAATGTCAGTACCATCGTGAATTTGTCTGGCGGTGCCCGGTCGGATTTTTTCAAAGGGTTGTCGCCATTCAATATTTGAGCCTATACCGCGTGGATAACGAATGGCATAAGGGCCTGCGTTGGAAAGTTGAGCCGAGTACATCAGGTTGCGCAGTTCTATTTCATCCATTGGCGAAGCAACTGTCATATTTGGAATGGATCGGAGGTATGCCATATCGTATACACCATGGTGAGTGGCGCCATCAGCACCCACGAGACCACTCCTGTCCAGGCAAAAAACCACGTTTAGTTTTTGAAGTGCTACATCATGAATTATTTGATCGTAGGCGCGTTGCATGAACGATGAATAGATATTGCAGAACGGGACCATCCCTGAGACAGCCAGTCCGGCAGAAAATGTTACGGCATGTTGTTCAGCAATGCCTACATCAAAGACCCGGTCGGGCATGGCGCCCATCATAATATTCAGACTGCTGCCAGTGGGCATGGCCGGCGTGACACCGATGATTTTTTCATTTTTTTGAGCCAGTTCCAGTATGGTATGTCCAAATACATCCTGAAAACGGGGAGGCTTATTTTTGGTAGATGGTGTTTCTATAAATGCACCGGTATTTTTATCAAATTTGCCACCTGGCGCATGCCATGCTGTTTGATTTTCTTCAGCGGCCTTAAATCCTTTGCCTTTTTTGGTGATAACGTGCAGTACCTTAGGACCGGGTATGGTCTTAAGATCGCCTAATACCTGGATGAGGTGCCCGATGTCATGGCCGTCAACAGGGCCAAAATACCGGATGTTCAGACCTTCAAAAATATTGGTTTGTTTTGTCAGTAATGTTTTAATGCTGTTATTAACTTTTACGACCAGTTCGCGTGAACGAGGACCCACAACTTTTAATTTGCTCAGCATCCTTATTGCTTCTTTTCGAAGTCTGTTATACGTTTTACTGGTGGCAATATCGACCAGATATTCGCTGAGACCACCTACACTTGGGTCAATGGCCATATTGTTATCATTCAGGATAACAAGAACATTGGCTTGGGAAGTAGCCAGGTTATTGAGTCCTTCAAATGCCAATCCTGCTGTCATGGCGCCATCGCCAATAATGGCGACCACCTGCCGGTTGTTTAATCCTTGCTGGCGAAAAGCAGTGGCTATGCCCAGAGCTGCGGAGATAGAGGTGGATGAGTGCCCTACACCAAAGGCGTCATATTTGCTTTCGAAGATGTTGGGAAACCCGCTTATGCCTTTGTATTTGCGATTTGTTTGAAACTGTTCGCGTCGTCCGGTCAGTATTTTATGTCCATAAGCCTGATGCCCCACATCCCAAATTAATTTGTCGTCGGGGGTATTGAAAACATAGTGAAGGGCAACGGTCAGTTCAACCACGCCCAAACTGGCGCCAAAATGGGCCGGATTGCACGAAACGGCATCAATGATAAAATTCCGTAATTCCTGACAAACACGACCTAGCTGCTCTGGAGGCAGTCGCCGTAAATCATCTGGCAATTGGATAGTCTCAAGTAACGGGAATGCCGATTCTTCCATGTGCTTTAATTTAGGTGCAAATATAACTATTTATAAGGTTTTGTGAAGGGACTTTTTTATCGGGAATAAGTATCAATTGATTTTGGCTGATCTTTTTAGTGTTAGCAAGAAAACGTTGTTTTATTCGTTACGCCTGCTTTCAAAAGGCCATTTCCCATTTTAAGTTTACATTTTTGGACTTAGCAAGTTTTGAATTTGACCATTTCTTATCAAGCATTTGAGCTTTTTTTTACCGGTACTATATAAAATATTTTTTTTATAAGATTTTAAAAATGAAGCTTTTTTATCGGTCATCGGGGTTTTCCGGCAAGCAGTCATTCGGTCTTTTGTGTCAGATTTTTTTAATTTAAAAATGAGATAGTTTGTAATGTTAAATAGGCCCATATTATATAGCGAAGGGCTTTTCCTGTTAACATCCATATGGCCGTCGTGACGAAACGCGTTTTTAGTAATCCCAATGCTACCGCCAGAGGATCGCCTATAAATGGCAGCCAGCAGAACAATGCCACCCAACCTTCTTTGCCTTTAATTTTTTGATGTAACTTTTGTATTTTTGAGGCTGGTATACGAAGGTATTTTTCTATCCATGACCATTTGCCTAACCAGCCAATCCAGTAGGATGTTAAGCCGCCGGTCCAGTTACCTAATGTGGCTATGGTCAGTGTTAAAAATGGGTCGAATCCGGCTGCAAGCATTCCCGATAAAATAAGTTCTGAGCTGAATGGGAGTATGGTGGCTGCCATAAAGCTGGAAAAGAAAAGCAGTGGATAACCCAGGTTTTGCATCATACGTCAAAGATAGTTTATGATGTGTTACCTATTGCTTACATAATGTCTTTAATTATAGCTTGTTTTTCCAATATTGTCAATCTGACGTTTGGGATATGGGCGGAGAAGTTCGTTTTGTATCAGGGAGAGTTTTTGAATGTAAAGGCTTTTTTAGTGGATTTTGCGATGAAATAGAAAGAGTGTTTTAATAAATCCTTATTTTTAACCCATTTAAGCTTTTGTATGAAGAGTCTTTATTCTGCTTTGCTGGTTGCATTATTTGTTTTTGGGGGACGTGCTGAAGGGCAATCAAAATTACTTTTTCCTGACCGGATACCACATAATCTATCGCTTCAAGAAGGTGATGTCTATTTGTCTGTTGCCAATCAGAATTTCTTTATAAACAATGAATTGTCCCGTCTGGTTGTAAAAGGCTATACTTTGCCGGGACAAACGTTTTCCCCTTTTCTTCGTTATCAGCCATCACAGAATTTTTCAATAGATGCAGGGCTGCAACTGAAGCATTATTTTGGTGTAGATGAACCGGTTTATGTCAATCCGATACTCACCGCGTCGTTAAAAATGAATTCTGCGATTACTTTTAGAATTGGCGCCATTAATGGAGATCTGAATCATCGTTTATCAGATATTATTTATTTTGATGAGTATTATTTTGGCAGCAAACCTGAATATGGCGTTCAATTTGAAGTTAATACGGACCGACTGTGGTTAGATACCTGGATTAATTGGCAGGAATATATTGTAGAAGGTGACTCCGTATCTGAACAGTTTGTGGCTGGTGTGAGTGCGCAGTTGACATTGGCGAAATTTAATAACGGTTGGCAATTAACCATGCCATTGCAATTGATGGCTTTTCATAAAGGAGGAGAAATCGATTATTCTGACACGCCTGATCGCTCTGAGGTTAATACTTTGTCAGGTTTCGAGTTTGAGAATAAAAATGATAAAGCAACAATACGATGGGGCGGATTTGCTCATGTTTTGCTTTATAAGGAGTTGAAATCCGAAAAAAACAATGTTTTTAAAGATGGGTGGGGCCTTGAGGCTGGTTTTATGGTGCACTCGCGTAGCCATCAGATGCGTCTCAGCTGGTGGAAGGGGTCTGAGTTTTTGTCCGAAAATGGAAATCCCATCTATCAGTCGGTATCTGACTTTGATGAGGCATTTGTGTTTCCCGACACCCAATTTTTAACCGGAAAATACAGCTGGCATAAGACGTTTGCTCCGCAGCTTGATTTTTCTTTTTTACTTTATGGGTTTTATGATATTGAGCAGCGTGTTGTTAGTTATAGCTATGGCGTTCAACTGCTATATTCACCCTCCGTTTTTCTGAAAAATTTGAAAAAGGTCCGTTAGCCTCAATTTCTTTTGTACCTTTACAGCTCTGTTTTTGAGCTTCTGTCATGAGAACAAAAGATACTTCGAGTAGGAAGAAATATGACTTCCTTGTGATTGGGTCGGGTATAGCTGGCCTTAGTTTTGCCCTTAAAGTGGCTGGTCACGGACGGGTTTGCCTTATTACCAAGCAAAAGTTGGAAGAAACCAATACGTCGTATGCCCAGGGTGGTATTTCATCGGTGACCTATCAGCCCGACGATTTCGAAAAGCATGTGGCCGACACGCTGAATGCGGGAGCCGGTGTATGTAATGAAGAAGTGGTCCGTATGGTGGTAAACGAAGCGCCTGAGCAAATTGACCAATTGTTGAAATGGGGCACCCATTTTGATAAAACCAAGGATGGTAAATTTGACTTGCACCGTGAGGGAGGACACTCCGAAAATCGGATACTTCATCATAAGGACAATACGGGTTTTGAAATTCAGCGGGCGCTGAGTACAATTATTCGCAATAATCCCAATATTGATTTGCTGGAAAATCATTTTGCTGTTGAACTTATTACGCAACACCATTTGGGTGAAATGGTAAATCGTTGGCGTAAGGATATTCAATGCTATGGGGCATATGTTCTCAATCGCACAACCAATAAAGTGGATACCATACTTGCTAAGGTTACAATGATGGCAACCGGCGGTGTAGGGGCTGTTTATCAGGTAACAACAAATCCTGTTTTTGCAACCGGCGATGGCATTGGCATGGTGTATCGTGCTAAAGGGATGGTTGAAAACATGGAATTTATGCAGTTTCATCCCACTTCTCTATACAATCCAAAAGAACGCCCTTCTTTCCTGATAACAGAGGCGATGCGTGGATTTGGTGGTATTTTGAAGCGTAAAGACGGTTCGCTTTTTATGCATAAATACGATGTGCGTGAAAGTCTGGCACCCCGTGATATTGTTGCCCGCGCCATTGATAACGAAATGAAAACGCATGGCGATGACTTCGTCTTTTTGGATGTGACGCACAAAAGTGAGGAAGAGATAAAAAAGCATTTTCCGAATATTTTTCAAAAATGCCTTTCTATCGGAATTGATATTAGTAAGCAAATGATTCCTGTGGTGCCAGCCGCTCACTACACGTGCGGAGGTATCAAGGTCGATATGAAAGCCCGTACAACCATTAATCGTTTGTATGCCGCCGGAGAATGTAGTTCTACCGGCTTGCATGGTGCCAATCGTTTGGCATCGAACTCCTTATTGGAAGCGTTGGTGTATGCCGATGCGGCTGCAAAGGACGCCATTAATAATATTGGTGCGTACACGTTTTGCGATAAAGTTCCTGAATGGAATGATGAGGGGACATCTATCCCTGAGGAGATGGTGCTCATCACGCAAAGTAAGAAAGAGTTGGAACAGATTATGACGACCTACGTGGGTATTGTACGTTCTAATCTTCGTTTAAAACGTGCCCTCGACAGGCTGGAGATATTGTATCATGAAACAGAGAGTCTTTTTCAGCGGTCGGTGGTATCCGAGCCTTTGTGTGAGTTGCGTAATGCCATACAGGCAGGTTACCTGATTATTAAACATGCTCAGCAACGACGCGAAAGCCGTGGCCTCCATTATAATATTGACTATCCCAATCAGTTGGAAACGCATTAATTGTTTTTTTTGTTTTTGATGTAACTTTTCCGATCGGTGGTCCGTCCCATAATTAAAGAAATGGCCCAGGCATGACTGATGCAGAATATAACGAGTGCGTAAATCGCTGTGCGGATCATCTTTACCGGTTTGTTCTCAAAAATATTAAAGATGAGGATAAGGCTTCTGATATTGTTCAGGATGCCTTTGAACGTATGTGGCTGCATCGAAGAAAGGTGGACGGTCTGAAATCTAAAAGTTATCTTTTCACCACGGCTTATCATGTGTTGGTCGACATGGCCCGGCATGATGCCAGGATGGTTCCTATGGCGGATCATATTGGCCAGGATTTTCAGACTGATAATGGATTTTCAGACTTAAACGAGGTGTTGCACAGAGCTGTTGATCTTTTACCGGCCGACCAAAAGATGGTTATTATGCTGCGCGATTACGAAGGCTATTCGTATCAGGAGATAGAGGAGATTACAGGACTCTCGGAAAGTCAGGTCAAGGTTTATATTTATCGGGCGCGCATTTTTCTCAAGAATTACATTGGTAAAATGGAGGTGGTACTATGAATAGGCCTAATATAAATATTAACAGCGATAATTATGAGGTTTGGCTGATTGATTATCTCGACGGCAAACTCTCAGGTAATGATGTTGTTGCGGTGCAGCAATTTTTGGCTACTCATCCCCGCATTTTTAATGAGATGAATGAGCTGTCTGGTATTGAATTGCGGCCGGAAAAGGATTCTTTTTATCCTTATAAAGAACATTTGCGTAGAGCACCTGTGCCGTTTGACGATCTTTCGGAATACGACTACTTACTTGCCAAAGCAACGGAGCAGGAGTTGTCGGTCAACGAACAAAGGCAATTATATGATCTTTCACAACAAAGTGAGAAAGTAACTGCCGATTTTCATTGTATGGGTCGAATGAAGCTGCAACCTTCTGATGAGGTTTACCCTTATCGCTCTCAACTGTACCGAAAGTCCTTGGTTACAGCTGGTATGTGGTGGAAAACAGCTGCGGCTGCTGTTCTTATTTTTTTCTTTTTGGCTGATAGAGGAGTGATTGATCAGTCTGTCTCCTCCCCGATGGTTGCTTACAGTTCTGATAATGAATTGTTAGTGAGTGAAGAGGCGAATGTGGGCAGCACAACGGTTAATAAAGATACTGTACGCAGAATTGCTGCAGCAGCGGCTTTTAGTGAGCCGAGGACTCAGACTCTTGTTGCCCAACCTGTTATTACTGGTGAAAGAAGAGTGCAAGAGAAAGCCACAGAAGTTATTTCTACTATAACACCCCGGCTAAAAACGCCTGTAATCGTTGAGAATTCCTATCTCAACAGTTACGAAGAAGGCCTTTCACTGATGTTGCCTCATTATCTTAAAAACCGACGTTTGTTGGCATCGTCGGATGGGGCCGTAGAGTCTGAAGATCAGCCTAGAGAAGAGATGTCAATGGAACTGACTACTAAAACCACCCGATTGCTCGGTCGCTTAGCTCCTTTTAATCTTGCTTATACCCGCAAGTATAACGAAGAAGGGCGTCTGATAGCCATTAATGTTAAGTCTGACAACTTCGAACTGGAACAACGTGTGGGACGGTTACGGTAATTTGTCGCGTTGCAATTCATTGTTATCTACCGGATGTTTATGGTCTTTTAGTGATCATTTTATCTCATTTTGATTTTTTCGTTGTACAAGTTTTTTCAACGGTGGCTTTTTTTTTCTATAGGCCTGTAACTTTTGAGACGGTTTATGGTCTTAATGATACAATAGGGCGAGAAAACAATAATTCCCGGGTCGGACCCTATTTAATATCTGTCCATAAAGATTGGATTTTATAGACATACTCTGATTTAGTGCCAGTAAGAAAATTAAGTGCTTGATAAGAAATATTCAAATTCAAGTCTTGCTAAGTCCAGAAAAAGGGAGTTTACTATGGTAAATGATCAATCAGAGGACAAGCATGATGCAGAAGTTTGACTTTTTTGCAGGCTTTATTTAAACATTTTTAATTTGAACGTTATGTTACGTGTATATTTACTTGCAATTTTAGCCTTTTGGCTCGGTTCTGTTTTTGCACAGGACAGTTATATGTCGGTTGATAAGTCTCTTTTAAAATTGGATTCATTGAGAGATGTTGTATCGGTAGAAGAAACACTGGAGCATACCCGGGTTCTGTTCCCTGGGGGAAATGTGGAGGTGAGTCATTTTAGTGATACCATAACCAGAATATCCGTTGGTCGTCAGCGATTTGAGGTGATTGATGATGGCGCCAATACGCGAATCCGGATGGTGCACGAACCTAGGGAAGATTTTAAAGGGCACTGGGGTGGTTTTGAAATGGGACTGAATAATTTCTTTTATTCCGCACCTTTTGATAATAATTTGCCGCCAGAGTCGGTTTTTATGGACTTGAATGGCGGAAAATCGATTGTTGTCGGAATTAATGTGTTACCCTATTCTATAGGGTTACAAAAAAATGGTAACAATATTGGGTTGGTCACAGGATTGGGTCTCACCATCAATAATTATCGTTTGGATTCACCTTACTTACTATCAAAGGACGCAAGTGGTATAACCGTAGGAACCGCAGCTGACCGCCCAGTGAAAAAAAATAAAATTACGACGACCTGGCTCACGGTACCTTTGTTGCTGGAAGCTCAGTTTCCGGCGTCGGAGATGCAACATAGGGCTTATATTAGTGGCGGTTTGTATGGTGGGTTTAAAATGGGGTCGCATACCAAAGTGGTTTATGATGACAACGGTGGTGATAAAAAAGATAAATCCCGTAAAGATATTAATTTGAATTCCTTTAAGTATGGTGCGACAATACGATTGGGATATCGATTCGTTAATTTGTTTGCGACCTGCGATTTGTCTCCTATGTTCCAGAAGAATCAGGGGCCTGAGATTTATCCCTGGAGTGTTGGTCTTACTTTAGTTGGTTTTTAAATAATTCAATGATATGCGACGCGCAACTATTTTATTCTTTTGTATGTTATTGACAGCCTGCTATGGGGTTGTTTCCGCTTCGGAGATGATTCAGATTTCGGATACACGATGGCAGATGCGACCCGGTATTTATCGCGTGTTAAAAGATGGTCGAATGGGGGTGGTCGATAGTACCAATAAAGTTTTGGTTCCTTTTCACTATGATCAGGTGTATGATCTTGATGACGATAATTATGTGAAGGTTTTAAAAAATTTGAAAATTGGTTTATATCATCTTGATAAAGGATTAATTCTGCCGGCAGAGTACGATCAGATTTGGCCTTTTAAAGATGGGAAGGCACGAATTTTGAAAAATCGTCTTTTGGGTTACACTGATATGATGGGGCATATTATAATACCTTGTGAATACAGCCATATCACCGCCGAAAGGAATGGAACTTTTCGGGTGATAAGAAATGGACAGGAGGGATTGCTCGATCATGACGGAAACATACTATTGCCTTCTGAATATCAAAAAATATGGCCTTTTGAAAATGGTTATGCCCGGGTTCTGAAAAATGGAAGGATGGGAATGGTTGATAGCTCAGGACGTGAAATTGTTCCTGCCATTTATATGCAATTATCGCCTTTTGATGGTGGAGTGGCCAGAGCGGAGGTCGACGATAACATCGTTTGGCTTGATACATTGGGGCGTTATGTTGATAAAGTTGAAGTTTCCCCAATGGTGCCCGACATTAAGGAGAAGGCGGTCCCCGCAAAAGAAGCTGAACAACGGAAAGAGCGTCCCTCGCCGGCTATTCGTATTGGAAATGATAATGTGGTTATTCGAAAAGAGAATGGTGTGAAGGAGATTACCATATCGTCGGCATCATCATCTTTCACGCATAAAAGGAAAAAGAAAAGACGTTTTCATGGTCATTTGGATGGTGTTCACCTGGGTTTCAACAGTTATCTCAACGCCGATCAGAAAGAAGATATGCCGGCTGGTTATGAGTTTATGGAAGTAATTCCTGAAAAGTCGGTGGAAGTAGCGGTTTACCCTGTTAAGGAGAGTTTCGGGTTGATAGGTTCTTGTGTCGGACTTGTTGGTGCCGTCGGTATTCAGTATAACAATTATCGGTTTGATTTTGATAGAGGCTCAGAGTTGACCAACCTCCCTGTCGATTGGTTTCCACCGGTACCCGAAACAGCGAGTGTCAGCAAAACCAAGTTAACGGTGCTGAGTCTTAATGTGCCTTTGATGCTTGAGGTTCAAATTCCGGAGTCCCGGAATCCGGGCAAATCACTTTATCTGTCTGCGGGTGTTGTTGGCAGCGTGAGGTTGCGGTCGCACACCAAAGTGGTATTTAACGACGAAAGTTCTCAGAAAAAAAAGAATCATGACGATTTTAATTTAAATGCTTTTCGTTACTCCTATTTAGCACGGCTTGGCTATGATAGTATCGGAATATATGCCACTTATTCGCCTGTTTCACTCTTTGAAAAGGATAAAGGTCCTGAGTTGTACCCTTATTCAGTTGGGTTGACGTTTAATTTTTAGAGCTAATTAAGCTGCGGGGTGGCCCACTCCGCTTTCTGTTTGCGTTGGATTGATTCTTTTTGCTTTAGTACTGCATTACATTATATTGATGAGACATGCTGACTTATAGGTAAATCGAGTCACAATTTTTTTGGTATTACAGTAATGAAGCCTTCCGGTTTTTCCGTAAGTGCGAAAGAATCATTATTTTGGTAGTTTTAATGGCCATCAAGATGAAATGTTCTTTAGCTATTACGGTTTTTTTATGGTTTTCGGCGATTGCGGTATCTGCTCAATTTTTTAAAGGTGGCGTCAAAGGCGGGATGACGGCTTCCCAGGTATCGGGAGACCATCTGTCAGGACTCGATAAGTTTGGCTTTTACGGTGCTGTATATACCATGTATCCCATTTCAACAGTATCATACCTTCAGATGGAAGTGATGTATATTCAAAAAGGCAGCCGCTCTATCCCCGGTGAGAAGAATGATTATTTTGACTACAAATTCGCACTGCACTACGTCGAGGTTCCTCTGCTTTACGTTTATAATATTTCAGATTTTTTTCAACATAATGCTTTCGACGACGTGCTTTTATATGGCGGGTTATCTGTTTCAAAACTGGTCGGGTATAGCGAAACCCAGGACGACCAGTCGCTCAGTGGTTCCTATAACACCCGTTATAAACCCGTTGAATTGAATTTTTTGGCCGGTTTTTGTTATCCGCTTACGTCGTCGCTTTATGCAACCTTTGGGTATTCCAATTCTTTGACTACCATTCGTTCATCGTCCATCAGCTCCTCCAATGGTTTAACAAGCGGGCAGTACAATTCTGTTTGGTCATTGGGGCTTTCTTTTGTTGTTTGGTAGATTTAAAAATAAACATGTTGCACAACAGTGTTTTTGCTTTGTTGGCTTCTTATAATCCCATTAATTTTAAAGATTGTTAAAAAGGATTTTTTAATCCGGTTTGTTGATTATGTAACTGTTTTATTATTATTTCTTTATCTTTTTTGGATTGTTAATTTCGGAAAGAATTTTTTAGGGATTTTTCACGCCAAATTAGACAAAATATAAATAAAGAACTTTTTCTTTATTTATATTGAGAAAAACTGAGGAAGCACCTACATTTGCAGGGAAAGTAACAAAGTTTACAATCTTTTGTAATCAATGCTTTTTAAATATAACTAACTGATGCTTTTTTAATTAAAAAGAAACATTTATGAGCAGTTTATTTTGTTCTTCCATTGGGAAAAAATTGCTGATGGGATTATCAGGCGTTTTTCTGATGTTGTTTTTGTTGATACACCTCACGTTAAATTCGTTTTTGTTGATACCTGACGGTGGTGAGATGTTCAACGCAGGGGCCCATTTTATGGCCACTAACCCCATGATTAAAATCATAGAACCGGTACTGGCTATTGGTTTTTTGATTCATATTATCTGGGGAATTTTGTTAACGGTTCAAAACAGCAAAGCGCGTGGCAACGATCGTTATGCCTCCGGCAAAAAGACAGCTGGTGTAACCTGGGCTTCGCAGAATATGCTGGTTTTGGGTTCTACTATTTTTGCCTTTTTGATTCTTCACCTGGCTCATTTTTGGGTAAAGATGAAATTCGTTGGCGATCCGTTACTGGAACCTGTAACCATGAATATTGGCGGTTTGGAAACTGAGGTTGAAAATGCTTATGCCTTGGTTAATGCGACCTTTTCGTATTTATGGATTGTCATTGTGTACGCAGTGGCTGGTGTTGGTTTGGCTTTACACCTCTCGCACGGCTTCTGGTCTTCGTTTCAAACCATTGGTTTTAGCAATCAGCTGTGGCGTAAACGTTTAACCGTTATTGGAAACATTTATGCATGGGTGGTTGGTTTAGGCTTTGCCTTAATTGCTGTTTTTCAATATTTATTCTTTCAATAATCATTTTTAATCTCTATTAGATTATGGTAAAGATTGATGCTAAAATTCCCGAAGGGCCGTTGGCTCAGAAGTGGACAAATTATAAGGCGCACCAAAAACTGGTGAACCCTTCCAATAAAAGAAAACTAGATATCATTGTTGTAGGAACCGGTTTGGCAGGTGCTTCGGCTGCTGCTTCGTTTGGCGAGCTGGGTTTCAATGTAAAGGTATTCACCATTCAGGATTCTCCGCGACGTGCGCATTCTATTGCTGCTCAGGGGGGGATTAATGCGGCAAAAAATTATCCCAACGATGGGGACTCGGTTTACCGTTTGTTTTACGATACCGTTAAAGGTGGTGATTATCGTGCCCGCGAAGCCAACGTTTATCGTTTGGCTGAGGTTAGTAATTCCATTATTGACCAGTGCGTAGCTCAGGGCGTACCTTTTGCTCGCGAATACGGCGGTTTACTTGACAATCGTTCATTTGGTGGGGCGCAGGTTAGCCGTACTTTTTATGCTAAAGGACAAACCGGTCAGCAGTTGTTGCTGGGAGCCTACCAGGCTTTAATGCGTCAGGTAGAGAAGAAGACCGTTACGATGCATACCCGCACCGAACTTGTTAACATTGTTTTAGTGGATGGAAAAGCACGCGGTATCATTACCAGAGATCTGGTTACCGGTAAACTGGAACGTCATTTTGGGCATGCCGTAGTACTGGCCACTGGTGGTTATGGAAATACATTTTTCCTTTCTACCAATGCAATGGGTTCAAACGGTTCCGCTATTGTACGGGCTTTTCAGAAAGGTGCGATGTTTGCTAATCCTTGTTATGCACAAATTCATCCTACTTGTATTCCGGTTCACGGTGAGTTTCAAAGTAAACTAACTTTAATGTCGGAGTCGCTTCGTAACGATGGTCGTATCTGGACGCCTAAAAAGAAGGAACATGCAGAAGCCATTCGTGCCGGTAAGATGAAACCTACAGAGATAGCTGAAGAAGATCGCGATTATTATTTGGAACGCCGTTATCCTGCTTTTGGTAATCTGGTGCCTCGTGATGTGGCATCCCGGGCCGCCAAAGAACGTTGCGATGCCGGTTACGGTGTTGGTGCTACAGGTTTGGCTGTTTATCTTGATTTTAAAGAAGCCATTGAACGTTTGGGTGAAGATGTTATTCGCGCTCGTTATGGGAACTTGTTCCAGATGTACAACAAAATTGTGGATGAAAATCCATACGAAACACCGATGATGATTTATCCGGCGATGCACTATACCATGGGTGGTATCTGGGTCGATTATGAGTTACAAACAACTGTTCCGGGGTTATTTTGTGCCGGTGAGGCAAATTTCTCTGACCACGGTGCTAACCGTTTAGGAGCTTCCGCTTTGATGCAGGGATTGGCCGATGGCTATTTTGTTTTACCTTATACTATACAGAATTATTTGGCTGATGATATACGAACACCACGAATGACCTGCGACGAGAAAGAGTTTGTGGATGCCGAAGCAGAGTCAAAGGATCGCTTGAGCAAGTTGCTTTCTATTAAAGGAAAACGCTCGGTTGACAGCATCCATAAGGAATTGGGGCTGGTTATGTGGGATTTTGTTGGTATGGCCCGCAATAAAGAAGGATTACAAGAGGCTATTGATAAAATTCGTGCCATTAAAAAGGAATTCTGGAGTAACTTACGTATTCCTGGTACCGGAGATGGGATGAACATTGAACTTGAGAAAGCCAACCGTTTGGCCGACTTTATCGAGATTGGCGAATTGATGGCATTGGATGCCCTTGATCGTGAAGAATCGTGTGGTGGTCACTTCCGTGAGGAACATCAAACTCCCGAAGGTGAAGCTTTACGTCACGATGATAAGTATGCTTATGTGTCATGTTGGCAATACCAGGGTGAAGGTAAAGAGCCTGCGAAGAATGTTGAGCCGCTTAATTTTGAAGAAATAGAGCTCGTTCAGCGTAATTACAAATAATGGTAGGCAAGTTCAATTTATTTAACGGAGTTTAATCATGGAAAATACAATAAATCTTACGCTCAAAGTCTGGCGACAAAACGGACCACGTGAAAAGGGCCGCTTCGAGACTTACAAGGTTAGTAATATTTCAACCGATAGCTCGTTCCTCGAAATGATGGATATTCTTAATGAACAACTCATTAACGAAGATAAAGAGCCGGTGGCTTATGATCATGACTGCCGCGAAGGTATTTGCGGTATGTGTTCACTCTATATTAACGGTCGTCCTCATGGACCCGACGATGATGTTACCACCTGCCAGTTGCACATGCGTAAGTTTAAGGATGGGCAAACTGTGACTATTGAACCATGGCGTTCTGCAGGTTTCCCGGTGATTAAGGATCTGATTGTTGATCGCTCGGCTTTTGATAAAATCATTGCTGCCGGTGGTTATGTGTCAGTGAATACAGGTGGGGTACCCGATGCTAATTCTATTCCAATTACCAAAGCAAATGCTGATGAAGCCATGGATGCGGCCTCATGCATTGGTTGTGGAGCTTGTGTTGCAGCCTGTAAAAACGGATCGGCAATGTTGTTCGTTTCGGCTAAAGTGAGTCAATTGGCTCTTCTGCCACAAGGAAAAGCTGAAGCTTCGCGCCGTGCTAAGAATATGGTCGCTCGTATGGATGAGTTGGGATTTGGTAATTGTACCAATACCGGAGCTTGCGAGGTTGAATGTCCCAAAGGTGTATCAATTGCAAATATTGCTCGTTTAAACCGTGAGTTCTTATCTGCTAAATTGAAAGATTAAGAAGTCGATCGTTTAAAAATTTTATTTGGTATATCAAAGAGCTACTTCAGGAATGAAGTGGCTCTTTTGCGTTTACCGTTTTCTATGGTTGTGATTTGGTTGTTGAAGGTTTGTTATTGCGGTTTTAACCATAAAGACAAAAGCGTATTATTTTGCTGGAATGGGAAGAATGAAAGGGGATGTGAATGTGTATAGGTGAAATTAAAGGACTATGGCGTTGTTATAGGTTGAGGAAAATAAAAAGGAGAAAACCTGTTTTGGTTTCCTCCTTTTTTATTTTTTCTCCCGATTATTCATTGGGGCGACGATTTTTTCGTTCCTCTTGTCGTTTTTGTTGTAGTTCGTCAAATTTTGTTTGTTGCTCTTCCGTGAGAACTGCTTTTATTTTTTTATTGTAAGTTTTTTGCTCTTCTTTAAAAGCTTTCATGTTTGCGTCGCGGTCTTTTTCTTTGGCTTCCCGGTTTTCATCGCGTTTGGCTTTCATGGCTGTTCGTTGTTCTTCCATGATTGAAGCGATTTTTTGAGTTTGTTCGGCGGTTAATGATAATTCTGTTTTCATCTCTTCGAGCTGTTTTTTTTGCATCTCTTCCATGTTCGGTCTTTGTGGTCTTTCGCGACGTTGTTGAGAAGAAGCATTATTCAAACAAAAAATCAGGCCCAGGGCCATTAATCCGGTGGTTAAAAGTTTCTTTTTCATAATGTGTATTGTTATAGTTTGTACTGCGAAAGTTACTTTTGTTATAGTTGATTGCCAAGATTAACCGATGAGTCTGGTAATTATGGCGTTGAAATGGATAATTGTGGGGGTGAGTATGCTTTTTTTGATCGGTATTTTAAGTTTAACCTCTCCCTATTTGGTTAAGTCTGATATGGAAATGGTTCGTATTTTAACAAATGGCTATTCGTCGATTGTTGCAGATTAATGAAAAACGACTGCTTTTGCGGGTTTTATTGGCTGTTTTTGTCGTATTAGTAAGAATGTATGGCTATGTCGTGCAAGGTGGTTTTAGACCTTGTTTTTGACGTTTATGGTGAATGTGCCGATGGTGGCCATGCCTACGGGTGAATAATGCAATATCTTAATCTGTATTTTTAAAGGTGTAATCACAGGCTTAAGAAAGGCCTGTGATTGTTACTCATTAGAAGTTTTCTTCGTCAAATTCGGGATACAGAAAGTCGTTGTATGGAAATCGGGTGACATGTATTTTTAACACTTCATCGTAAAGTGTTTTTTTGAACTCTTCGAAATATGTCTTTTCACGTGCCGAAATAAAGATGGAAGGGGTATCTTTTGCCATCCATGTTTGTTTTAAGTCTTCGAGGGTTAAATTAGCATTGGTCGCTGGTGTAAGGTCGTCTTCTTCTTTGGGAATGTGAGAGTAGGCATCAATTTTATTAAATATCATGATGGTTGGTTTCTCGCGATTGTCAATTTCTCGTAACGTGTTGTTCACGACTTCTATTTGTTGTTCAAATCCGGGGTGAGAGATGTCAACAATATGAAGGAGCAAATCGGCTTCGCGAACTTCATCTAGTGTCGATTTAAATGATTCGACCAGGTGGTGAGGTAATTTGCGAATGAAACCTACCGTATCTGCCAGCAGAAATGGTAGATTTCCCAACACAACTTTGCGTACGGTGGTGTCGAGTGTTGCAAACAGTTTGTTTTCAGCAAAAACTTCGCTTTTACTGAGACTGTTCATAAGGGTTGATTTTCCAACGTTGGTGTATCCAACCAGTGCTACACGAACCATTTTACCTCTGTTTTTACGTTGGGTTGCCATTTGTCGGTCAATTTTCTCCAGATCTTTTTTCAGTTTGGAGATGATGTCACGAATAATCCGGCGGTCGGTTTCTATTTCTTTTTCTCCGGGGCCGCGCATTCCAATACCACCACGTTGACGCTCCAGGTGCGTCCACATACGGGTAAGACGAGGTAATAAATATTGATATTGAGCCAGCTCAACCTGGGTTTTCGCATGCGCCGTGCGAGCACGACTGGCAAAAATGTCGAGTATTAAATTTGTTCTATCCAGGATTCTGCGATGCAGGTTTGTTTCTATGTTTTTCAGTTGCACGGGCGACAGTTCGTCGTCAAATATAACCGAGTTTATTTCTTCATGTATTTTCAGATAATCGTGGATTTCCTCCAGTTTTCCGCTACCCACATAAGTGCGGTTATCAGCCATTGTGAGTGATTGGGTGAAACGTTTGGAGACCTCAGCCCCTGCTGTTCTGGCCAGAAATTCCAGTTCATCAAGATGCTCGGTCACTTCGGCCTCGCTTAAATCTGGCGTGCGAACTGCCACCAGTATGACTTTTTCAAGTTCTTTATCGGTTGAAATAAGATTGGTCATATATAAGTTGTTTTCAGCAAAAGTAATGCAATTTTATCAACAATAATGAAGTAATGGAGAGGTTCTTTAATGGTGGGCTGAAAGACAAAAAAGCCCGGTATAGCCGGGCTTTTTGTCTTTTTTATACTAAAAGTTTTATTGCAGTACAAAATTGATGGGTACCGTGTAAGAAACACGAACCGGACGGTTTCTTTGTTTCCCGGGTTTCCATTTGGGCATTGCTTCAACCACGCGCAAAGCTTCACGGTCAAGACTGGGGTCAACGCCACGAAGTACCGTTGCATTGGTAACTTCACCTTTGGTGTTGATTACAAACTGAATGTAAACACGCCCCTGAATGCCGTTTTCCTGAGCAATGACAGGATATTTAACCGAACTGGCCAAATATTTTTGTAAGGCAGCCTGTCCGCCTGGAAACTCTGGCATTTCTTCAACAATCATGAAGATTTCACCGGTATCCCTTTGTTCTTCTTCCACTGCGATGTCGCTGAAATCAACCATGGCATTTTCATCCATTTCAGTATCCATGATTTCCAATTCTTCTTCCAACTCTACATCGTCATCAACAATGGTAAGAATGTCGGCCGCTTTTGGCGGTGGTGGTGGTGGTGGTGGTTTTACCTCCTCCTGACGGGTGATGGGGATAATTTCTTCTTCAACCTCAACGGCCTCATCCTGAAGACTCATATCAACCGACACATCGGTTGAGGTCCATTCGAAGGCAATCAAGACCAAGGAGAGCACGACAACAAGACCAATCTGCATAAATACAGTTTTCTTGCTTTCGAGATCCGCTTTAGGTGACTTTTTAATTTCCATATCAAAATGGTTACTGGTTTATTATGTACTTAAAGATAAAGAACAAACAGAAATTAAGCAATGCATTAGACTTTCTTCTGCCTCTTAAAGGGGTAAAAATAGTTGTTTCTGATGAAAAAAAGGAATCTTTTTTTATTGATTTGATAAAGATATCTGTTTTTTTAAAAAATTAACGTTTAAACGCTTTTTTTCTGCAGTAGTGAAGTCTTTTTACTATTTGTTTTGTAATACAAAGTTGATGGGAACCGTGTAGGCGACTTTTACCAGTCGGCCTTTTCTTTTGCCTGGTTTCCAGTCGGGCATTGATTCTACAACACGTAGTGCTTCTTTGTCCAGACTTGGATCGACGCCTCTGTATACCTCTGCATTTATAACTGCGCCGTTGGTGTCAACTACGAAACGAATATAGACACGACCCTGTATGTCGTTATTTTGAGCGACATATGGATAGCGAACAGCATGTGAGAGGAATTTCATTAATGCCTGGTTTCCACCCGGGAATTCGGGCATCTCATCTACCCAGTCATAAACAGGATCGGGCTCACGTTCTTCTTTAACCGTCAACAGAGAAAGGTCTAACTGCGTTTCCGGGGTGGCTTCAGAGTTGAAGTCAATCGGATTGGTTGTAACCGGGGTGTCGTCTTTGACGATTTCCAGCAAATCTGCCGGTTTCGGTTTTGGCGGTGGTGGCGGAGTCGTCTCGGTTATCATGGTGATTGGAATCACGTCGACTTCTACGGTCGTTTGATCGTTCCAAAGGGGTAAGTCTGATGCGATGTCTGTTTTTGACCATTCAAAAGCAATCAGAACAATAGATAATGCCGCGATAAACCCGATTTCAAGAAAAACAGATCTTTTGTTTTCAAGATTTGCCTGAGATGTTTTTTTAGTTTCCATGGGGTCCTCCTGTTTTGGTTAGTTTTATTAAGTTAATATGAAGAACGGGCTAAATCAATTCATTTTTAATTATTTAACGATTTAACGGTTGATCGAAATGATTAATTCCTTTGTAGATGGGAGATTTGTTATTTTGGATTAACGGTTGAGTTCTTTTTTTTGATAAAATTAACCCTGGCGTGTTAGTCTTTTAACGATGTTTAGAGTCTGGATAAAATGGGGAACCGTTAGTCAATACCTGTTTATCAACTTCTGTGCTTTGCTTGTCTTCACAATGTATATTTACCAGAGGATATTCACTTTTTCGGCTTTCGCAAGATTTGAATCTGAATTTTTCCTATCAAACAATGGAGTTTTCTTACTCATACTTAATTCATCGTTATTTATTTCTATAATACTGGCTATTATTCGCTTTTGGTATGGAATTATGGCGAAGTGTCGAAAAAGAATGGCTGGTCGTATAATTTACCGACAAAAGGTTTGGATGATTAACTATTTTTGAATTATATTTGCAACGCTAAAAAAGGGGGCATAGCTCAGTTGGCTAGAGCGTTTGACTGGCAGTCAAGAGGTCAGGGGTTCGACTCCCCTTGTCTCCACTAAAAAGCTGAAACGACATGTTTCGGCTTTTTTTATGCTTTCTTAACGCCTTTTTTGTCTCACGGTTTTCACTCCTAAGGGTATTATCTTAATTTTGTAGAGTTACGCCTCATTTTATGATATCATTAACAACTACATACGGATGACAGATAATTCCGGTAAGATATTAAAAAGCATAAGTCCTGTACGCATTATTTTGCCTATATTAATAGGTTTGGCGGTAACCGGATGGCTACTATACAAGGAGTATGTACCGGGCTCATTTTCTTTATTAAGTTTTACATTGCAATCGTTATTCTGGCTATTGTTGGCTTTTGTTTTAATGGCCGTTAGAGACTTTGGCTATATGATTCGCTTACGGGTGTTAACCAACCGTAAAATTAACTGGTTGGCCTCGTTTAATATTATTATGCTTTGGGAGTTTACCTCGGCTATAACGCCTTCGGCCATTGGAGGTACCAGCGTGGCTGTTTTTTTTATTAATAAGGAAGGGGTGAAGCTGGGGCGAAGTACGGCCGTTGTTATGGTTACATCTTTTCTTGACGAATTGTATTTTATTCTTACGTTTCCTCTAATTCTTTGGTGGATAGGAAGCGTTGATATTTTTTCATTGGGAGCGGGCGAAGCTGACTTGCCATGGTATGAAAACCAATTTTTGGTATTTGCATTGGTTGGTTATGCTGTAAAGCTGGCCTATACATTGGTTATTTCTTACGGTTTGTTTTTTAATCCCCGTGGTTTAAAATGGGTGCTATTGTGGATTTTCAGGTTGCCAATTATTCGCAAATGGCGACCACAGGCCAATGAATCAGGGACCGATTTGGTGTACGCTTCGCAGGAATTTCGTGACTGGCCGGTGAAAAAATGGCTACAGGCTTTTGGCGCTACGGCTTTAAGCTGGACAGCCCGATATTGGGTGGTAAATGCGTTGATTATTACTTTTTTTGGTTTCAAATGGCTTGACTGGAACGAACATATTCTTGTTTTCGGGAAACAGCTGGTGATGTGGATTATGATGCTTGTTAGTCCCACCCCAGGTGGCAGCGGTTTTGCCGAGTATGTATTTAAAGGTTTCCTATCAGTGTTTATTCCTGCCGGAACGGGCGTAACATTGGCTTTCTTTTGGCGTTTGGTTAGTTATTATCCATATTTGTTGATTGGTGCTTTTGTGATACCACGCTGGGTGAAGAAACATTTTGTAACACGAAAAAAGAAGTAAGATTTACTTTTCAGTATAGGAAGAAATAGCCGGCGACAATAAGTGCCACAAAAGCGGTGAATCCTATTTCTTTTATCCATCTGCGTTTTATTTTTTCAAAAAAGTTGGTCAGGAGAACTGACCCCCCTACCGCTGTTAGTGGTATCATTTCCATGGAGAAAAAGGGCGTTAAAACGGCAATAGATGATACCAGCAAAATCCAGATAAACACTCTGAAGTAAAATCGATTAACAATTTTTTGCGCCGGAAGATGCTGAAAGGCTGATAAAATTGAAATGACCAACAGGAAGATGATGGAGGCCATAAAAATTCGTGAAAATACGGTGTGGTTGTATTGACCAGGATTGGCCATTAGGTTCTCCTGCAACTCGGTCAGAAACCAACCTTCCTTATTTATCAGAAAGAAATAGGTAAATGAGAATATAAAGGGCAATAATAGTCCAATAATTGCAGCCATTAAGCTTCTGATATTAGCAACACGCAGAATGCCCATACCGATGATCAGGATGGGAAAAAAGAAAATGCCTTTTGCGTAAAACAGAGATCCAACACCCATGAAAAAGGCGGCGTCAAAGCAACGGTTAATATTTCTGTTTTGCGTTGGGCAGCCAAACAAACGCTCAAGGCCGTGGACCACAAAAAAGAGATAGATCAGAACAGGGTTTAACTTCTGAACTGATAGAAAAGCACTCGTCATCAGACCAAAAATAAGGAGTGGCATTAGTCCCTGATGACTCATTAAATTGTATTGCGACACTATGCGACTGATGGCGAAACCTGTGAGCAAGACCAGCACAAATGAGAATAATGCGCTTTTCCATTGCGAAAAACCGAACCACGGTTGAATCCACCCTGACCACATTGGCATTGCCGGATTATCAAGGGCTGTTATGTGGGCCAGATCGACTATAAAAAGGCGCATCCACATGGCGGCCACCAGTATTACGATAATGACAGCCGAAGCCAGAGTATTTTGATGAAGCTTGTTGAACAGCATAGTAAATTACATCAAATCGAAACCAATATCTTTTCTGAAATATTTGCCATCAAAAATTATTTTTTTAATACTATTTAGCGATAGTTGCCGGGCTTCCTTAATTGATGAGCCAAAAGAAGTAACCGCAAATACACGTCCTCCTGATGTTACTATTTCGTTGTTATTGAGAGTGGTCCCGGCATGAAAGGCAATACTTTTGTCTACATTGTTAACACCGCTTACCTTTATCCCTTTTTGGTAACTTCCGGGATAGCCACCTGAAACCATTACCATGGTAACGGCGGTGCGTGGGTCCACGTCGCATTTTTGTTGGTTGAGGGTGCCTTTTCCGGCTGCCATTAGCAGTTCTAATAAGTCGGAACTGAGGCGTGGCATAACCACTTCGGTTTCAGGATCGCCCATTCTTACGTTGTATTCAATTACGTAAGGTTCATTATTGACTTTAATAAGGCCTAAAAAGATAAAACCTTTGTAGGGTATACTCTCTTTTGCTAATCCGTTTACCGTGGGACGAATGATGCGGTCTTCGATTTTTTGCATAAATGCGGCATCGGCAAACGGAACGGGAGAGACGGCTCCCATCCCCCCTGTATTAAGTCCTGTGTCGCCTTCTCCAATGCGCTTATAGTCCTTGGCCTCAGGCAGCACCACGTAGTTCTTTCCGTCGGTGAGGACAAATACAGAAAGCTCAATACCACTTAAGAATTCTTCGATGACTACAGTGTTCCCGGCTGCGCCGAACTTTCCACTTAGCATGTTATCCAGTTCCAGGCAGGCTTCATTGTAATCATTAATGATAAGAACTCCTTTCCCCGCTGCCAGCCCGTCGGCTTTGAGTACATAAGGAGCTTTCAATGTTTTCATGAATGCTTTGCCGTGCGCAACGCTGGATGCCGTAACTGATAGGTAGCCGGCGGTTGGAATATTATGTCTTTGCATAAATTGTTTGGCAAAATCTTTACTGCCTTCCAATTGTGCGCCTTTTTGAGAGGGGCCGATGATAGTGACTTCTTTCATGGTTTCATCGGCTGCAAAAGAGTCAATAATACCACGTACAAGCGGTTCTTCGGGCCCCACCACCACCAGCCTGATGTTATGGTCGAGAACCGTTTTTTTGACAGTCTCAAAATCATTGGGATCGACAGACAGATTGGTTCCCAGTTCGGCAGTGCCGGCATTACCGGGGGCAAAGAATAGTTGTCCGGCCAACGGACTTTGTTTTATTTTCCATCCAAAAGCATGCTCGCGGCCACCAGAGCCAAGTACCAAAACATTCATTGTATCTATCGTTTATTATTTCATATGTTTATAATTTGTCTCTCAGTTGCCATATGGAACTCGCCAGGATAATCATACTTCTGTGTGTGAATCAATTCCCATGGCTCGTTTCATATCTAATTGCAATCCGGGACTATACTACTTGCAGTATAGCCTTGCTCCTGCAAAAAACGCAGCGTTCTTGGCAAGACTTCCTGTAAACGGGGCCATGCTTTTAGTGAATCATGAAACACAATGATTGACCCCGGTCTGATGTTATTTTTCATATTCAGAAAGACATCTTCAGGTGTTAAATTGTTGTCATAATCCATGGTTAGAACGTCCCACATTATAATTTTTTTAAATCGCTTTTTCAGTGTCTGGATATGCCATGGAAAAAGGATTCCGTGCGGCGGTCTGAATAAAGCAGCGTCCATCAGGTTACGACTCCTTTCTATATCTGCCAGATACTCCTTAAAATGGCCCCACTTAACGGGGCGGTGCGAATAAGTATGTATCCCGGTTGCCATATTATGGCTACGCAAAAGTTGATACTCCTCAGGGTGTTTGCGCACATTATCGCCCACGCAAAAAAAAGTGGCTTTCAGGTTATACTGTTCCAGTAACTCCACAACCCAGGGTGTGACTTCCGGGATTGGCCCGTCGTCGAAGGTGATAAAAACCTGCCGGGTGGTGACTGGCAGACGCCATGTGGCGCCTGGGTACCATATTCTTAACCACCATGGTGGTTGAACCTGCCATTTTTTTATTTTAGTTTTTTTCAAAGAACCCCAATCGTTGAAATGCACCTTCGTAGGTGTTGTTAACTTCGTTTATTAAATCTTTGCGATCGAAGGTTTGCAGCGACCGTTGAATTTCTGAATAAATAGCCATAGTGCGTTGAATTTCTGACATGCTACCTGCTTTAAGTGAAGGTTTAAGCGAGGTGTAGAAATCCAGTTCCTGAAAGTTTAGCTCAGCCAGTCCACGCATTACCTCGTCCCCTTTTTCAATCGCACCGGCGTTGTAATACCCTTCGGCAATAAACAGCGAAAAGTAATTGTGTGGAATACGTGAAGGGGGCAGTACTTCCATTGTTTTATCGAGAACTTCTATGGCTTTTTCTTTTTGGCCTTCCTGAATGAGCGCAGCAGCCAGACGTGACAAGTTGTTACGGATATTGATACCCATACGCTGGTGATTTTCATCCAGATATACGCGTTCGTCATTCCAACCATCAAAAATAAATGTATGCATCACGTTGTTGTACATTTTCTCGGTGTCAACGCGCCCGTATTGCCCATCTTTATTTTCTGATTTGATGGGTGTTATCTGGTAGGCAAAGCCTTCCAGCTGGAAGTAGTTATCGAGGCCGGCGTAATTTTCGCTACCGACTGTAACAGCGTAGTAAATCGGTCTATTCCAGTTATCATGCGCCAATAGATCGAGTACCATCAGCTCATTTTTCAGGATTCGATCTTTTTTGATATTGATCTGCATTGCAGTATCAACCATGTGTGCATATTTTTCACTTACCATGCCATTGTTAATTACTTTGGCACTGTCAACGTTCAGGTAGAACGATTTGGAAGGAAGATGGTCAATAACACCACGGTAATTTGGTATTTGTTTGGTTCTTGGATCATCGCTGGCCAGAAATTTTATGGCCTCTTTCAGATCCACTGAGCCGTCTATTCGGTCGACCAGATAGACAATGTCGCGTTTGCCGGTTTTGTACTGTTCATGCGTCATTGAGAAGGGCAGCGGATCTGACAGATATGATTTACGGCGCATTTGATCAATGTACCAGTCTGTTTGCAGATAACTAAGATTACATACCCTTACATCGGTTCTTATGCCCTCAACTTCCTGAGCATACCACAGTGGGAATGTGTCGTTATCGCCATTGGTAAATATTACACCATCTTTGGCTACGGTATTCAGATAGTTGTATGCCAGGTCGCGGGCTATTGTCCTATGCGACCGGTCGTGATCGTCCCAGTTCTCTGATGCCATAATACCGGGGACTAGAAGCAAGGCGCCAATGCTTGCTATTAATGCCGCCGGTTTGCCTGGTAAAAATGTTTTTAATGCATCGACCACTGCCAGCACGCCCAATCCAATCCATATGGCAAACGCATAGAATGAACCGGCATAGGCATAGTCACGTTCACGTGGCTGGTAAGGCGTTTGATTCAGGTAGATAACAATGGCCAGACCAGTAAAGAAGAATAAGAGCATTACTACCCAGAAGTCGCGTTTGCCGGTTGTTCCGGCACCCAATTGAAACAACAGACCGATGAGCCCCAGAATCAGGGGCAACATATAGTATTTATTGTTGGCGGCGTTATCTTTCAGGTAATCGGGCAGTTTGTCCTGATCGCCATACATCATGTTATCTATAAAGGGAATGCCTGTAATCCAGTTGCCATGTTCAATTTCGCCGTTACTTTGAATATCGTTTTGACGACCGGAAAAATTCCACATGAAATAGCGCAGATACATAAAACGTACCTGATAGTTAAGGAAGAAGGTAATATTTTCGATGAATGTGGGAACTTTAATGGTTTGCATTTTCCCGGCATCATTTGTAATTGTTACCGATCGTCCTTTGACGTTAGCCCATTGTTTATATGCTTCAATGTGGCGTGGTTCGCGGCTGTACATACGAGGAAAGAGGGTTGTGGTTCTTTCATCAAATTTGTAGGATGGCCGGTAGTCCTGAATTTCATATTTCTCTTTGCCTTTAACATAAATGGGTGCGCCTTTATCATCGTCCATGCCGTCCCAGTCGAGTGGCGAATTGTAATATTGCCCTGAAATTAAGGGCCGGTCGCCATATTGCTCACGATTAAGATACCCTTGAAGGGAAAATACATCTTCGGGTGAGTTTTGATCCATGGTTGGATTGGCCGACGAGCGGATAACTATAAGTGAAAATGAGGAATAGCCTAGCAGAATGACTGCAATAGCCGTTAATATCGTATTTAATACCGGTTTTTGTTTTTTGTATGTATAAAAAATACCGTAGGCCAAACCGCCTATTAAAAGGATTCCGTACACTGCGGATCCGGTGTTAAATTTCAGACCCAAATTATTAACAAAGAAGAGTTCAAACCAACTGGCAATTTTTATTACCCCGGGAATGATAATATAGAGTATGGATAAAAGGATCAAGGCAGCCAGAGCCAGTGCTTTGATGGTATTATTACGGTTTACTTCATATTTTTTGAAGTAAACCACCATGACGATGGCAGGTATTGCCAGCAAGTTTAACAGGTGAACCCCGATGGATAAACCCATTAGGTAGGCTATCAGAATAAGCCACCGGTTGGAATAGGGTTCGTGTGCCACGTTTTCCCATTTCAGGATGGCCCAAAAAACCATTGCGGTGAAGAGTGACGACATGGCATACACTTCGCCTTCGACGGCCGAAAACCAAAATGTGTCTGAAAAGGTATACGCCAAAGCGCCGGTGAGACCGGCACCAAGAACGGCCCAAACCCGCCAGGATTCCGGTTTATCCTGATTTTTGATGAAAATTTTATGCCCCAGATGGGTAATGGTCCAGAATAAAAATGCGATGGTTAATGCACTGGCAATTCCCGACATGAAGTTGATGGAAAAAGCAACCCTTGAGACGTCACCGGCAAAAAGCGTAAAGAAGCGTGCTACCAGCATAAAGAAAGGTGCTCCCGGAGGATGACCGACCAATAGTTTGTAGGAAGCCGAAATAAATTCACCGCAGTCCCAGAAACTGGCGGTTGGCTCAAGTGTTAGAGTGTAGACAACGGCTGAAATAATAAAAACCAGCCAGCCCAAAATGATGTTTAACCGTTTATAATTCTGCATACAGCAATGTTTTCAAAACAATAGGTAATGGGTAAAAATTTCACAATGTGGTCAAAAATACAATAATCTTACCTATTTGCCTCATTATTTATTTATGAATGATATTTTAAAGTGTTGAAAATATGGTTTTGGACAAGCAAAAAATTTGCCACGACGAGGCGCATCAATGGAAATATAACCTGTATTAGTTTGATATGGTATAATATTTTTGCGTTAGATGCTTTTGTGAATGCGTGGTAATCGAAAAGTAATATATTGGCTAAGAGGATTTTCAAGTGTTTAGATTTTGTTTGTTAAGGTCTCATGTAACCCGTCGGAATTAATCAGACTCCTGTGTGTGAAATAATTTCCATGGCTCGTTTCATTTTTTGAAGAATAGCGAAGGCCGGCAGTAGCCACAATATATTTATTTTTTTGAAGTTTTTATTTGATAGAAATAAGAAACCTTATATCTTTGCATCGCTTTTTAAAAATGAAAGCATAAAGATTGTCCTGTGGTGTAATGGTAGCACAGATGGTTTTGGTCCATCTAGACAGGGTTCGAATCCTTGCAGGACAACCATTAAAAAAACCGCAAATTTTTGTTTATCAAAAATTTGCGGTTTTTTGTTGACATTATTTTCCGGATTCAACTATCTTCATGAATTGGTTATTGGCATAAGTTTTGAGCAAGCTAAGCTTATGTTTATTTTGGATAAAAGCATTTATTTACGAATAAATTAAATAACGAAAGTATGAAAAAGTTGGTTTGGATGGCCTTTGTAGGTCTTTTGCTATTTCCTTTGGCGGCCAGTTCGCAGCAAGCCGTTGGTCTTCGCTTTGGCGGTGGAACCATTTCAGGTGCCGAAATTTCTTATCAAACACCCTTTCAGGGCAATCGTTTGGAAGCTGATCTTGGTTGGGGTGGAAACTCCGACTGGCATTACTGGAATTTAACCGGCCTGTACCAATGGGTTATGCCCATTGAAAATGGGTTTAACTGGTATCTGGGTCTGGGCCCATCTATTGGTAGTTGGTCCTATAGGGGTGACGACGATGACATTGATGGAGGTCTTGGTTTGGGCTTGGCTTTAAATATTGGTGCGGAGTATAATTTTTCCGAAGTGCCGCTCCAGATAGCGTTGGATACCCGCCCCACGCTTAATATTACCGACCGTGGTGATAATGGTTGGTTTGGATTGGCACTGGCTTTTCGTTACAGATTTTAAACGAGCCTTTGATATAAAAAAAGAGCGACTTCATATTGATAGTCGCTCTTTTTATTTTATGCCGGGCAGATGCAGTGAAGCCCTGTCTGACTTTATTTTTGTTCAATTAAATCGTCCAATAGCGTGTAAAATTTTTCGGAGTCCCATCTGGCAGCTCCGGTTTTAAAAAGTACCAGTCGACCTTGTTTGCTGATTAGGATAGTGGTGGGCAAGGTGGAGGTTGCGAACTGCTCGGGTACCGATCCGGCGATGTTATATAAGGGCAGCGTATAGTTGTGTTTGTTCATAAACGTTTTTACAACATCACGGGCTTCGTTGTTTATAAAGACAAAATTAACATCGTCCTGATATCGGTCGTACAATTTTTGAATGGATGGCATTTCGGCAATGCAGGGGGGGCACCATGTTGCCCAGTAATTAATAAACAGCGGTTTTCCCTTGAGTTGTGCCAGATTTATCACCTGTCCGTTGGCATCCGAAAGACGAAATTCCCAGTCTTCATCCGTCAGAAAAGTTGTGGCAGATGATGCACGAGGTGCGAGCAATGTTTGTCGTACAATAAATGATGAAACGGTTTTGCGGGAGGCTGGAAAAATCATGCTGATGACCAGCAACAGGAAAAGAAAATCGAACGTTATGCTCCACCATCGTTTGTTGGCGCTGTATTTATCCCATCTTCTTTTTAAATAATTTGTCTTCATAAGTTACTGTTTAGTGTGTTGCGTTAAAGGATCCATTTGGGCCATGCAAATGTTTTGTACGTTTTGCCGCCCGATGTTTGAATCATGGCACCCACGCGGTTAAATCCTTTCAGATCCGGTATTTTTTCCCAAAACTGATCTATGTCTATTACAATTTCCTGACGGGTACCGGGCGTTAGGGTGAGCGGGAAAACAGAACTCTTAATATTGAATCGTCGCGAGGCAGTCCATCGTTTGAATAACAATTGAGGTGAAATAAAAGTTTGGCTATCGTTGGTATTGTTGGCCACCGATAAGCGGACGAGCAGACGATGTGTACTTCTGTCCCTGAAAAATACCGTATTGAAAGAGACCCATTTGGGCATGAGGCGGGTTAACCAGCCTTTGGTGAAGCCATAATAAAAAAGCGTCGCTATTATCGCAAGTGTCATGACTGTTTGCCAAAATGAGCCGTCGTTTTTGCTTTGTGGCTGTTTAAGGCTTCGTTCGTACATCAGCTCTTCGTATGATTTAAGCTGAGTTTCACTGCCGTTGTCCAACTGTGTTATTTGCGATTGGGGTATGGGGCGGGTTTCAGTCTTAGGAGCCCACATTCTGCCACAGAAATTGAGTAATACCATCAAACCCAGTGCCGAGATGATGATGGTTCTGTTGCGCATCCAGAATTCTGAAAATCTCATATTCATTGGTTTATTGAGGGAAAGGCATCAAGCCTTTGTAATTGATGTAATATTCGCCGTCTATTTCGGGTTGTCCCATTTCTTCGTCGGTTTCGCCGTTGGCGTTGGCCACACCAACACTGGCAAATTGACAAATGGCTTTATGACGAAGGGCATGATCAGAAACTTTTGCTGCCACGTCGGGCATTAGAATACCCATGCCAGGGAATCGGGCCGTGCGTACAACAATAAAATAGAGTTTGTCGTTTTTACGTGCAACCAATTGGGGGTTTATATCCAGCTCTTTACGTACGTTTAGAACGTCGTAGTTGTTGTCAACCAGGTTTTTGTAGACTACTTTTATACCAAACAAGTGCAGATCTTCGTGATTCATTTTTTTTCCCATAAATAATAATGTTCAGTGTTTAGTAATTAACAGATGTTAGCGTGTTTTGTTACAAACCTAAATTTGTCTGGTTTCTCGACCTTCCGGTGATTAAGCCTGTTTTTACTTAGTGTCAGCATGAAAATCCCGTTTTTTGCAACACTGTCGCTTTCAGGATGGTTATTTACACCAGTCAACCCACCTTTTTTAAGCTTCGCGAGCCTCAAAAATATAGTTTTTATATTTGCCGCGAATTCTTTTAGGCGCATATGGCAGATTCTGTTTTCAGTGTTGATTTGCCCAATTTTCTTGCGGGTTAAAAAATTTTGCTCATGCAATCAGGATGCAAATATAAAACGCGAAAAGTTAATCAATATCCATCAATGGGTTATTTAATTTGTTTTTTTTAACGGATAAATAAGACTATAAAATCTTAAACAATTTTACCTTTGCAACATGTTAATGATTGTATTGATATTAGTTGGGGGACTGGTTATAACTTACTTAGGTAGCCTTTTGTTCGTTAAGAAAGATCAAAATGGAAAACCAGTGCCAGTAGAGCCGGAAAAAATACCCGATATTAATTGTTGTGGTGCGCATGAGGTGTGTGAGAAAGACACCTTGCTTTCGGCGTCGGACGAAGTAGTTTATTACGATGATGAGGAGCTGGATCAGTTCAAATTTGTCTCGCCTCAGGATTATACTTCTGAGCAGACGGAGCAGTTTCGTGAAATACTGTTTAGCATGCGCGATGAGGATGTGGCCGGGTGGCTTCGCAGTCTTCAGCTTCGGAATGTTGAATTACCCTATGCCGTGCGTGAAGAGGCTCTTATGATTGTGGCTGATGTACGTGATATTATACGTGGTGCCAGGGTTGTTTAGTCTGTTTTTTAGTAGATAAGAAAAAAATAACCCCGACCGGTTGGCGGGGTTTGTATATTTTAAAGCCAGACATCAATCCGTATGCCTACGGATGCACCAGGGTTCCAATTTTTTGACCGGTGAGAACCTTTTTTAGATTGCCTTTGACGTCCATATTAAAAACCAGGACGGGCAATTTATTTTCCATACACATGGCTGTCGCCGTCAGGTCCATAATTTTCAGTCCTTTATTGTATACTTCATCAAAGGAAATAGAGTCGTATTTGGTGGCCGTGGGATCTTTTTCGGGGTCGGCAGTGTAAACACCGTCAACGCGGGTTCCTTTGAGCATCACGTCAGCCTCTATTTCAATGCCACGTAGCGATGAACCCGTGTCGGTGGTGAAATATGGATTACCTGTGCCGGCCGACATGATGATCACTTCGTTGTTGCTGAGTGCTTCCATGGCTTTGGGTTTTGAGTAAAATTCACCCACGGGCTCCATGCGGATGGCCGTGAGAACCCTTGTTTTAACCGATAAATGTTCGAGGGCGGAAGCCAGTGCCAGACTGTTGATAACGGTTGCCATCATACCCATTTGGTCGCCTTTGTAGCGATCAAACCCTTTGGCAGCACCGCTCAAACCTCTGAATATATTGCCACCGCCAATGACGATACCAATTTGTATGCCCATGCCGGCAATTTCGGCAATTTGTTCGGCGTAATCGTTGAGTCGTTGCGAGTCAATTCCGTAACCTTGATCTCCCATGAGTGATTCGCCGCTTAGTTTGAGAAGAATACGTTTAAATTGCATGTTGTCTTTTTCAGCTAGATTTGTTATTTAAGGTGCTACAGTGCTATTATCAGTGAATAATTTTTCTTTCCTTTTTGCACCAGGATGTATTTGTCGTTGAGTAATGCGGAGGTGTCCACCAAAGCATCGGTTGCTGTCATTTTTTCTTTATTCAGACTAACACCGCCGCCTGTCAGGGTACGTCGGGCTTCGCCTTTAGAAGGAAATATGGCCGTTGCGTCGCTGAGCAAATCAATGACGTTTATTCCACTGCTGAGTGTTGCTTTTGTGATTTCATAAACCGGAACACCTTCAAACACCGATAACAATGTTTTTTCATCCATTTTACGAAGCGTTTCGGTGGCACCTTTCCCGAATAAAATTTGGGATGCTTCTACGGCAAAATCGTAGGCTTCGCGGCCATGCACCATCACGGTTACTTCTTCGGCAAGGCGCTTTTGAAGCAGACGAAGGTGAGGCGCTTGTTGATGTTCGGCCACCAGCGTTTCTACTTCTTCTTTTTCTGTCAGGGTAAATATTTTAATGTACTTTTCGGCATCCTGATCGGAGGTATTTAGCCAGAATTGATAAAACTGATACGGACTGGTTCGTTCGGGGTCGAGCCAAACGTTTCCGTTTTCTGTTTTGCCGAATTTGCCACCGTCGGCTTTGGTGATCAGCGGACAGGTGAGGGCAAAAGCTTCGCCACCCGCCATGCGTCGGATCATTTCGGTGCCGGTGGTGATATTGCCCCACTGGTCGGAACCCCCCATTTGTAAGCGGCAGTTTTTTTCTTTGTACAGATGGTAGAAATCGTATCCTTGCACCAGTTGATAGGTGAATTCGGTGAATGATAAGCCCTCGCGTGACTCACCACTGAGGCGTTTTTTCACAGAATCCTTGGCCATCATATAGTTTACGGTGATGTGTTTACCCACATCGCGGATGAAATCCAAAAAGGAGAAGTCCTTCATCCAGTCGTAGTTATTCACCATTTCGGCACGGTTGGCGTCTTTGGTATCGAAGTCGAGGAAACGGCTGAGTTGTTGTTTTATGCATTCCTGATTGTGACGCAGGGTGTTTTCGTCCAGCAGGTTACGTTCAGCATTTTTCATCGACGGGTCGCCAATCATTCCTGTTGCACCGCCTACCAGTACAATGGGACGATGGCCGGCTTCCTGAAAGTGTTTCAGCATCATAACGCCCACCAGATGACCAATATGTAAGGAGTCGGCCGTTGGGTCGATACCCACATAGGCCGAAGCCATTCCTTCTTTCAGCATTTCTTCAGTGCCGGGCATGATATCATAAATCATACCTCGCCAGGTCAGTTCCTCAACAAAATTCATGGGATTACTGTTTATAATTTTTTATTAATCAGTTATTACAAGTCAAAAAAGCGCCTCAAAGATATTAAAAAACAGACGGTCATGAAAATAGAATGATAGATTTGCAAAATCGTTGTTTGTATGAAAACAGGACGGCAAGCTAATAGGCTTGTCAGGAGTGCTGACTCTTTGCCGGTTACTGTTTTTTTGCTGATTGCTTGTTGTTCGTTATGACATCATTTTGGCCCTTGTGGTTGGGCAGGAAAAAGGAAGTAAGTTGTACTTGCAATAAAATCGGGTCTCTTATAGCGAAAGTTTTATTTCGAGGGACAGCTTAATGCCGATGACTTCATAGATAAACACAAAATAGTGTCAGTCCAAACAGTCGGGAGTTTGAGCTATAAATTTCAAATTCAAGGCTTTCGCAGCACGAAAAATGTGAGCTTACTCCCGTAAGTGACCATTTTGAGAGCAAGCATAACGCAGAAGTTGGACTTTATAGACAAACACTAAATAGTTGTGGAATTTTGGTCCGGTAGTGCTTGATAATTGGGTAAAAGGTGATCTACTTTAACGTTGATAAAGTCGAGCGTTGCAGGGGCCAGTTTTTCCAATGGGGTATAAAGGTATGAGCTGTTTTTTAATTCAGGAGAGAACCATCGTTGCGACAGGCCGAAAGCGTCGAGGAGTAACAAAACAATGCTGATGAGCAGAGCTGCTTTTAGAGCCCCAAAGGCGGCTCCGGCCAATCGGTTAAGCCAGCCCAAAGCAATGGCTTTTACCAGTCTGTCGATGGCACGGGCAATGAGGTGTACCACTATTACCACGCCAATAAAGACGACGACAAACGCCAGAACAGGCATAAAGCGTGTGGTGATGTAATCGTTGAGCCATTGCCCCACCATATCAGAAAACAGAACAGCGGCCAGAAGGCCGGCAGCTAAGGCAGCCAGTGATGCCAGCTCGATGATGAAGCCGTTTTTCAATCCTTTTAACAGGAATAGCAATATTATGATGCCGGTGACAATGTCGAAGGTGCCCATTTGAATCGGTTGATTTGGTCAAAAGTAGCAAAAACTAAGCGATCCACAAAGGGGGCGATTGCCACATGAGCAAAGAACAATTATAATGGGGTCGGGGTTTGCGCATCGTTTGGTTAAACAATTAGTTGTTTGGTTTTGAGGTTTCGGGATCAGGTATGAATGGTTATTATTGGTCTGGCAATAGTATTGAGTTAATATTTTTATATTTTTGTAAAGCATTATTCAATCCTGTAAGATAATATATTATGGAAGAAGAAGTTCAGATAGTACTGGAAGACGCCCGTGATAAAATGAACAAAGCACTGGGTTACCTCGATTTAGAAATGGCCAAAGTGCGTGCCGGTCGTGCCAATCCTAAAATGTTGGATTCGATTATGGTTGATTACTATGGAACGCCCACTCCTCTTTCGCAGGTGGCAAATATTAATACGCCCGATCCTCGCACCATAGCTATTCAGCCATGGGAAAAAGCGATGATAGCCGTGATAGAGAAAGCAATTATGGCAGCCAACCTGGGAATGAATCCTGATAATAACGGCGAACTTGTTCGCATTAATGTGCCTCCGTTGACCGAAGAACGGCGTAAAGATCTGGTGAAACAGGTGAAGAAATTGGGCGAAGATGCTAAAGTGGCCATCCGTAATATACGTCGTGATGCAAATGATGAGTTTAAAAAGCTCAAAAAAGAGGGTCTTGCAGAGGATATGGAGAAAGATGCGCTTGATCGTATCCAGAAAATTACGGATAAGTTTATCGGTAAAGTTGACGAGATGCTGGAAAAGAAAGAAAAAGAAATTTTGACGGTATAAGAGTTTTTCTTTTGGTTTAGAAAAAGGGCTTCACAAACAGTGAAGCCCTTTTTTGTTGATATTTTTTCATGTGTTTGTGACAATTTGTGACAACGTATAAAAGGACTGTGACACCTCTGCATATTTGCCGCTGTAACTTTGCTTTATCATTTAAAACGAATGAGATCATTAAAGTTTTGAAGTCGTGCATTGAACCTTCGGTAAAACAGAAACCCGGGAATCAATTTTACAAGGATCTTTTTTTAACGGCTTTGGAAGTAAAAATGAGATTACATGAAACGACCATGATAAAGGATCCAGCCTGGCTGATTTTTGATTCTCACATCGTGGAATGATTATTTTATGAGCGTTTCAGGAAGCAATGAAACATTAAATTCTAAACACATGAAACGAGCCATGAGAATAGCTTCACACAGAGGGATGATTAATTCCGGCGAGTTCCATGTGGCAAACACAAACAAATTCTAAACACATGAAAACGATTATTTTTATTTTGATGATGACTGTGGCTGGTTTGTCAGTTAAGGCACAGAAAAATGAAGCTCTTTACGTGGTAACGTCTACCGACACCATATTTTTTAAGAAATTGATGGTTAAAGCGAACCAGGCTGTTGGCGAGTTGCCCAATGGCGGGAAAATCAAACTGGCCGTTGATTCGATTCAGCGCTATTCCATTAAGGGGCGGATCAGGCAGCGACTGCCTGTTAATGGTCGCGACGGCAAGACGGCTTTGATGGAGCTGGTTGATTTTAAGAATCACATTGGTGTGTATAAATACGAATGTTACAATGGCGTTCGTGATTGTATGGATGCGTATTTTTTCTACTACCGTAATAATCAGTGCCTCAATTACCATTGTAATCCAAGTCATAAGCAGGTTGTCGCTTTTCTTAATGGCGAGGCATCAGCCAATTTGTACAACGACCTGGCGGATTTGAAATAGTGAGTGACGAAATGAATCAGAGCGCTTTATTGTCAAAGAGCTTCCGTAAAAGCGAAATTGTTTTTAGCTTTAAGCTTTATACGTTGAGTTGAAAAATGATTTTATCATATCATCCATCCGGCATATAAGTTTTTGTTGCCGGATGAGTTGGTTAATGAAACCGGGCCAAATGGTGTTGCCATGAAAAATAGTTTGCATCGTATTCTGACTGCTCTGACGATTTTGTTGTTGTTTCCTGTTGCCATAGCTGTGGTTTATGAATATGTAAGGATCAGCGATAGTGAGGAGATGATCACCACTGTCTACAAAAATCAGTTGGAGTCGATTGTATCATCGGTTAATTCGTATGCACAGGATGTGGCAGGTACGTGGGCCTTACGTGTAGAGCAGTGGCTTAAATTACCCAACGACAGCACAGTGCTTCAGCGGTTAATCAATGAGAACTCATCGATACTGGCAATTTATACCACTGTTGGCGGTTCAACCAATGTGTTATACGAGTCGCAACAATCAGAATCGTCTGTCGCCTATGTCGACCAGATATTAGATACCGAAGCAGGCACCATTGATCAATTGCTGGCTTATAATAGTAGTAACTACCGGAAATTCCAATCTTACCCACTTAATAATGACCGCCAAATGCTTTGTTTTATTGGTAACGATGCCAATGAGCAACCGGTTATTTGTTGGGTGGAGATTGCGCTGCATCAGTTTCTTCAAAACCATCTGGCACCGCGCATTCAGGCCATTGCGACGGAGTCTTTTGTCATTGCGTTGCGGGATACTTCGCATAGCGCGCCGTTGATTGTTTCTGAAATGGAAGGTGAGCGGTCTTATACATATGATCAGGAAGGAGATATGTGGTTGTTTCCGTCTGTAAAAATTGGTATCAGTCTCAAGACGCAAACAATCAGTGATATTGCCGGTAAGCGGGTGAAGGAAGGACTTGTGCTCATGGTCATTGTATTGATTGTGCTGCTGGCCGGTAGTTGGTTTGTCTATTCGAGTGTGCGGCGTGAAATTTTATTGGCCCGGATAAAGTCTGAGTTTATCTCTAATGTTTCGCATGAAATAAGGACCCCTTTGGCACTTATCAGTATGTACATTGAAACACTGGAGATGGGGCGGGTTAAAAGCGCTGATAAAGTGGAGGAATATTATGGTGTCATCGGCAATGAAACCAGGCGGCTTACAGAAATGGTGAACCGGATACTGGGGTTTTCGAAGATGGAGAAAGGAAAGCATT
Organism: Geofilum sp. OHC36d9; assembly: GCF_052400685.1. Classification (NCBI taxonomy): domain Bacteria; kingdom Pseudomonadati; phylum Bacteroidota; class Bacteroidia; order Marinilabiliales; family Marinilabiliaceae; genus Geofilum; species Geofilum sp. OHC36d9. The sequence continues at coordinate 134,255 of NZ_JBQTGJ010000008.1, forward strand.
CGTATCATTCGGTTGTGTGCGATTTTAATACGATTGTTGAGGCGGTGCTGACGACTTATCATCTCCGGCTGGTAGAGCAGGACTTCGACCTTCAATATACGCCAACAGCCGGTTTGCCGAAGGTTTTATGTGATAAAGAGGCCTTGGCCCAGGCTCTCATCAATTTGGTGGATAATGCCATGAAATACAGCAGAGATAGCAAGGTGATTGAAGTCTCTACGGGGCGTTACAAGCAATGGGTTTATCTGCAAGTGAAAGATCATGGTCAGGGCATTGCGCGAAAGCATCAGAAGTTGGTTTTTGATAAGTTTTACCGGGTTACGAATCGAAACCTGGCTCATGAAGTTAAAGGAACCGGACTTGGGTTGGCCATTGTTCGTGAAATTATGCAGGCTCATAAAGGACGCGTGACCCTTCAGAGCCGGCCCGGTGAGGGGTGTACCTTTAGGTTGTATTTTAAAGCGGTTAAAGATTCTTTTAAAGCATAACATCATGATATCTATTTTAATTGTTGAGGATGAATTACCAATGCTGAAAGGATTACAGGACAATCTGGAATTTGAAGGTTATCTGGTTGATACTGCCATGAACGGCCCCGACGGGTTGCAAAAGCTGCTTCACAATCCGTATCATCTGGCCTTGTTGGATGTGATGATGCCGGGCATGTCGGGATTTGATGTGTGTAAAGCAGCCAGGCAGCAAGGGGTTAAAACACCCGTTATTATGCTTACGGCCAAATCGGAGGAGATAGATAAGGTACTGGGGTTGGAGTTCGGAGCCGATGATTATATCACCAAACCCTTTGGATTACGTGAATTACTGGCACGCATACGGGCTATATTGCGTCGCAGTGGGGACGGTGCACCAAAAAACGATCATCAGCAACATCAGATTGGTCGGCTTTCGGTTAATTTTGCAGGTTATACTGCCTTTTCCGACGGTGACGAAGTGAAGCTTTCGCATAAAGAATTTGAGATTTTGAATTATCTGTTTCAGCATAAAAATGAGACGGTTAACCGCGATGATTTACTCGATGACGTTTGGGGAACTGATTATCAGCCGACGTCACGTACCATTGATAACTTTATTTTGCGTTTGCGTCAAAAGATTGAACAAGACTCCAATGACCCCAGAATTATTCTGACGGTTCATGGTATTGGTTATAAATTGATTTTGTGAAATGGAATGACAACGGGTGGCGCTGCATTGCGTTCTGCTTTGCACGTTTCAGGTGGTGGATCATCAGTTACAAAGTATGAAAAGAGCCCTGAAAATTGATTTACATCCAGCCGTATGATTCGGTTCAGCAAGTTTCGTGTGACCTTAATAAACAAATTATATGCACATAAATATAAACAGATGGTTAGTTGTTGTTTTGCCCGTATTGTGGTGTCTGGGTTGTCAGCCTGTACCTGTTCAGGAGTTGGAACCTATTGTTAACCTGCGTGGTTCCTGGAAATTTAATATCGGCGATGATACGCTTTGGGCTAAGTCTGATTTTAACGACGACGACTGGGATGAACTGTTCGTTCCCCGAAAGTGGGAAGATCAGGGTTATATTGGGTACGATGGTTATGCCTGGTACCGGCATTCCATATTAATCCCGGCAATGGAGGAGAAAAATCAATTGTATCTTCAGTTGGGACATATTGATGATGTGAATGAGGTCTTTTTTAACGGAAGGCGAATTGGACAGGCTGGTTGTTTTCCGCCTCATTTCGAAACGGCTTATAATGTTAATATATTGTATGTTATTCCTTCTGAATATATCAATTTTGGGAGTAAAAACACGCTCGCAGTAAGGGTTTACGACGACGGTCTTGATGGCGGTATTATGAGTGGAAATGTGTTGGTGGGTTACAATCCTGATGTAGAACTTTTGTCGCAAAACCTGGCCGGTAGCTGGAAAATTGCTTTCGATGATCATAAAAGCTATGTGGAAACGGATTTTAACGACGACGACTGGCGCGATATAATGGTTCCGGCAACCTGGGAAAGTCAGGGCTTTGGTAATTTTGACGGACGGGCCTGTTACCGTAAAACATTCAGATTGGCTGAGGGGTTGGCCCGTGAAGTTCTTTATTTATCACTTGGAAAAATTGACGACCGCGATGAGGTCTATTTAAATGGAAATTTAATAGGGACGACGGATGATATGTACGCAACGGCCCTGGGTAAACGGTTTAGAGGCGATTGGCAGATACGCCGACTCTATAAAATTCCGCCATCATTGTTGAACCAAACGGGTAATAATACCATCGCCGTAATTGTGAGTGACAGCGGTGGTGAAGGCGGTATTTTTGAAGGTCCCGTGGGACTTATGTCTCAGCAGCAGGCCCAAAGTTATTCGAGGAAATACGGACAATATTTTAAGTTCAGTGTTAATGATTTTCATTGAGGATGAGGTGGTTGTTAAAGAACGATTGTATGAAAGTTTTAATTAAGGTTTTGTTTATCATGTTGTTTGGATGCCTGGGTGTTGTAAAGGCAGCCGACACTTCCTACGAAATGGTGGCTGGTCTCAAGGGCTCCTGGAAGTTTATGATAGGTGATAACCTGCAATGGGCCTCACCCAATTATAATACCGATGACTGGGAAACAATACATGTGCCATCAAACTGGGAGAACCAGGGATTTCCCGGTTACGACGGGTACGCCTGGTACCGGCGTGAAGTTACGGTTGGCAATGTCTGGGAAAAGGCTTCTTTGATGTTGTTTTTGGGTTATATTGACGATGTGGATGAGGTCTATTTTAATGGGGTTAAAATTGGGCATAAAGGTTCTTTCCCGCCTGATTTTTGGACGGCTTACAATTCCGAACGTCGCTATTTAATTCCTTCGGAGTTGGTTCGTTACAATGAGCCCAATGTTATAGCCGTCAGGGTGTACGATTCGCAACTCGACGGGGGCATTCTTGGTGGCGATATCAGCATCCGGGCCCGTCATCGTGATTTGCCATTTGATTTTAACCTTGAAGGGTATTGGCGGTTCAGCAAGGGGGATGATCTGGCATGGGCCGATCCGCTTTTTGATGACAGCCAATGGCGCAAGGTGGTGGTGCCGGGATTTTGGGAAGACCAGATCGGCTGGTATGATGGCTTTGGCTGGTATCGCCGCCGGATTAATGTGCCATTGTCAATGGCCGGAAAGCGGTTTGTGCTGATGTTAGGTAAAATAGACGATATTGATGAGGTTTATATCAACGGGAAACGGGTGGCCGGAACCGGTAAGTTTGACGCGAATATCAATAATATTTATGTGGGTGACGAGTATTCGCGACAACGGTATTATTACCTCGAAGAGTCTGACATTGTGGCTGGTAAGGTTAATACCATTGCGGTAAGGGTGTACGATGAAGGGGGAGAAGGAGGTATTTATAGTGGTGAGGTTGGTTTGGTGGAATTAAAGCGTTTTGTCTCTTTTTGGCGTGCCAAAAAATAAACTATTATAAGTATTATTTGATCCGATTATTTTGAGGGGCATATTGAGGCGTTGAGACATTGTGGTGTGGAAATTATGTTTCGGGTAAATCGACTCGGTTGGCAAAAGATATCACGCTGTATCATATCCGGATGCGTTATATTTGATACAACTTGTAATTCTGTTGGGGAGGAACCGGGGGCGGCTGACACTTGAATCCTCTGTTTAGTGCCTGTCCATAAAGCCGGGAGTTTGAGCTATAAAGTTCAGATTCAAGGCTTGCGCAGCCCGAAAAATGTGAGTTTACTCCCGTAAATGACCATTTTGAGAGCAAGCGTAACGCAGAAGTTGACTTTATAGACAAACACTATATAAGGGAAGTGTAAATTTAAAATCACTTCCTTTTCCTAATTCGCTATCAACCCAAATATTCCCGCCTTGTTTTTCAACAAATTCCTTGCAAAGAATTAATCCTAAGCCAAAACCCTTTTCGTTTTCGGTGCCACAGGATGTTGTGTTTTTCGATATATCGAATAGTTTTTCAAGTGTTTCTTTAGTCATTCCAACGCCATCATCCGAAATGCTAATTTCAGCCAGACGTGGTGTTACATTGGTGGAAATTTTTATGTTTCCGCCTTTTTTTGAGAATTTGATGGCATTGGAAATGAGATTGCGAAGAATTAACGTTAACATATTTTCATCGGCATTCACTTCAATTATTTCCGATTGAGAATAATGTAATTTGATGTCTTTAATTTTTGTATTTGAAATTGAAAGATCTATTATCCCCTGAATAATTGATGATAAAATTAATTTTTGTGGATTGCAATAAACCTGTTTTGTTTGTGAGTTTGCCCAGTTTAATAAGTTGTCAAGTAAATTAAAAGTGTTTTTTGCCGATAAATAAGTTAATTTCAGATACTTCTCAGATTTTTCAGCTTCAAATTTTTTAATGTTTTCAAGTAACAATTCCAGGAATCCCATTATGCCATTGAATGGGCTGCGTAAATCATGACCAATGATAGAAAATAATTTATCCTTAGTGGCATTTAGTTCTTCGAGTTCAAGTTTGTCTTTTTGAATGATTGCGTTTTTTTGAAGGATCGTCTTTTGGTCTATCTCCTTTAAAAGCATTATGAGACCTATGCTGGAAGCACTGATTGCAAACAGAGAAATTATAAGATAGCAATTATCAATTGCAGAACCTTCCATGAAATCATATGACTGACCTGAATGAAGTATTATAACAGACGCACGAATAACCTGAAATATAGAATAGGATGAAAGTACAATACTTAGAATTATTGGAAATTTGTATTTCCCCTTATTGATAAAAAGATAAAATGCGCCGATACCATAGAAAAAAGAACTGGCTATTATCTGAATAGTAATACGTAAAGCGTTATCATTTCCAACGGCCAGGAAAGAAGAATAAAACAGGATCGTAAAAATACCGAAAAGCCATAAAGTCTTTTTTCGGAGTTTACCATCAAACGAAAGAAGTCCAAAGGATGTTAATGCAAAACTGGAAATCAAAAATAGATTACTTATTTGTACGGAGTAAAAAAAAGATAAATGATTTCTGTTACCTATCAGGATGAGCGCAATTGTTTGAAATACAGCCCCAATAATGAATACTGATAAGTACCATTTTTTATGATGATAAAAATATTGATAGGTGAACAGAGCAATAATAAATAAATTATTCATTGCTAAAAAAAACAATATCGAAGGGTAATCTAAGCTCATATGGGAATGTATGCCAAACCCTGTTCGGCGATTAATTTTTATAGTTTCAAATTAACTCATATTTTTTCTTTGAACCAATTTCTGAAACCAATAAGCGGCTGTTTATAAAGCTTTAATTTTACGTTATGATGAACATCGTAAAATCAATTTTTTTTATCTGCACCCAGTTTTTTTGCAAGCACGTTGTAACAGAGTTCGTTTCATTTAAATTAAAAGACCGATGTTGCACGTGCTAGTATCGAAATTTATTCTTTACAGTATATAATTTGTTTATACTAGCTGATATTTATTGCGGAGGCAGGTATCCTTAATGTAATTGAAAACGATAGATTTTTTTATTAAAACCGGGTTCTAAACAATTTTTCGGATGCTTAGCGGGAAGCAATGATAGGCGGACAATACTTTTTTTGTACGAAAAGTGCAGGGGTATAAAAGAAGGACTGCCATAAATATCATCACTGGATATTTTGGCAGTCCCTCGCTATTTTTAATCCCTAATTGCTTACTGCAAAATTACTTTTTTAACCTCACTGTCAGAATCAGAGCTGATTACAACAAAATAGATGCCTTTGGGCAGATATTGAGTGTAAGAGGAGCGAATATTATCTTTTCTTACCATCAACTCACCGGAAATATTATAGATTCTGATGTTTGAGAGCAATTGAATATTTCTGACATTGATTTGGTTATCTCTGGCATAAACCAAAATATCAGAAGATGAATTTTTGAAGACAGGATTGTTACTCGTGGCAACCGAATCAAGTTTCGAGATTTCATCTTTGGTCAGAAATAACCAACGCTGACTTTTGAATGAATTGGAAATATTGAATGCACTCGACATTGTTTGTTCGCCTGTGTAAGCCGTAAAACAAGCCGGAGCACTTTTTGCTTCAGGATGAATAATCCAATATCCTTTTTTAACAAGCGGATCCAATTCTGTAACCACACGGGCTTCCATCAACTGAAAATACTCTGCAGATGCGGCGTTTTCTTTGCTTACAGTACCTATTCCATTTAATCCTGCTGTTTTGTAAGTGAAATACTCTTCTGTTGCCACGTTTTTGATGGTATAATAGCAGTTAACCGGATTGTATGCCAGCTGCCACGCAGCACTATCGTTTTGTACGACCTGTTGTGAACTTAGGACGCGGTTAACAAGTTTACCATTTTTACCGGCTACAATGTAAGACGTATTCAGGCCATGTTGGTCATCCTCATTTTTTAAATAGTATACCGTTGTGTCATCAATTTCAAAACTATAGGCCGGAGTAGCAAATCCGCCTGTTGGAGGAAGGCCATCTTCACCCAAAGCTTGTACGATCAATGAATTAGTAATGTACAGCAATTCAGTACCATTATCTTCTTGCGCACCATTGATGCCATAGGGCCACATGTGAATATGATCACCTCTGAGGTAACTTGACGGATCGTTATCGATAAATTCAAGGAGTCTTTTTGTTCTTACACCCAGCCATTCACCTCTTGAACCTGTTTCGCGCAGGGGAGAAGAAGGGCCGTACCACATGCTGTGCGTGCCAACCCCAATGGTGTGAGCCATTTCATGAAGAGCCGTACCGATTTGCTGATAAGCCGGATTTGGCCCAAACCGCATATAACCGCCATAGGAGGCTTCGGCAGTTGGAGTTCCTGATCCATAATTGACATTCAGCCAATGATTTTTTATACTGGTTAAGTTGTTATAGTAGCCAACAGCCGCTGCCATTGCTTTATCTATACGTATGCGATGGTCGCCGGTAACATTCGACGACAGCGAGTAGCTTACGGTTCCTTTGGGTATAGTAATTACTTTAATCACTTCACCATAACCAACCGCATAAGTATTTGTTATTGCATAGGCCCGAATGTAATAAACGGTTGAAGGTTCGAGTTGATCTATACAGTATAAATTGCCATTTTTGGAATAATATTTAGTGCTTCTGTTATCATTAATGGTCGGCTCTGAATGGGTACTCCAGCAGAATCCATGTTCTAACAGGGACGACGCAGAAACACCGGAAATGATACTTCGTGCGAAAATCATGGTTGATCCCCGTGCAAATTCTGGTTTGGTTGTTACAATGGGAGCTTCGCCTGAGGCGTTGGCCAGTTTATAGGTAAATATCGCATCTTTAAGGTCGGCAGTGGCTTGATTAACAGCATCTGTACTAACTGAATAGTTGTTGGACATGGCAATTGCTATGTCGATGTTGGTTTGCAGTTTGGCCGCTTCGTTGCCATTTCCGTCGCCATATATAGCCGAAGCCTCATCAATAACTACTTGTAGTTCTTTGTATGCGGCGGTTGAACTATTAGCTTCCTGAATTTTATTTTGTAAGAGTTGAATGGTATCAGCCATTATTTCTTTGCTGACATTCTGGTCCAGAATGACCTCTTCTGCAGAATTTATAGCAGAAACCAGTGAGGCGCGAAAGGAATCCTGCATTTTATTTTCCAGGAGGGCAGTGGCTTCATTTACCAGATTTTGTAAATTGTCTCTGACATCTTCAATGTCAAATCCCATATAGTATAGTCTGAAATTATCGCAGGTCACCCAATTTCCTGTTGCATCAACGGCTTTTAGACCAATATTGACTTTCCCTTCATAAACTTCAAATACGACGGAGCGGTCTTTTACTGTGTCAACAGCGGTTTCAACATTTCCGGCAAAAAGAGACACCCCGGTTTGTGGGGTTTCCGAATTGTTAAGATTACTTCCGGAGGCCGATTGTTGTATATTACCGGTGGCAGCAGTCAGGACATATTTGCCATTGGGGATTTCGGTTATAAGCTGCTGTATGCTGATATCGGGTATGCTGGAGCCTCTTGACACCCATTTTTCAACATATACATTTCCTTCTTTGACATTATAGAGACTGTTAGTTTGAGTTGCCATACCGTCATTTAACCAACCCTCGAAATTCGACTCAAATCCTGGATTAACAATGTAATTGGTAAGATCGAGGGGCGCTTCCTGAGATGCATTTAATATTTTATAATCCATGATGGCTTTAGTCAGATCTGAAATAGCTTGTCTAACTTCCTCAGCCGAACTATCTGACAATTTATTCTGGGCATTGGAAATGGCCGTTTGAAATTCTGTTGCACCGTCAGCTGTTTCATCATATACCAGCAGTGCTTCGTCAATTACAGCCTGTAACCCAGTAATGTTGGCAATTTCAGATGCTTCGTGCAATGCAAAATTATCGAAGCCAAATCGGTTGTTTAACCATCGGAATCTGGCAAATATATAGTTGTAAGAACTTGTATTGGTAAATGCAATCGCAGTGTGTGTCCATTCTCCGCCACTATTTACCCACGTTGTGTCGATAAGAATTGAGGGTTCATCAGTATTGCTCAAAGCATTGTTTAGGGATACTTTTAGCCATAATTCAGGTACCGGGTCTGTTAATGGGTTTTCATATTTGATATCGTAGGAGAAATAATAAGTTTTTCCTGCTTCAATTTCCCAGCCGGTTCCTATCGAACCTGCCGATGTTTTACCTGAATTGGTGGTTCCTATAAGGTATTTTGAGTCGTCGATTCCACCTGTTTCAGCAATAGAAAAATAGGTCGACGTTAACTCCTGAGCGGCTGAAGTACCGTCAGTCCAACCGGTAAAACCTTCTTCAAAACCGGGATTCGGGATTAAATTTTCACTGGTCAGAATGAATTTTTGAGTATTGACATTTACGATGTCTCCCTGTTGCTGCGAATGCGCTTCCGATATTACAAGGAACAAACATGCCATATGCAAAATAAATCTGTTCATAGAATTATTCGTTGAATATTTTAATTGTTTTTATAGGACTAAGGTAACCAATCGATGTTGTTTTGGTCGTAGAAGTCAGGCTGTTATCATATCATAATTTTAAAAAAAGCTGTTAATTTTTCCCATTCTGCTATGGTCGCTATTGTGCACATACTCTAAATTTAGTGTCTGTCCATAAAGTCAACTTCTGCGTTATGCTTGTCATAAAAACAGTCATTTACGAAAAGTAAACTGACTTCGTCTTCTTCCTCCTTGTAAAGCATAATCAAAGCATTTATGAGATAAATCCACAATAACAGCTTTGCCTCTGCCTTTACTTCGTTCGTCAGTCCCTTGATTTTTATGACTTCGCAAGCCTTGAATTTGAACTTTATATTTTAAACACTTAGTTTATGGACAGGCACTAAATAGACATTTTGAAAGAGCGAGTGCCAAAAAAAGAGTTTTCTTGCTGGCGCAAATAACAAAAGCAATTTATACAATAGCGGCAGTAACTGGCCGGCGTTTGTCACTTTCGGGTATTACCCGGGTGCGAGATTGTGGAGTCGTGTTTTAAAACGGAAAATGGTCTTTCAATTTCTCTTGCCTTAAAAATTCTGTTGAAATTGTAAGTAATCATGATGTTTGGGTCTTACTGCTCTTCCTAATTTATATCTTATCGAACAAAAAACTGTTTTATACAGATGTATGCCAATAGTGCTAAATGATTGCATTTTAAACTCACAATTTCTACGGCATATTACTTCCTCGTTATCAATTTACAAACTCCGATATTGTTTTGGCGTGAATCCGGTTTGAGATTTAAAGAATTTTGTAAAAAAAGCCTGATCGGGGAAGTTGAAGGTGTTTGTGATTTCCTGCATTGTCAGGTTGGTGGATTTTAGTAGTAGTTTAACCTCCATTATAATAAAATTGTCGATAATTTTTTTGGCTCCTTGTTCACTAAGTAATTGGCTAACTACTGATAAATATTTGGGCGTAATATTAAGTTTGTCGGCATAATATTGCACTTTTCTTCCTCCAGGGCTTTTGGCTCCTGTGATAAGCAGATCGATAAATTTTCGGAATATTTCGTGCTGTCGAAATTGCTTTAGCTCACTTATCTTTATTTTTTGGTGTATTCCATTATAGATTTCCAAAAAGAAAGAACGCAAAAAATTTAACATAACATCATTACGAACAATACTTTCATCCTGGTTATACTTTTGGTACAACAAATACATAATATTTGTATAGTATTTAAAAAGTGATTCCGGGAGGTTGTAGGTCGGATATTCTTTCAGATAGAATTCGAAAGTCATCGGAAAATGAAATAAAATACGGCTCAAAATTTTATCTGTACAAGTAAAGTACATTAGTTCAAGGTTGTCGCTAACAGTTAATTGCTCAATAACCTGTTGTGGAAAAACTGACAAAATCATTCCCTGTGTCATTGTATACTTCACCCCATCAACCATAATAGATGCATTGCCTTTCCGAAACAAGCAAATCATACCCTGTTGTATTCTTTCAGGGAAATCTTTTATGGGTAATCGGTCATGTGATATACTAATTGTAAAGTTTTCTTTAATGTCGAGATCGGAACCCCAGAAACTGAATTCGGAAAGATTATTCATTTTTAACGTTTGTGGTAACTTAATTTTACATTCGCAAAAATAGGAAATAATGACAAAAACAAAGGAAAAATAGAAATAACCGAGGCCATTTATTAATGTGATCTTTGCCGTCATAAATTTTAAAGGAGAGAGTAATGATGAGAAAGAGAATATCCTGCCAATGTTTTTTATTGGTGACATTAGTATCGGTGATGGTATCGTGTAAACCCCGCAACGGGAACAATCAACAGCAGTTGTTAGAACTTTCAGTACAAGAAATACAACCAGTAAATCGTGTGATAAATGAACATTTTTCGGCCATTATCCGCGGGAAACAGGATATTGATATCCGACCACAAATTTCAGGATTTATTACCGAAGTAAGAGTTGATGAAGGAGAAGTGGTTCATAAAGGGCAAGTGTTATTTGTAATAGACCAGGTACAATATCAGGAAGCCGTAAATGCAGCCAAAGCAAATGTTGAAGTGGCAAAATCGAATGTAAAAACAGCCGCTTTGACCGAGAGAAACAGGAAGGACTTAGCCGCTAAAAATGTGATTAGCCAATACGATTATCAGTTGGCACAAAATGAACTTAAACGCAGCGAAGCCATCCTGACTCAGGTTGAGGCCCAACTTGTAAGCGCACAAAAAAATCTTTCCTACACCGAAGTTATAAGTCCGTCGAATGGGATTGTTGGACAGATTCCTTTTCGGATAGGCGCTTTAGTAAGCCCATCGATGAGCCAGTCAATGACCACTGTCTCTGATTATTCCGAAATGTACGCTTACTTTTCAATGACAGAGAAAAGTTTACTTGATCTCACCCAAAATTTGGCAGAAGGAGAAGATATCTGCGAAAAACTACCGCAGGTCAGCCTGCAGCTCGCAAATGGAAAAACATACAACGAACGCGGCATCATAAAAACGATTAGTGGCGTTATTGATGAAGCAACCGGCGCAGTGAGTGTACGTGCGTTGTTTCATAACAAAAACAAAATTTTACGAAGTGGGGGTACCGGTGTTATTGTTATGCCACACTACCTCGACAGTTGCATTGTAATACCTCAATCGGCTACTTACGAAATACAAAATCAGAAATTTGTGTATGTGCTTGGCGATTCGGCAATTATACACGCCACTCAAATAGAAACTTATTCGATTGACAACGGACAGGAATATATTATAACCAAAGGTTTAAAGCCCGGAGACACAATTGTTAAAGAAGGTGTCGCCAATGTGCGGGATGGAATAACCATTAAACCAAAAGTCATTTAACAAGGCCTGGTCATTTAATTGTTTTGGTGCTTTTGAGAATCAAAAATAGCATTTCCAAGGGAAAGCCATGCAAATGTTGATTCTCAGAATGGATTGTTTTGTGAAAAAATGAAATAAGATGAAACGAGCCATGGGAGGGAACTCTCACAAAGGGAAATGATTATCCCGGCGAGTTCCATATGGCAACTGAGAGACAAATTATAATCATATGAAACGAGCCATGAGAGTAAGCTCTCACACAGGTGAATGATTATTCCGGCGAGTTCCATATGGCAATTGAGAAACAAATTATAATCATATGAAACGAACATGAATTTTAGCATTCTAAAATACACACAGGAGAATGATTAAAATTCATCGAGAGTTCCATATGACCATTGAAAGATAAATTTAAACATATGAAACGAGCCATGGGAATTGATTCACACACAGAAGTATGATTATCCTGGCGAGTTCCATATGACCTTAAAAAACAAATTATAATCATATGAAATTAGATAAATTTATTAAAAGGCCTGTTCTGTCATCAACAATCTCGATTTTGGTCGTATTGTTAGGACTTATAGGTTTGGTATCGCTTCCGGTTACCCAGTATCCCGATATTGCTCCGCCAACTATTGCGGTAAGTGCTACTTATATCGGAGCCAATGCGCAGACCGTTTTAAATACTGTTATTGCGCCACTTGAGGAAGAAATAAACGGGGTGGAGAATATGACCTATATTACCTCGTCGGCTACTAACGACGGAACCGCAACCATAACTGTTTATTTTAAGCAGGGAACCGATCCTGATATGGCTGCTGTTAACGTGCAAAACAGAGTGGCAAAAGCACAGGGTTTACTACCCTCGGAAGTCACCAAAGTAGGGGTCACCACCAGCAAAAAGCAATCGAGTATGCTGATGAGCTTTTCCATTTATAGCGATGACAACCGGTACAGTGAAAGCTTTATGATGAATTACCTTGACATTACCCTGGTGCCTGAAATAAAACGCATCAACGGTGTTGGCGAGGTGGAAATTATGGGTACAAAATATTCTATGCGCATCTGGCTAAAACCCGATGTGATGGCGAAGTACCATCTGATGCCCTCTGATGTGATTGGCGCCCTTAACGAACAAAATATAGAAGCTGCGCCCGGGCAATTTGGGGAGCAGGGAAATCAGGCTTTTCAGTATATCTTGAAATACAAAGGTCGTCTTCAGAATGAAACCGAATTTGAAGATATTGTGGTCTCGGCAACACCTGATGGCGAAATTTTGCATTTGAGCGATATTGCAAAGATTGAATTGGGAAAGTTAGGCAATAGCATTACAGGTCGTCAGAACGGACACACTGGTTCGTCGTGTATGATATATCAAATTGCCGGATCGAATGCGACAGAGATCATTCAGAATATTGAAAGTTATTTAAATACGGCACAGAAGGATTTTCCTCCGGGGATGAAAATTACCACTTTGCTGAATGTTAACGAATTTTTGTTTGCATCCATTTGGGAGGTCCTGAAAACGCTTTTGGAAGCGTTCATTCTGGTATTCATCGTAACCTATATTTTCCTTCAAAATTTCAGATCGACGCTAATACCTACCATAGCCATTCCGGTGGCACTTATCGGCACATTTTTCTTTTTATGGATATTTGGTTTTAGTGTAAATTTATTGACGCTGTGTGCGCTGGTGCTTGCCATTGCCATTGTGGTGGATGATGCCATTGTGGTGGTTGAAGCGGTACAGGCCAAACTTGATATGGGTTATGAATCTGCCGAACAGGCTGCGATTGATGCCATGGACGAAATTTCAGGTGCTATTGTTTCAATTACATTTGTCATGATGGCGGTGTTTATTCCGGTAAGTTTTATGTCGGGAACATCGGGCATTTTTTATCGACAGATGGGGTTGACGATGGCCTTTGCGATCGGTCTTTCAGCAGTAAACGCTTTAACACTCAGCCCAACGCTGTGTGCCCTATTCTTAAAACCCGGGAATGAAAATGAAGTTAAAACAACTTTTGTCAGTCGCTTTCATTCCGGATTCAACAAAAATTTTGAACAGATAACGAACAAATACAAACACGGCGTTTTATTTTTTATCAGACATAAGGCGCTGAGCTTTACTATCATTGCCGGTGCTGTAATTTTGTTTGTTGTTTTGTTACGCATTACACCTACGGCTTTTGTACCCAACGAAGATCAGGGTGTGTTTTTTGGAATTGTAACAATGCCTCCGGGAACTTCATTGGAAAATACCGAAGCCGAAATGGGCAAAATCGACAGTCTTATTGCAGGTATCCCCAGTCTGAAGGCCCGTTCGGAAGTTAGTGGATTTAACCTTATTGATGGGCGCGGAACCAGTAATGGCATGTTTACCTGTAAATTAAAAAACTGGGACGACCGGGAAAAAAGCGTTGAAGAGGTGATGGGATATCTCTATGCGATGACGCCACGTGTGGCAAATAATGCACGGGTAATTTATTTTGCCCCGCCTATGATTCCGGGATACAGCGTGTCAAATGGTTTTGAATTTAAGTTACAGGATAAAACCGGGGGTGACTTGAATACGTTTTCGAATGTGGCGCAGGAATTTATTGAGAAACTAAATGCTCGTCCTGAAATAGCCATTGCACGTACTTCGTTTAATCCTGATTTTCCGCAATATATGGTTGATGTTGATGCAGAACAGTGCAAAAGAGCAGGGATTAGTCCTAGCCTTATATTGTCAACTTTGCAAGGGTACTACGGAGGTATTTATGCGTCAAATTTTAATCGTTTTGGCAAGATGTACCGTGTAATGGTTCAGGCCGACGCATCGTATCGTGCCAACAAAGAAGGCTTGAATAAAATTATGGTTCGCAATGGGAGCAAAATGGCGCCTATTACCCAATTTGTCAATTTACGCCGTGTTTACGGTCCCGATAATCTAAGCCGGTTCAATTTATATACAGCAATAAATATTAATGGTACGCCGGCTCCCGGTTACAGTTCGGGTGCGGCCATCAATGCAATTAAAGAAGTCACCAAAGAACTCCCCATAGGATATGGCTACGAATTTTCGGGTATGAGCCGTGAAGAGGAAAGTGGGGGAACAAACACCACTGTTATTATTCTGACCCTCGTATTTGTGTTTGTTTACCTTCTGTTGAGCGCTCAATACGAGAGTTATGTGTTGCCATTTGCTATTTTGATCTCAATTCCTTTTGGATTGGCTGGGAGTTTCATTTTTGCCAATATGATGGGAGCTGAAAATAACATTTACCTTCAAATAGCCCTGATTATGCTGATTGGATTATTGGCCAAAAACGCCATTCTGATTGTTCAATTTGCCGTGGTCAAAAGGCAGGAAGGACTTACCATTATTCGTTCGGCCGTGAAGGCTGCCGGAATGCGTTTGCGCCCGATATTGATGACTTCGTTTGCGTTAATTATCGGTCTGCTGCCTATGATGTTTGCACATAACGTAGGCGCTAATGGAAATAGAACGCTTGGTTCGGGTGCTGTTGGCGGGATGTTAATAGGTATGGTTTGCCAGATTTTTATCACGCCCTTATTATTCGTCATTTTTGAAACCATTCAAGAAAAAATTAAACCGATTAAATGGGATCCTGAATTCATTGATCAAAAAGCGAAAATACTGGATAATAGCAAACACAAGAGATAAAACAGTAAAGGGTGATGGAAGCGGAAAATGAATGAAATATTTATTTCTACGTAGTTC
Source organism: Geofilum sp. OHC36d9 (assembly GCF_052400685.1). Taxonomy (NCBI): domain Bacteria; kingdom Pseudomonadati; phylum Bacteroidota; class Bacteroidia; order Marinilabiliales; family Marinilabiliaceae; genus Geofilum; species Geofilum sp. OHC36d9. The sequence goes on from NZ_JBQTGJ010000008.1 coordinate 149,774, forward strand.
TGTTTCTGCATCCCCTTTTGTTAGTAAAAATGTAAATCATTGAAAATGAAAAGTATATTTATAGTGTCCATCCTGGTCATCGGGTTATCATCGTGTTCGGTCTATAAAAAATTTTCCGAACCAGATGTTAACGTTAAAGGCCTGTATCGTGACACCATCGCTAATACACCGGCATCTGACACCGTTCATTTTATGGGCGTGTTGAAATGGCGGGAACTTTTTTCTGATACCTTATTGCAAAAATTAATTGAACAAGGGTTGGCACAAAATGCCGATCTAAATATGGCTCTTTCGCGTATAGAACAAGCTGAAGCTTCGCTAAGTAGTGCCAGACTCGCCTATCTGCCGGGGCTTGGCTTTTCGTCGATAAATGGTGCCGTTGCCAAATGGAACGATAATACCACAAAAGCATACGCTTTTCCTTTATCAGCAAGCTGGCAATTGCCGTTGTTTGGTGGTTTACGTAATGCTAAATTAAAGGCAAAAGCAACATTGGCACAAACCCAGGCTGCCAAAAAAGCCGTGCAATCGCAATTAATTGCCAGCATTGCCAACTCGTATTATTCGTTGTTGAAAATTGACAAACAGCTTGAAATTATGGACGCCACCATTGAACTGTGGGGCCAAACCCTCGAAACAATGCGTTCGATGAAAGAAATCGGGATAACCAACGAAGCCGGCATTACGCAAAGCGAAGCTAATTATCGGTCTGTATTATTATCGAAACTTTCGTTACAACAAGCTCAACGCGAATTGGAAAATGCCCTTTGTGTGATTTTGGGGCAAGCACCACAAGCCATAAAGCTCGGCTCCATTAACGAGTTAGATATTCCTGAAGAATACTCCGCAGGAGTTCCACTTCAAATGAGTGCCAACCGACCAGATGTACAAATGGCAGAGCAAAATCTTGCGGCGGCTTTTTATGCCTCTAATGTTGCCCGTACGGCATTTTATCCGAACATTAATATTACCGGAGCACTGAGTTGGACAAATAATGCCGGAAGCTATATTGTTAATCCCGCAAAAGGTTTAACGAGTATAGCCGGTGCTATAACGGCGCCGATCTTTAATCGTGGGATGAACCGCGCTAATCTTAATATTGCCAAAGAAACACAGAAGCAGTCTCTTATCAATTTTAATCAAACGCTTATAAATGCCGGAACAGAAGTGAGTAATGCCTTGTTTCAATATAAAACGGCAACGGCGAAAGAAGTAGAACGCAACAAACAAATTGAATTGTTGGAGTATTCAGAAAAGTATACCAGAGAGTTGTTCCATTTGTCATCGTCCACTTACCTTGAGGTGTTGACCGCACAGCAAAATTTGCTTTCGGCACAGATTTCGAAAACCGAAGATACCTATGATAAAATCACAGCTATTATCAAATTGTATCAAGCGTTGGGCGGTGGTGGCGAATAAATACGGGTTAAGTCTGATCGGGTATCTCCAGAGAATGACTGTTCTGTTTATATTAGTCCCCTGAGTATTGCTATTCATTAAAATGTTTTGCTAAATTAAGGAATTATAATTTTGTCTGTTATGAGTGGTCGACCAGCTGTTTTGTTTATAGGGGTTACCCTTTTGATTAGTTGTACAGGATCCCTGGAGCAGGATTTGATAACTTCGGTGAGGCACGCCAGCGAAAAAAGTGTGCGGTTCTATTTGGAGCACGAGGCAGACGTGGATTCTCTTGATTCCGAAGGTTGCACATCATTGATGCTTGCTTCGCTACAAGGCAATATCTCTATTGTTCAAATGCTTCTTGACAATGGCGCAAAGATTAATGTCAGGGATCGCAATGGCGAAACATCGTTGTCGTTGTGTTGCATAAATAGTTATACTAAAGTGGCGTCAACCCTTATTCGTTATGGAGCCGATGTGAATGTCCAGAATAAAGACGGGGTAACACCACTGATGTATTCCGCTGTTTTTGGGAACTTGACGTTGACTCAGGAACTGTTAAAGAATAATGCCAGTTTAAATAGCATAAGTGATGAATCCTTTTCAGCTCTCCATTATGCTGTCATACATTGTCAGTACAGTGTAGCCCGGGAGCTTATAAAATATGGAGCTGATGTTAATTTATTGCACGCCGATGAGGATAATATGTTAGCCATTGCTGCTACCCATACCGATGTTCAGCTAGCCGCTCTTTTAATAGAGAGTGGAATAGATCTTAACCATCAGAATAAGTATGGAGATACGCCTTTAATGGTTGCTTGTAGAAGTAGAAATTTCGAGATGGTGAAGCTATTCGTTGATAAAGGAACAAACCTGTTTTTAATGGATGCTAATGGAGATGATGCACTCGTTCATGCGAAGCGTTCGGGAGCGACTCTGATTGTGGATTTGTTAAGTCGGGCAGCAAAATAAAGGGGGCCATTAGATGGGCCCCCTAACCTATAAACTGATATGTTATTGTATTAATTATTAGTATATTCTATACCAAAGGGCTTTTCCGTTTCCTGTCCCTGTGCTATTCGTAGTGGTAATATGACCCACGTTTCCGTTACCATCATATCCACATGCTAAATTATAATTAGAAGTACAGTTGGTAACTGTATGGTCCACATCTTGTCCTGCACTACCTAGTTTGAAACCATTACCGTCGCCATTTGCTCCATAACCGTTGTTTTCTGCTAAACAATTGTCCATCACTACAGTGTATGGTTGTCCGTATAAATCCCAACCGTCATCTGAATTATGAAGAGCATTGCATTTATAGAACTTATTGCCGGCACCAGCAGATAATTTACAGGCAAAACCATCTGCATTTTCGCCACCATTTGCGACATCGTAATTGTCGTATGACGTGCAATAGTTAATGCTGTTGTGGTGTGAACCATTGTAAATTTGTAAGCCGGAATCACCGCAACCTCTGGTTCTTACTCTATATACATAATTGTACCCACCACTCTGAAAAACTAAGCCACAGTCGCCTGCGTACTCAATATTTATATAGGTAATATTCCAGTAGCTCCCGTTACATTTTACGCCCCAACCCGATACCCCTGAGCAGTTTAGTGTACCACCTGTTAAATTTATTTTTGAGCTGGAAGTACCACTGTTTAGCAGTTGAAGAGTACTAGTTAAGTAGATTGTCCCGCTAATGGTAATGACATCGCCCGGAGACGCATTAGAAACAGCTGTTTTTAAGGCTGATTCTGTGGTTACTGTTACTGAACTTGCTTTCAAACTACCTTCATCCATTGTCTCTTCCATGACAACATCTTCTGTGCAGCTAAATACAAGTAATGATAACATCACTAAATAACATAAATTTTTAATTTTCATTATTTTAGATTTTTTTGATTTAAGTAATACTTTTTATGTATTTATCAGTTTATTGGTTGTTATAAATGTAACTGGAGAAATAATAAGATATGTATGCTGAAGTGTCCGAAATCGGAAGAGGAATTGCCCTATTATCAGGTTTTTAAGATTTGTGTTGGGCGGTGGGGGACAAATGTTAGACTTTTTGTTAACGCTGAATGAGGTGTCTTCGGTTGGAGTTAAAAGATATTGATTTGACGATCACGTAGCAGAATTACTTAAAAACGGACGTTTTTAAGTAGTAATACAATACGTATCAGCACCAGACTTGTATATTTACATTCTTAGAGCTATTTAAGCCTTAGATTTGGGCCAACCCCCTGACTTTGTAGACGGCACTAGTTAGTGCCTGTCCATAAAGTCGGGAGTTTGAGCTATAAAGTTCAAATTCAAGGCTTGCACAGCTCGAAAAATGTGAGTTTACTCCCGTAAATGACCATTTTGAGAGCAAGCGTAACGCAGAAGTTGGACTTAATAGACAGACTCTAGTTATTCAAAAAATTATTGTCTAAGAATTTTTGGAAATCATCTTTGTACTGGTCGCTGATGGGGATGTAAACCGATTTGTCGAAAACAATGCGGTTGCGTTCTATGGTGTGGATTTTGTTGAGATTAACAATATAGGAACGGTGCACCCGCATAAAAAGATGATTTGGCAGGTGATCCATCACTTTTTTCATTCCCAGAAGTGCCATCACCGGTTTTTCATTGACCAGATGAATGCGTATGTAGTCACGCATCCCTTCAATATATTTGATGTCGTTTAAATTGATACGAATAATTTTATATTCCGATTTGATAAACAGAAATTCATCGTTGTGTTGTACACTTTCCGGTTGCTGTGCGTCGGTAAAGAAGCGCAGTCTTGTTTTGTCAACGGCTTTTAAAAAGGCGGCAAACGAGATGGGTTTAACGAGGTAGTCGGCGGCATCTACCTGAAAACCTTCAACAGCATATTCGCGGTAAGCGGTGGTGAAAATTACTTTTGGCGGATTGGTGAGTGATTTTACAAATTCCATGCCCGAGAGGTCGGGCATGCTGATGTCTACAAACATCAAATCAACCTGGTTATCCTGTAAAAAGTTAAGCGCTTTTATGGCGCTGGTAAAACTTTGTAACAGGTTGAGGTATGGTATCTTTTCGATGTACCCGTTGATTTGTCTCAAAGCTAATGGCTCATCGTCGATGGAAACGCAGGTAATCATAGTGGGATATTTAAATTGACTTCAAAGATATGATCGTTTTCATTATTATTGATTGTTAGCTGATAGTTATTTCCATAAATCAGGTCTAAACGGTTACGGGCATTTTGTATGCCAATGCCTGAATTTTTCTTTTTCTCGTTGGCCGAATGGATGGTGTTACGCACCATAAACGAAAGCCGTGTTTCGTTGTCATCAATATCAATATTAATATGGATAAAGGAGGGCGCTTCGTAGCTAACACCATATTTAAAGGCGTTTTCGATAAATGAAATGGTTAATAGCGGCGGCATCTTCACCAGAGGAATGTTGTTGGGGGTATGAACTTTCACATCCACATCGTCGGTAAATCTGAGTTTCATCAGATCGACATAACTGTTAATGAATCCTATTTCCTGTTTTAACGATATTTTGGCGGTCTGTGATTCGTACAGCATATAGTCCATCATCTGCGAAAGTTTAATGATGGCCTCTTTGGCTTCGTCGGTGTCGATATCCACCAAAGCATGAATGTTGTTTAACGTATTCATGAAGAAATGAGGACTTATCTGGTTTTGCAGAAAAGCCATCTTATTTTCAATGCTTTCCTTTTCGGCTTTCAGTTTATTTTGTTCGGCCCGCATCCATTTGCTGAAGAATAAAATGCCTGAGTCAAAGCCCAGAAGCAGTATACTCATGATCAACAGATTGGCATAAGGCGGAATAAATTCACGAGGACCCGGACCCGGCGATGGCTGTTCAAAAGACATGCCCATGGGCTCGCGTGGTGGCGGCGGAAATTCGTTGGGCCGTGAATTTGGTAAATCCTGATTGGCATAAAAGATGACCGAAGAAACAACTATAATACTGATGATGGTTGTGAAGTAGAGACCCCGTTTTCCTTTAAAAAACAGGTGTGGCATTAAAAGGTAGCGGTTGACCAGAAAAATACCAAACAGGATGCTGTTTTCCTTCCAGATTTTAAATATGTGGGTCCAGTTTACGCCGTTTTCGAAATCACCAAAAAGCAACGGCATAACGAATATCAACACCCAAACTAGCGTTGTTAACAGCAGTTGAACGCCACCTTCCTTATATTTAGACTTAATTGTCATGTTTTTATTGATTGAATGGTAAAGATAATGATATTTACAGACGAGGTGTTAAGTCAGGTTTCGCAAGCCTTGAGAACTTTATATTTCAAACCCTTGGTTTATGGACAGACTCTATTTAGTGTTTGTCTGTAAAGTCAACGACTTCGTTATGCTTGTCATAAAATCAGTTATTTACACAGGTAAACGAACCGATTGTTAAATTTCAGATTCATGGTTGGCAACGATTTATGATCGCCATTGACTAAATGGTTGTTTTTCGAATTTCATCGTACCATCTTCCCCTTTGTAAATGTTAATCCATGCCTGCCAGTTTTCGTTGTCCATTGCCGGATAATCGAGGCGGTAATGGCTGCAGCGGCTTTCGGTACGCATCAGTGACGCTTTCAGTTTCATTTCGGCGCTGATGACCATGTTTGCGGTTTCGTGTGCGAGGCGTAACTCGTGCAGGTCGGCTGCACGCATTAATGGCAGGTGGTGGTCCCGTAGTTCTTCAACATAAGCAAGGGCGGCCTTCATGAGTTTTTCCTTTTTGATGTACAGAATAAAATTAGGAATCATAATGCCTTGCAAAGTGTGCGTAATGTACGCGGGGCTGTAGCCTGAATCTCTTTTTAAGGGCGCAAAAATTTCATTGGTGGTTTTGTCTATTTTATTTTGCGAAATCGTCGTTGGTTTTGCCGATTTGGCATATTCGGCGGCGGCTTGTCCGGCAACGGCCCCTTGCACGGCCGATCCGGTCAGCGACGAACCGACCTGGGTGTAAATAGCCCCCGACATGTATGAGCCCAACGCGTCGCCGGCAGCATATAAGCCCGGGATATTCGATTGGCATTTGTCGTTAATGGGCACCAGACCCTCCGATTTGTGAATGGACATGCCGGCTGATGATCCACCGGCTAAAACGCCACCCATTCCCGGAGGTTCACTTTCTCCTTTGCCCGGTCGTTCGCCTTCAGGCGGTCGTTTGCCCCTGGGTGGTCTTCTGTCGTCCTGTTTTTGATGACGATCGTTATGGCGGAATTCCTCGGGTGTATATGGGCCATTACTGTCTGTCATTTCAGCGTCTTGCCCGGGAGGTCCCATTTTAACAGGATTGCCATTTGTATAGGCCATATAATTCAATTCAACGCCTAAGTCGTGGTGTATCTCCACGGATGTGGTACTCGGTTTTTGCTCAAACATATCACCCCATCCGTCGAAGCAGGCAGCGGCATTTTTTGCTTTTCCGGGATGACCGTCGTTCCACTCTTTTCCCGTTACTTTGGCACCAATATTATAAGCCATGATGGTGCCGTCGTGCGTAAGATCATTGATGGGGAATCCATTGGGTTTAAACCCGCCCGCACCGGTACACAGAATGACACTTTTGGCATGGATGAAATAGGTTGTTTGTTTGTCCATGCTAAAACCTGCTGCCCCGGCTATTTTCCCGTTTTCTTTTATCAGATGCGTAATCATCACACGTTCGATGACCGGGATATGGCGTTGGTTGATGGGTCTGCTGAATGCTTTATTATAGAGCGGCGATTCAAAAAATCCCCATTCTCTGAGTTCATCCACACGTGCTTTGGATTGTTCGGCCATCTGACGGGTGTAAACGGGGTTGTTGGTACCCAGGGCCGAGCGGCCCACCGCCTCCACAAATTCATCCAATGAGTAGTTTGACGTGGAAGGATCAAATTCGAAAATGCCCTTTGCAAAGGGTGTTTCGCCCGAAGAACCCAGTCGTCCTTTGGATACCATTGTGACGTTGGCCCCCGAATCGTAAGCTTTTACGGCCGCAAATAAACCGGCCATGCCGCCGCCTATAACCAATACATCGGTATGGAGCTGATTTTGTTTCATGTCTTTTGAGGTTATCTTTGGGTTGTTTTTACCCCAGCCCGATAAGCCCATTGAGGCAAATGCGGCCAGTCCGGCGGCGGCACTGGCAGTGCCTATAAATTGCCTTCTTGAATAAGTATTACTCATACATGTAAAATTTTATTATTGTGATTTTCCGGGCTTGCAGGGATCATTGTTTTATTATTAAAATTTATGATATGTCCGAATGGCTCGCTGTAACTGCTGCTTATTTTTTTGCCATTACATTGATGCCTCATCGTCTTTACAAGCCGCCGGTTTTTGTATTGGGTTATACAGGTATGTTTTTAGTAAAAATAGTATTCCTGTGCCGGCCAGCAGAGCAATAAGCCCGGCCATTGGCGTGCTGATGTGACGTCCCGTTTTTATTACGTGAACGGAAGCCAGGATGATAAAGACAATCGACAAAATGCCGTGGAGTACGCGCCAGCTTTTGTACGACAGGTGCAACTTTTTTCGCAGCAGGGAGGTTATGCCCAGCATGATCATGAGCAACCAGGCTATTATGCCTGTGATAATTCCTTTACTGCCTGTGGTCAGAATAAGGGTTAATGCGTCGGAAGGAGCCACTCCGCCTTCAAAATAGCGTGGCACAACAAGCAGAAACGGATGGATCAACAGAATACCAATAAAGAGGTATCCCAATACCTTGTGCCATTTAACAATGCGGCCCATTTTCCAGCCTTTAAGAGCCGTTTGATTGGCACGCGACAGATAAAACTGCAACAACAGGCCAAAGAAAGCGAGCAGGGTAATTAATGAAATGGTTTCTTTTAGCGGGGTTCGATGCGGGGCGTCACCCAATTCATAAAAAAGAAAAGGAAACACTAAAAACAACACAAAGGCAATGACTGATTTATAAATTCTCTGATCCATATTTACTTCTTGTTTTATCCCCACGAAACAATGACGGGAATTGATTTTTCAGGGGTAATGGTGATGGCGTCTACCGGACAATACATGCGGCATAAGTGGCATATCTGGCAATCTTCCGGGTATCGTATTTCTGCTTTACCTTTACTGTTGAGCCGGATGACATCGGTGGGGCATGCTTTAACACACTCGCCGCAACCGATGCATCCTTTGATGTTACTAATTGGCATATTTTGTCGTTTTTTGCTATCTGGAAGGTCGTTGAGAGGATTGTTTTTTTAACCAGGTTTTGTATTGACTGGTTTGCGCTTTGGTGAGCAGAGCGCTAACCTTTTCTTCAAGTTTTTTGTCTAAGGCTTCCATCTCGCTTCTTTCAGGTCTGTCATTTCCCGACAGTTTTTCTTTAACTGTTTTAAAGTGGGCGGTATAGATGGCCGAAACTTGTTCTTTTTGCGTATCGGATAAAGAGAGATCTTCGGCCAACGAATTCACCATTTTTTCAATTTGTCTGGCGTTGGGAACTGGCGGTGGTCCTTGCTGAGGGCCTTGTTGTCCGCCGCCGCCGGGTTGTGCAAATCCTAAACTGCAGATCACTAGAAATGCAATTGTTAAAACTGATTTCATGGTTTTCATAGTTATAATTTTTAGGGTGTTTGAATTATTATTTTAGTTACGAACTAATCTGACATAGTTTTTAATGCGGATGGAATCCATGGCATTGACCGATTCTAACAGATAGTCTTCAATATTGCCGGCTTTAGGGTCGGAACGTTGCGCGCCGGCGCCGTGCCAATCATAATATTCCAGCGCACTGCTGTTGTCTTTGCTATATGCTTTTCCAAAGGCAATGTAGCAGGCGGTATATTTAAAATCGCCTTGCGTGGTGCCGGTCCAGAACCAGCTGTCTGCGTTTGAACAGCTAAAGAAATTCTCGTCGATGGCCGGAAATGTTGTTTTGTCATAATCAACAATGCTTTGCAGTTCTTTGGTATTGGGTAAACGCCAATCGGTATACCCGGCAAGGTCACTGTTTGCGGCGTAGGCGAGTGCGTCCTGCCAGTTGTACGTGATGCCGTTGTCCTCTTTTTGCCACATCAATCCGGTGGCATTATCAGTAACCGTTTCATCTCCGTTATCCTGAAAATCGTTGACGCCGTATACATTCTCTGTTCCTCTGACCGCCCTGACAAAGCAACCCGGATCCTGAACGCCAGTGGAGCCGTCGAAATAGAGTCCTGTTTCATAGGCTTTAATATGTCCATCGGCGAAATTAAAGCCAAAGGCTCCCTCGATATTGGCATCCTGAAGGCCCCCTTTTACATATTTTGTACCTGACCAGTATTGACCGGCAAAAGACATGTTTTTGTCGTATTCAAAATCAAAATATTCGTCATACAAATAGGGCTGAGAGCTTTCGGTATCGCCGTCGCTCAGGCTGCCGTTGGAGTTGAGAAGAGAATACAACTCTTTGATGGTGGGTAGTCTCCAATCGGTGTACCCGCCAATTTCAAGGTCTTCGACGTAATCGAAAGCATCGTAATAATTATGTCGTTCAAAATCGGGTGTTTTTTGCCACATCAGGCCCGTATTTAAATCGCTTACAGTGCCGTCGTTATTGTCGCGAAACGAGGAAGCTATCCCCGAAAACTGTGCATCCTGTCCGTAATAATCGTCTGTTTCGGATGGTTCAGAAATTTCGTCTCCGTTGTCATCGTAGACGCCGGTTTGTCCTGTGTCGGTGAGTGTGAAACTTACCGTTGTTGTTTCATTGGTTGACGATTCTGTTTGGTCATTGTCGTCTTCGCAGGAGAGAAAACCGCCGGTCAGCATTAACGAAATCAGAATGGTGAATTTATAGGTTCCCTTGTTTCTTTTTGTCATCAGAATCTGTTTTTGTAATTGGTCGGTTTTGCCTTTATTTTTCTGTTTATAGTATTAGTCGGCATCGCGAACCAGCCTCACAAAATTGTAATAGCGTTCGCCACCTTCGCCCAGGTTTCCGCCTTCGTATTTTGTGTCGAAGCGTACGGCGCCGGCGCCATGAAAATCTAACCCGTCGCCATCGACTGCCATTCCGAAGGCTACATACCAGGCATAATAGTAGGGCTCACCACTGGTGAAATTGGCAGAAGTGCTTGTCCAGAAATAACCATAATCGCTGTTTCCGGCTTCGTTGGTAATAGGTGTGCAGGTGAATATTGGGTCGATGGCGGGTCCCGTTTTTGAGGCATCAGTCGCACTGGGCGAATAGGAATAATCGACAATGCTTTGCAGCTCCTTAACATTTGGCAGTCGCCAGTCGGTGTATCCTGCCAGCTCTGCGTTTTTGGCATAGGTTAACGCCGCCTGCCAATCCATAGGTTCCTGACTGTCGTCCTGAGCCCACATCAGACCGGTGGCCTGGTCGGTAATGGTGCCGTCATTATTATTTGCGTAGTTATTAACGCCATAGGTGTCGCCCCTAACGGCACGTATCTGTTTCCCAAAAGGGTTTCCCATGGGTTGCTCACCCATACCACCCTGCGGAGGCGTGGTTGTTGCCGGCGGTGTATTGGCATCAATATTGGTGCTCATATCAATGTCACCTGCCGCATAGGCTTTGATGTGCCCGGTGACGTGGTTTACGCCAAAGGCGGCATTGTCCTGACCTTCGACCGTTACACCAACATATTTATTGATGGACCAGTATTGTTCGTCTTTGGTAACCTCACCACTGGCCAATTTAAAATAGGTGGTATCGATGTAAGGCCATCCGGTCCCGAAATCGCTGATTGAATATAATTCTTTGCAGCTGGGCATACGCCAATCATCATAGCCCCCTAATTCAAGATTTTCACAATAGTCGGCGGCTTCCTGCCAGGTGAAGTCATCGGGATCGGGGACCGATTGCCACATCAGGCCGGTATTTAAATCCGTGATTGTGCCATCGCCGTTGTCTCTGTAAGCCATGGCTGCCCCTTTAAGGGTGTTGGCATCCTGTCCGTACAGCGCGTCGTCAACACTGAGGCTGCTGACGACCGCGCCGTCGTTATCGTATAATGTGGTCTGACCGGTAGCGGTCAGTAAATAATTGTTAACCACAATTTCGTCCTCGGAGTCTGTTGCAGAAGCGTCGCTGTCTTCGCAGGAAGAGAGCGAAAAACCAATACCAAGGGTGGGGAGTAACAGACTAATTGCCAGTAAGTGATTCTTTAAGAGTTTCATTTTATATCGTTTTATGTGGGTTTATCTGTTACAAATATGCAGGCATATCCATCACTTATAAAATGAAATCGGCGGTCTGGAAAAGTTTCCCGACCAAATGGCTAATTGTATATGCAATGCAAATGGGATTGACAGCAATTCTCTTCTGTTTTTGCGTTAATGGCGATTGGTTTGACCATAATAAAGGCCCGGACTGGCGGTTTTTATGTTTTGGGGAAGAATACTCCTGCTTTCATTGGGTTGCTTTAAACTATTAACCGGTCAATGGCGGACTTTTCATCCGGCACAAATTGCGCCATTCAGATGGCGCTTTGCGGAGTTGATAAATACCGAACCGATGGAGGCGGGCATGACATGCAGCCAGTATCGACGCAGAAAGGAGCCCTCTTTGAGTGGCGGTCGTCTTTTGGGATATAACGGCGCATCCCCTTTCAACAAAACGGCGCATTGCCGTTTCAAAACGCTGAGATTGGGCATAAAAGTCCGGCGACAACCCCCTGGAAACCCGGGGTGCATGATCCTGCACGAGTGCCGCGAGGCTCTGCACAAGTGCCGGATGATTCTGCACAAGTGCCGCGAGGCTCTGCACGAGTGCCGGATGATTCTGCACGAGTGCCGCAAAGCTCTGCACGAGTGCCGGATGATTCTGCACGAGTGCCGCAAGGCTCTGCACAAGTGCCGGATGATTCTGCACAAGTGCCGCGAGGCTCTGCACAAGTGCCGGATGATTCTGCACGAGGGGCGCATGATTCTCCCCAAGGGGCGCAAGGCTCTCCCCAAGGGGCTAAGGCTTCTCCCCAGGCGGAGAAGGTCCATTTTTGAGGATTTGCTCTTAATATGCCATGGCTCTCATCTTAATATGATGGCTGTTTTTGTTCAATTTATTGGATAGATATCAGCGAATTAGTAAATTCAGGGTCTGTTTTGCCGGATATTAACGGTAAAAGACAATATAAATGTAATAACGCTTTGAGGGGAAATGATGATGGCGGGATGGGGGGCGATAGGGTGCATTAAAAGAAAAGAAGAATAGAAAAGATAAGTTGTTAGTTTTTTGGATTTTGATTGAAATGGCAGGTTTGAAGGAGACTGCCAAATCAATCGTGGCATAGTGTCGATTGAGACTATAAATCTTTAAACCGACAGTTATGGCTAAGACCAAAGACGGGAAGAAGAAGGTGTATGTTCACTCATACTCTTACAAGACTGCCGCAGGCAAAATTGTGAAAGTTGGAACATACTACCGTTCTACTCCTAACTAACGACAGGAGGTTGTCTGCTTCGGCAGACTTCCTCTTTTATAAATTAAAAATTAAAAATACAAGCCATATGAATGATTCATTATTTGTGACAAATCAGGAACTGTTAAATATATTATCTAATAATCAAATGTCTCCAAAAGACTGGCTAAGCCTAGTTGCATTGTTTCTAAGTGCCATAGTAGCTGTATTAATTAGTCAATATCTTCAAGACAGAAAGTCTAAAAAAGATAAAAAATATCAAAACAAATTGAATGTTTTTACTACAATACTAGGATACAGGCACGCAAAGGGGAGTGAACCTATTTTTGTAGTGGCGATGAATCAGATTCCAATAGTATTTTACGACAACAAATCTGTCATAATAAAGCTAAATAGATTTATTTCAGAACATCAAGACGTGAAGCCTAAAGGTAAAAATGATTCAACATCATTAACTGGATTTTTGAACGACTTAGTTATAGAGATGGCTAAGGATATTGGTTATCATGATGCTGACAACTCAATGATGAACTCCTTTTTCTTTCCCGAATCTGAAAGTCTACGACTTGATGCCGATTGGGCTTGGAAAAAGGAGCGTACTTCTTCATACTACCAGAAAAATTCACAGCATCGTAAGCCAGACAATGCGGAGAATCAGAATAACCAAGAGGAGGAAACCAACCAACCAGAATAAAAATGAATAACGACACCCTAACATTTTATAAAAACCATAGCAAGGGTGTATTTTGCTAATATCATAATGCTATAAATAACTTTCAGTTTAAATCGAAAGACTGTATAGCTTAATGCTACGGTTTTTATAATTTATCGTTATAGGGCATTTTAAAAAGACAAAGACAAATAACAGATATGGAATTTATTTTTATAGTTGGACTTATCGCTCTGATTTACTTCGGATATCAATTCTTTAAAACAAAGAAACAATACGACAATCCAAATGGAGAATTAAAAAAATTATACGCTGACAAATACACCGACAATGACCAAATTAAAATGAGTTATTTCGTTCTTGCAGGTAAATTTGGCTGTATGCCTGACAAGGTTAAAGAAAACTACATTTTGGAATTAGAAAAGAACAACTTCGATTTTGCGGAACTACTTGAGACTGAAAAAAATTGGAGAATAAAAAAACTTGAAGAAAGTGTTTCATTGGGAATAAAACCTCAAAACACACCAGCAGCCCTATTGGAAAAATGGACACTTGAATTTCGTAATAATAACTTTTAAAATTTAATCAAAATGAAAGAGATGCTGAAAAAACAAAGACAACTAATTGCAATTTACCTAGTATGGGTTTTTATTAACATCATTGTTTGGGCAATGTCAGGTGGTGACACATCAGATTTTTGGCCTTTTGATGGTGGAGACTTAACTGGTTACTGCGGAAATTACGATTTTAGTGAATTTCTTGTTTATGCAATTGGACCAGCGGTTATTTTTATTGCATATTTAATGTTTACCAAAAAGGACTAAAATATGAACCTACAAGAATTAGACGTTCACAGACTGACTATACTTTGGCAAGCATCAGGTGGAAATTTGCAACTAAAGAAACTTATTGAAAGTGAGTTGCAAAAACGAATTGTTTCCAACACAAATTTCTCACGAGAATATTTGTTCAAAGTATCAAAAGTTCAAAATCACGCAATTACAATTTCGTTCATTCCAACAACTGACTCATACAATGAGTATGGTGCAAACGTGACTGTCGACTTGTTGCTTGACGATGTTGAAATGGAAGAATTGCTTAAAAACTATTCTGCAAAGTCACCAATCAATACAAGTGGACAATTAAAAGCCAAAGCATTGGTCAAAGACAGACTTAATGAAAACCAACTTTCAAGGCTTGAAAATATTGGATTTCATACTAAGGAAATACTTGAAGTTTTGCATTTGTGATAAAGAAAAACGCCCTGTAATACTGTATATAAAACATTAGGCACTCAGTGCGTTACCGAGCATTTCAGCCCGCATTAAAAGTACTAGTAACTTGTCAGGAAAGTGTTTCTAAATCCCCAACGTTTCATAGTGTGCCGAGAAGCAGTGATCGGCATTATATATTCACTGCATGCTGTAATTAATAACAGACCAAGATTTACATAGTATACAATAATGGGAAAAATTGAGGATTATTATCAATTTGAAGAGGAGGAAAGGCAGAAAGAGTTAGGTAAAAATGAATCTCTTATAAATGATTTTATTCTTTATTCTAGAAAAATGAATATTGAATTAGTTAAAGATGATTTTGACTATATTCAAACAATTGGAATTATAGTGAGGCACCCGAATATTGTAGCTAAACTAAATAGTCACTTGATATCTGATAAAGAGGATTTATTGAAAATGAGTGTAATTGAAACCGAGTTCAAAAAAGAATCTTTTGCATCAGGTTATTATTTTTCAGACAATTTTGTGATTATGGCTCACCCTCACTTCAGACGAGGATATTATGAAAGGAACGGTTACTCTCCAAGGTTCGTTGATGTTTTTTGGAATTTTCATTCCGCTAAGATTAATAAATATATAGCCATAGACCCAGATGTTGTTAGGGTTAATGTTGACAACTTAATGTACATTGAACGT
Organism: Geofilum sp. OHC36d9; assembly: GCF_052400685.1. Lineage (NCBI taxonomy): Bacteria > Pseudomonadati > Bacteroidota > Bacteroidia > Marinilabiliales > Marinilabiliaceae > Geofilum > Geofilum sp. OHC36d9. The sequence continues at coordinate 165,188 of NZ_JBQTGJ010000008.1, forward strand.
GATACATGGTATGGACCAAAATTTCAAAAATCAATTTCAGAAATAGAGGATAATGTTGTTAAGTTAAGGCCTCCGTTAGATTTAGACTCATTGGATATAGAATCCTTTTTTGGAGCAACATATGCCCTAGATATTTTATGGACTTCAAAACAAGGTATAAAAACATTTCAATTAGAGGAATTTAAAACTGAAGAACAAACGATTCGTATTGATGGAAATGATTTTTTCCCAGTAAGGTATGTGCACGCTGAATATGACATGAAAAGGAAAGTTTTTAGACACTTTGATGGAGCAATTCATTATTACAATAGTGAAGAATACTACAATCGTCGTGATTCTGATTTTAATTACAACTTTAAGAATAAAAAACATATAAAAACTCAATCACGGAAATTGTTTAAAATTAATGGAGTCTTAAGTGTTGAAGATTGGGTTGAACTTACTAGTCAATTTTTATCAGGAGACCCGTTAATATTTGAATATTTTGAAGGTAAGCTTCCTAACCGTATAAATGAAATAATTGAAAAAAGAAGAAATTAAAGCACACAATATATAGGAGTATGAGCGGTCGGCACGACCCAGCGATTACTCCAGGTTGAACTACATTCCGGTCGGACTACAACTAAATACTATGGACCTACTGTCGTTTTTTTATGTTTTTGAGAAGAATGCCTATGCTTTCATTGTGCTGCTTTTGTTCAACTTATTTGATAAATATCAGCAAAGTAGTACATTCAGTGTCTGTTTTTCCGGAAAGCGGCGGCAAAAAGACCATATAAATGCAATAACGCTTTGAGGGGTGTAAATGATAATGGCGTTATGAATACGTTGTGTGCAATTAGCCTATAGAGTGAGTGATGCGACAATTGACAAAACTTAAAAACATGAATAAGAATTTTACAACTGTTTTACTTGTATTAATGACCTTGATTGCTTGTAAGAATAATACCACCACAACATCGAAAGTTATGACCCAATCTGATGAAACTATATCAGATAATGAGAAGCATAGTGCCGTTGATACAATACATCTACTAAATATAAAAGATAAAACTCTATTTGAGATTTTTGCTATTCTCCCGGATTCTTCTATGGGAAAAGGACACAGTTGGTCTAAAAAAGACAGAGAGATAATTTATCAAGACGCATTAAAAAATTACATAACCAATGATGACAAGTATTTTCATGTCAAAGAATTAATAAGCGACAAACACCTAAAAGTAAGTCTTGGAGATGCATACTGGGAACTCTTGATTTATAAGACAAATAGAGATGGTTGTTTTACTGTTGTCACTCATTTAAAAGGCGGCGATGCAGATTCTTTTTTTACTTATACTTATTATAACGGTCAATTAAGTGTCAAGTCTGATTTCTTTCCTCTGGATTATCTCGTAAAATTCTTTAATCAACAGACAACAGATAACTGTACCGTAGTTCCAGACGGCGAATTTGAATTAATGCTTGATTATGAGTTCATAAACGATACAGTCCTGATTGAGAATTATTATTCGAAGCAGGATAGTATCTGTTTTTTAGGAAATACTCTTGTCTTTAAGTACAATCCTTTAACAGCGATATTAGATTTCCGAGAAATAAGATGGGTAGAACTGTAATAACTGCACACAATATATAGGCGTATGAGCGGTCGGCACGACCCAGCGATTACTCCGGGTTGAACCACATTCCGGTAGAACTACAACTAAATACTATGGACCTACTGTCGTTTTTTTATGTTTTTGAGAAGAATGCCCATGCTTTAATTGTGTTGCTTTTGTTCAACTTATTTGATAAATATCAGCAAAGTAGTAAATTCATTGTCTGTTTTTCCGGAAAGCGGCGGCAAAAAGACCATATAAATGCAAGAACTCTTTTAGGCCATAAATGATAATGGCGTTATGGGGTTGTTGGCGCCTATTTAAAGCGCGACATGTTGGCAAAACAAAAGATAACATAACTAAAAACCAAAATTCAGATGAATAATAAATCTAATAGGAAGATGATTTTTTTTCATCTTATCATTATTTCATTAGTTCTCTTAAGTTGCCAAGAGGACCAAACTGATGTCAATAACAGACCTCTACTTAAAGAAAGATTCAATGGGAAATACGAAATAATTAGTTCTACTTCAAAAATAGCTGTAGACCTAAATGATGATGGAGTTGAATCAACCAATCTTTTCGAAGAAAATCCAATGATTTTGCTTTCAAAAATTAGGATAAGAATACCTCGTGAAGATGAACTTTTTTTGTATGATAATGAATTTGTTTTAAGCGAATCTTGGCCGACAGAAAATGAACATAGATTAGCAGACAAAGAAAATATAATTGTATATGATCTTACAGGTTATGACATCTACGGTAATATATTAATTGGTGAATTTAATGATAGTCTATCTTCGGCTACATTTCGGCTAGATCTTAATGACGATGGTAAAAATACATTAGTTGAGATTAAATCATTTGACGTGTTAGAAGATGAGACAGTAAAGTTAATAGTGATTAGAAAACTGTACACTAGAAATGGTTGGACTACTACTGAAATCGAATCATTTTATAAAAGATACACTGTTATATCGTAAGAAAAACAGGCGCTAATATATAGGCGTATGAGCGGTCGGCACGACCCAGCGATTACTCCAGGTTGAACGACACCCCGGTAGAACTACAACTAACTACTCTGGACCTACTGTCGTTTTTTTATGTTTTTGAGAAGATTGCCCATGCTTTCATTGTGCTGCTTTTGTTCAACTTATTTGATAAATATCAGCAAAGTAGTAAATTAGGTGTTTGTTTTTCCGGAAAGCGGCGGCAAAAAGACCATATAAATGCAATAACTCTTTTAGGCCATAAATGATAGTGGCGTTATGAATACGTTATGGGCAAGGCAACAATCTCCGATGAGACGAAAGAACTGTTTAGAGAGAAATTATTGTTTGCCGACCCCCCAAAAAAAACAATATAGAAAACCCAGTACTTAGAAGCACTGTTGATATAAACAATAAAATATTAAATGCGGAAACCGAAAAGCATAAAAACAGAGTAGGTGTATCAAAATGAAAATTCAAAAATAAAAAAAACAGTATTGCTATTATTGTCATTATAATTTGAAAAGCTTGCATTTGGGCAAACTAATAAGGAATCAATAGGCAACAATATTATTGAGAATCTTGAACAGAAACTATGTGTAATTATAAAATAGACATATATAAAATGAAAGTAAAAATACTTATTACGCTATTGTTTTTCACATTAATTGCTTGTGAAAAATATGACGAAGAGGCAGTTATGACTGAAGGCGAAAAAATATCAAAAGAACTGCAATCTATTTCTTCTGAACGGAATATAACAACCGCCAACGTACACGTACTTACGTATCCTGGTTCTTATACTGTCCATTTCAATAAACCCTTTTTATTTTCAGGGCAATTTATTGTTGTTGAGGGAGACTATTATAATTTGAACAAATTACAAAGCTTTGAAATTGAAGCACAAACTTTTAATCTTTATTTTAAATAAAAAAATTACAGATGAAAAAATATTAGTATTTTTAATATTATCTATATCACTTATTAGTGTTACAAATGCACAAAATGTACCCGCATGTGATACTGATTGGGATTGGTTAGAAAATAGTAGAGAAAACTGGTTGTATTATCCAACATGGGGTATGCCAGGACAATCTTATGAAATTGGAACTTCCATTTCAAAATATGTTGACGGATACATTAATAAAAATTACAGCAATCCTGATTTAAAACAAATAGTTGATGGGGAAGACTATACAAAAGAAGAAGGGTGGGAATTGTTAGCAAAAAATTTCGGTTGTGGTGTGCCAATTGACCATCCATATTTTTTACTTTATAACAGATACCGAGGAACTATTAGATTATTTATGTATGGTGCAGATGCTGATTTGTCCGCACAGCAAGCAGTAGTGTCCTTGGAGTGGAATACTGGCTCAAATAAAACATCTTTATTATCACCGTTAAATACATATTGCTATGCTACCAATAAATATCCGAATAATGTGCCTGCTGAAAAAGGTCTGAATTCAGTTTCCACATACTGGGAAACGTATTGGTTTGTAACCGATTTTGCAGTAACTTTTGACCATACTACTGATGCAAATGCAAGTAATTATGCTTTATTCTTCAAAGTTTCATTAGTTGAAGTATCAACGGTTGATGTGAGAGGAGAATTCGAATATGTTACAACAAGTTATTCTCTGCAAGGTGATAAAGCATCAAAAACAAGTAAAAATACCCCTGACGGGTTAAAAGAATTTGCTACCGAAGGTAAAAAATTTACCGAAAAAATTCCTAGTCGAAAAGAGATGCAAAAAACAGTTGATCAAGCAGCTAGTAGCCTTAATACATATAGTGATAAGGTATGTCCTAACAATAGTGATAAAAGAGCAAGAGAAAATCTTGCAGCATATTTATCTGATGTATCCGATGATTTTGAAAAAGGTGGTGAATTATCCAATATCCTTCTCGGTATAAGTGATATTGGAGGTATTGCAGGTGGTGCTTTCAAGACCATTGTGGGACTATACGATATGTTTTCAGGTAAAGCAAAATCAACATCAACCGGCACAATATTTCAACCAACCATTTCGCACGGAACCGTTTCACTAACACGCGGTAAAAAACATTGCGCGGAAAGTGCTAAATTTGAACGACATAACATTTAATAAACGGCATAGCGGGTTGATACTGAAATGCATTTAAGTGCGCAACGATTTCTTACCGCCATCCGTTGTGCACAAGCAAAAGAAACGACATTTCGACATTTTTATGACTCAAAGACATGACTATTGGTCATTATGATATTTAATCGTATCTTTGAAATAAAAAGATGTTTGATAGAACAATTGAAAACACAATAAAGGAAAAAATCAACGGTGGGAAAGCTATCGTTGTTGTTGGTGCACGACAAGTAGGAAAAACAACTTTACTAAACGAGATTCTAAAAGACAAAGATTATTTATTCCTTGACGCTGATGACCCTGCAACAAGAAATCTATTACAAAGCCCAACGACAGAACAAATTCGCACATTTATTGGCGATTACAAATACATATTTCTTGACGAAGCTCAAAGAATAGCAGGAATCGGTTTGACTTTAAAAATCATTACTGACCAATTCAAAAAAGTTCAGTTATTTGTAAGTGGTTCTTCATCATTTGATTTAGGAAATGAATTGAATGAGCCATTGACGGGCAGAAAATGGGAATATGAATTGTTTCCAATATCTTGGGAAGAATACGAAAATAAAATCGGATTCATAAAATCAGAACAGCAAATAGAAAACAGATTACTCTATGGGCTTTATCCCGAGGTTATTAATAATCAAGGTAAAGAGCGGGAGACTTTGAAAAATCTTGTAAATAGCTATTTGTATCGTGATATTTTAGCATTTTCAGATATCAGAAAACCTGAAGTCCTTGATAAACTATTACAAGCTTTGGCTTTACAAATGGGAAGCGAGGTGAATTATAATGAAATATCTCAACTGATTGGAATTAATAAAATTACAGTTCAAAAATACATTGACATCCTAGAAAAAGGATATATTGTTTTTAGACTTAATAGCTTTAGCCGAAATATTAGAAATGAAATTAAGCAGAATCGGAAAATCTATTTTTATGACAATGGTATCCGAAATATGATTATTGGGAACTTTAACCAATTAGATTTGAGAGTTGATAAAGGCGCTTTATGGGAAAATTTTCTCGTGTCAGAAAGGAGAAAACAAAATTTGTACAAAGATACTTTTGCAAAAATGTATTTCTGGAGAACAAAACAACAACAGGAAATTGATTTTGTAGAAGAGAGTAATGGACAAATTACTGGATTTGAATTTAAGTGGAATAATAAAAAGACTAGATTTCCTCAGAATTTTATAGATACATATAAAGCTGAGGGACACGTGATTGACAGGAATAATTTTAGAGAATTTGTAAAAATATAGCAATGCCAGTGCACAATATATAGGAGTATGAGCGGTCGGCACGACCCAGCGATTACTCCAGGTTGAACTACATCCCGGTAGAACTACAGCAAAATACTATGGACCTACTGTCGTTTTTTTATGTTTTTGAGAAGAATGCCCATGCTTTAATTGTGTTGCTTTTGTTCAACTTATTTGATAAATATCAGCAAAGTAGTAAATTCATTGTCTGTTTTTCCGGAAAGCGGCGGCAAAAAAGACAATTATAAATGCAATAACTCTTTGAGGCCATAAATGATAATGACGTTATGGGGGTGTTGTGGCGCATTAAAAAAGATAACTGCATGAAACAAAGAATCTTCATATTGACATTTTTATTAGTTGGATTAACAAATGGACTAATTGCACAGTCAGATACATTAAAAAATAATGTTTTTGGAGGGTTCATTATCTTTCCGATTGAATTTCCTATTATTGACAATCAACAAATAAATAATGAATTGACTGGATTAGGATATCCAAAATGTGAATATTCTGCTGCAAATATTGGGATTGGACTTCAATTATATGCTAATAGGTGGATTACGACCTTTTCATTCAACAAGACAACGAAGAAAGATGACAATGACACATATTTGACCGAGGTTGAATATCGTTCGACTTCATTAAACGTTGGATATGACCTGACTAAAAACCATAGATATTCTATTTATCCTTATGTAGGTTTTAAAGGTTGTGGACTAAATTATATGTACCGTGAAAAAATCTCAAATGAGACAAGTTTTAACAACTATTTTAACACGACTTTGGAGTATAAAGAAATCACGAACTCAAGAGCAAATTTAGATTTGGGATTTGGATTTTCTTATCAGTGGTTCTTTTTGGTTAATTTTAGGACTGGTTATCTATTACCGCTTGAAGAAGCAAGGTGGAATATAAATAATAATCAAGACAAATTGAGCGGTTCACCGACATTGAGTTATAACTACTATTTTACATTGACAATTGGACTTGGGAATATTGCGAGTGATAATGAATTGAGAAGACATTATAACAGAAATGAATAATAACGACGCCACAACATTTTGTATAAGTAATGGCAGGTAAAGTGCTAAATTTCAACGTTTGTAGCCCGCTTAAACTGCGTAACGGTTTGACAGGAAAGAAGCCCGCAATCTGCCACTACTCATACAATTTACCGTTGTGTGGCATTACTCGCATCGCTTAAAAATCAAGTTTTCATTTGTAAGCTGACGTGTTAAAATTATAATCTTACATTAGTGTGAATGACATGAAGTTGAAAGTTTAATTACGAACTAAATAGAAAATATAGGAATGGGTTCTAATAGCAATTTCTTCTATTTTGGGTGGAAAATAACATAAAGGAAAATGAATAAAAAGGCTATTAAGTGTATTGTGTTAGGACTTGTTCAAATTGTTTTTTACATAGGACTAACATACGTATCAAGAATACTATTTCCTGAATTAAATAGATGTACATTATATCTGTATAGCTATGGAATAATATTTGGAATTTTTTATCTAATTCTGAATTTTATAAGTGAATATTCTAATATTAAGAACACTATTATTCTAAGCAATATATTAGGAATATTTTTATTGCTTGTTATTTATTTTGACCGTGGTCTGAATTTAAATGTGCAAATCGGACTTGTAATAATAGGTAGTATCCCGATTATTTTGACTTATTTGTATAGAACTTTTGCAGCAGTTAATGAAAAATAACGCCACACAACAATGCATTATAAAACATAGGTGGCTCAGTGGTTTTCGAAACATTTGAGCGTTTAATCTGGCCGCCAAAGCTATTGCTTTGGTTAGTAAAAAGATAAAATTTATAACCAAACCAAAAGCTTTAGCTAAGTGCAATATTGATAGTTAGGTGAGTTTAAATCACCCACGTTTCATATGCGCTACGTTAGGCGTAATTAAAATTGAGGCTACCAAATGATTAAAAAACTTTTGACTTTAATATTGATAATCAACGGAATTTATGGTTTCTCTCAAAGCGATTTTGAGATTCTTAAAGAAACTGATTTCGATAAATATTATATTAGCAGTTACTTCAAGTCATTCTACACAAATGATACAATTGAGCTAATTTCAAGAATACAAGAAAAGAATAGTAATTCCGTAAAACTTTCTGTTGCTAAATTCACCGACTCAATTTTTATTTCTGAAAGAGTTATAAATAACAAAGACTTTATCGCATTTAAAGACATTTTTAAATCTCAAGATAATTATATCATTACAGGAACTATTTATCCTGACAATTCTGAAACAGAACAAGATTATATTGGAGCATATAATATTCAAGGATTTGAAATTTGGAACTTACTCCTTGACAAAAAATATGAGGGAATTTATAATGCAAAAATAATTGATAAAAAAATCCAAATAATTTCAAGTGGTCTTGATGGTTTAAATAGCTATATCATCTCAAATGAGGGTAAATTAGTTAATCGCAGCAAATTACCTCAAAATGGATTCCCATTAATTTCTAATTTCATTGATAATGACGTTTTAATAATTTCAGTAAAACTTAACTCAAATGGAGAAACAGAAAAATGGATTATAGATTGGTTTGACAAAGATTTCAATTTAAAACTTCAATCAGCACCTGAATTTGAAAAACGCTTTTTCCCAATAAAAATTCTAAGTTATAATGACAAGATTCTAATTGTTGGTAATTTAGATAATAACAATGGTTTTATCCCAATCGTTTACATCTTCGACAAAGAATTACATTTGCTACAACAAAGTGAATTACACTATCAGCCAGACAATTATAAATTTAAAAATGACTTTAGAATTAATGACATTAAACTTATTAACGAGAAAATATTTTGTGCTGGGACAACTAAAATTCGAGAAATTGAGACAAATATTATTTTTGAGCTGAAGGATTATAAAATTTTCAAATATAGTTTGTTAGATAAATCTGCTGGTATTTGGAATAGTTGTGGATTACTTGATTTAAACAATGACAAACTGATATTTATCGGAGACACAGAAAAATCAGATTATGAATCTATTATAAAAATGATAAAGATTGAAAAAAAGTAATAACTACGCCTAATATATAGGAGTATGAGCGGTCGGCACGACCCAGCGATTACTCCAGGTTGAACTACACCCCGGTAGAGCTACAACA